>BJHG01000044.1 GCA_014191975.1 Methylococcaceae bacterium | reverse complement strand
ACACGTTATTTCTCGAACGTATTTCTTGCAACTTAGCAATCGACCTGAATTCGATTAAATCATCAGCCACTTATTCCGAGCTTTGTCATTTCGGCATAGCAGGTTGAAGAAACTGTCCGAACTATTGTGATTTAGAGTTGATTATTATTTAATAGTAAGAGCGATTGTAGACAACAATGAAATTCATTACACTTGAGGTGCTTTTATACAAAAACAATAATTAAGGATATTTATTTATGAGTGAATTAAATCTGTATCAGCGTTTAGGCGGTGAGAATGTAGTTAATGTGCTGGTAGAAAATGTATATGACAAAATACGGGACGACTATCGTGTCAGTCGATTTTTTAATGATACAGACCAAAAAAATCAAATCCAAACATTAAACGTGGTTGTGTTAACTGCTCTGAATGGGAATTTCAACACTAACGAATTTATAAAGTCCGTGAGTGATTTTTTTATGTCAGCGTTTGCAAAGTTTAAAGATAAAGAGCGTCTCCCTGAATCAGGCCTTGCTGGTTTTGGCATGATCATTGGTCAAAATCATCCTAGTACCAAATGGCTATGCGATAGTCACAGTCATTTATTACACATGATACCTGGAGATTCGCATTACGATGCTGTGATTGAGCATTTAACAACCAGTTTGCAGGCGCTAAATCTTAATGGTGAAATTGTTGCTGAGGTTTTAGAATTAGCTGAACGTGGGCGTGATAGTGTGTTAGGTAAATAGTTAATCAGGTTTTTCGTCATCAAGCGTTCCCAATTTTTTTGAGCGTTTGATTGTATTTCTGAAATGGAAAGTGGTCATTTGAATAATTTACGATTTTGAGTGATGAAATTGTTTTTATAAAATTATTTTTCTAAAAAAATAATAATATGACTGGAAATCTGATACACACGATTTAAAAAGAATTCAATAATGTACAATTTAAAAAAAGTGACGAAATGAAAGTGAATAATGGTTTAAGTTTTAAATTAAATTTCGATCGAACTAAATTATTGGCGATCATTGAATTGCCGTGTGAAGATAAACTAGAGCTTACTGCGGAGATAATTCAACAACATATTCAAACTACACCGTTTTCAAATTTTTTTATCAACGAAGATTTAATTGCTGAATTAAGCTCGCGTTATAACAAAATAAAAACTGGCGAATTTGAATTTGAAATTGGCGAACGCCGCGATGCAGAATGTAGTATTTCCTTTACAGAAAATAAAATGAAAGCTTATTTAACATTAACGCCCAATTTTGGTGGTAAGCCAGTTATTTTAAATGATATACAAAAAATATTGGATGACGAAGAGGTTTCTTTTGGAGTTGTACCCATTGAATCAATTCAAGAAGCTTTAAAAAAAGGGCATTTTGAATACTTTTTAGTTGCCCAAGGAATTGAACCTATTCCGGGTGTAGATACAAAGTTTTTAAGCTTAATTCCCCCAGCACCTGTGCGTCAACCGCTCGTGAATTCTGAAGGTGTAGTCGACTATCGTGAATTAGGTCATATTGTCGTTGTGAATAAAGGTGATGTATTAATGCAGCGTAGCCCATCGATAGACGGTAAATCAGGGCTAAATGTTTTAGGTGAGGTAGTTCCACCACGTGGTGGTTTAGAAATTCTGTTTTCTGGTGATCAACGTGGCATTTATGTTAATCCCGAGAATAACAATCAATTATTAGCCGCAATTACTGGACAGCCAATTATTGTTCCGAATGGCGTAATTGTATCTCCCGTCCTCACGGTAGAAAACGTCGGCTTATTAACGGGTAATATTCGTTTTGATGGCTCTGTTGTTGTTTTGGGAAATGTCAGTGCTGGCATGAAAATTTATGCACTTGAAGATATTACAATTGGGGGCGAAGTTCTCAATTCCCAAATAGAATGTAATGGTAACTTAACCGTAGAGGGGGGTGTAATAGGTAACTGTGAATTGGCTGGATGGGGTGGTGTTTCGATTAAAGGCGGACTTAAAGGGTATAAACCCCAAAGTGGAAATACTGAATATAAGGGTCCAGAAAAACGAAAAAAAGTTGTTTCATTCGCTCCTAAAGGAGAGAGACGGACAATCTATCCTACAAGAATTGTGTCCCGTGGCTCGGTTCATGCGTCGTTTGTAGAACATTTTTCTATCGAAGCAGGTATCGATATTGTCATTGATCAATACTCCTTGAACAATCAATTGACGGCGTCAAATAAAATTATAGTCGGGTCAAAAAAAAGTGCTGGTAATAAATCATTTATTGCGGGTGGTGTCACATGGGCAATGATGCTTGTTAAGGCGATAGCTATAGGCTCAGAATCTGGTATTAAAACAGTCGTGCAAGTAGGATCAAATCCTTACATTCAAAAACGCATCTCCGCATTAAAAGATATATTGCTTCAAAACGAGGATGAACACGAGCATATCCATGCCATTCTAGTCTGGCTGGAGCAAAATCCTGATAAAAATAATGACCCTGAAACAGTTGTTAGACTGAATCACACATTAAGCAAATTGCTTATTGATACAGAAATGCACAAAGCTGAATTACAAGAGTTACTTGAAAATATAACAGATATTGATAGTGCAAAAATTTATGCAGATCGTTATGTCTATACTGGCACAGAACTTAAAATTAACAGTGCAATATGGCAAGCAGATGAAAACCAAGGAAAAAGTACATTTTCCGCAAGCCGTAATAATATGTCTGTAAAACGTTAAAACTAAATATTAAGGTAAATTATCATGAGTGATAACGTAAAAATAGAAAATGGTTTGAGTTTTAAAATAGGTTCAAATAATGAAACATTATTTGTTACTTATTCGCCATGTAAAGATAAGATTGAGTTGACGGTTGATATTTTAAAAGAGCGCGTAGGTGCTTCACCATTTGCCGCATTATTTCTGGACATTCATTTAGTACTTGAATTTTTACGTCACTATAAAAGCGCACCCGATGAGGAAAGTTTTGAATTTGAAATTGGCGAACGCAGAGATGGTAGTTGCGGTATTGTATTATCAATGGACAAAATGAACGCGCATCTTTCACTTAAACCTTGTTTTGGTGGTAAAGAAATAACACTCGAAGAAGTGAAAAATACATTAACTGAAAAAAAAGTTGTTTTTGGTATCGTTTCAGATGACGCTATCGAGCAAACTATAGCAAAAGGATTTGCTTTAGATTTTCTTATCGCAGAAGGTCTTCAGCCTATTGCGGGAATTGACACACAATTTATAAGTTTTGTAGCTGAAGTCAACGAACGAAAACCACTTGTAGATGAAGAAGGTAATGTGGATTACCGTGAATTGGGCGATATACCTGTCATTCATAAAGATGATTTGGTGCTAGAACGCGTTCCACCTGTTCCAGGCATAAAAGGGTTTAATATTTTCGGTGAAATTATTAAACCAACCGAGGGCGCGAATACACCATTTTCGAGAGATCAAAAAGGGGTACATTTAAATCCAGAAAATAGCGATCAATTACTCGCTGATATTACAGGGCAAGCAGTTTCGGTTCCAAACGGGATGATTGTGCTACCTGTTTTAACGCTTAAAGAAGTCAATTTTGAATCAGGAAATATCCGTTTTGATGGTTCTGTGATTGTCAAAGGCGACGTAATCGATGGGATGAAAATATTTGCATTAGAAGATATTACTATTGGCGGCAATGTTACCGACGCGACTCTCGACTGCATGGGAACCCTAACTATCACAGGTGGGGTAACGGGAAACTGTAGATTGATCGCAAAGGGTAACATCATTATCGGGGGTGGAGCTCAAGGTGGTCACGATATTGCCGATGCACATGAAATTGTTGATGACACGAATGCTGCAACAATTGTATCGCATGGTTCTGTAATGCTTGGATTTGCTGAAAATTTTTATATTGAAGCAGGCGTTGATATTGTCATTGAAAAATATGCAATGAATAATAAAATGATGGCCGGAAATATCATTGTAACGGGCGTGAAAAATAGCGGTAAAAAACCCTCAATTATGGGTGGCGTAACGTGGGCAATGAAAATGGTTAAAGGGACTATTATTGGTGCAATTTCTGGAATTAAAACGTGCGTCCATGTTGGCTCAAATCCACATATTCAAAAAAGAGAAATGGCAATAAAAAGTACTCTAGTCAAAAATGTAAAAGAACAAGGTGACATTAATAAAATTTTAACGTTTTTCGACAGCCACCCTGAAAAAACAAATAATGAAATGTTTGAAAAACTACATCACTCGTTAAGTAAATTGATTATTGATGAAGAACTTAATAACGCAGTATTACAAGAATTGAGAGCGAATATGGTTGTTATGGATGATGCAAAAATTGTTGCAGAACGTGCTGTTTACGTAGGTACAGAAATTCGTATTAACGGCAAACTTTGGAAAGCGCAAGAAAATCGTAGCAAAAGTGTTTTTAAAAAAATCGACTCAGATATAATTATTACGTCACGTTAAGATTTATGGAAATAGCCGTTAAAAAAAGGATATTTTCGAGTTCTTTTTTTAGCGGATAAAATAGGAGGCAAAACAAACGAAATTTTAACTTTCAAGCCGCCTAATTCCGATTCACCTAATGCCAATTCGGCATGATGAATGCCCGCAATACGCTGAACAATTGAAAATCCCAATCCTGTTCCTTGTGCTGTGTGAGCTGTTTCCACGCAACGATGAAAGCGTTTTAATGAATTTTCATATTCCTCTGGGGCAATCCCAGGTCCAGAATCTTCTACACAAAAAATTAATTGTGAATCGGTTTCCATTAAACTGACACGAATATTACCGCGTGACGGTGTGTATTTGATTGCGTTATCAATTATATTCCGCAGTAAAATGTCTATCAGCAGTGTATTTGCCATAATTGGCATTACTTTTTCTTCGATAAATTCAACATGAATTCGTTTTTTATACGCGTCAGAATCCAGTTCTGTAATAACTTGAATAATTTCTTTATTAACATGCGTGACGACTTTTGCAAGGTATTCAGTGTTTGAATCAATGCGTGAAAATGTCAGTAATTGCTGAACCAAATAGGTCATGCGATGTACTGCTTGTTCAATGCGTTTCAAGGCTTGATTTCTTACAGTTTCATCGACTGTTCGCAGTGCAACTTGCGCTTGCGTTAGTAAGCCAGCTAATGGCGTGCGTAATTCATGTGCGGCATCTGCTGTAAATTGACGCTCATGTTCAAAAGCCTGTTCGAGTTGGATAAATAGGGTGTTTATTTCGTGCACAATTGGCACAATTTCATTCGGTAATTTATCAATTGACAGCGGTTTTAAATAGCTGGCTTCACGGCGTGAAAGTGCTATTTCCAAACGGTTTAACGGTGACAATGCCCGACCGACAATCAGCCAAATGACTAATCCTAAAATGGGCAAGCCGACTAAAAATTGCATTACCAATTGCATCGAAATTTCGTCTGTCAATTCGGCACGAATTTCTTCTTTTTGTCCAACATGAATAATGTATTCACCGTTTGTGCTTGCAATACTAAAAACGTGCCATAAATGCCCATCGATATTCGTTTCACTAAGTCCGTGATCAGTTGAAGACATTGCGAAAACTGGCGCACTATCAGAATGTAAAACGATTCCGTTGGTATTTGACCAAAGTTGGAACGCGATTTTTCGTTCGTATTTATGCCCTAATGTGCTGGCTTGCAATAAGTCATCAAACACCCCCCAAAGTTGCTCGTCGATATTTTTTTCTTCAAAACTTTGGAGCGATACACTTGGCACCGATTCTGGTTTTAGAAAATTATTATTATCATCAGTTAGCAACTGAAAGGCTCGATTTTTATTGTGTTTTCGACCTTGTGGAATATGCAAGTTTTCATCATTTTGTGCTTGCATCCAATGCGTCGAAAGGGATCCCTCGCGCAATAAATTTTCAACAAAACTGTGTAATACTTTTGCGGATTGTGCGAGTTCCGCATCAAATAAACTGGCTACTTCGTTACGCGTTACTTTATACGTTAAAAATGCCGTCACGCCCCAAATACACATTGATGCGGTAAGTAAACTAAATAAAAGTAGATGGCGCAGAGAATAATTCATTATTCATCCTCCGTATCAATAATGTAGCCAACTCCACGAACTGTACGAATTACCGCGGCATCGAGTTTTTTTCGTAAATGATGAATATGTACTTCAACCGTGTTACTTTCGACATCCGAATTCCACGAGTACAAACTTTCTTCTAATCGAGCGCGTGAAATAACACGTCCGATATTGCTCATTAAAAAACTTAAAATCTCGAATTCTTTTTGTGATACTTCAACTTTTTCATCGTTAAATGTAACGAGATGGGATGCGGGATCTAATGAAATACCTTTATGCTCAATAATGGGAGTGCTGCGTCCTTCATTTCGGCGTGCTAAAGCACGTAAACGCGCACAAACCTCATTTAAATCAAAAGGTTTAATCACAAAATCATCCGCACCGCTGTCTAATCCTAAAATACGATCTGGAATGGTATCTTTTGCGGTTAAAACCAAAACAGGCGTTTCATTTTTACGACTTCGCAAGGCTTTCAAAATACTAATTCCGTCCATATCGGGTAAATTTAAATCTAAAACGACTAATTCATAACTGTTTAATTTCAACGCTTCATCAGCAAGTTTTCCATTTGTAAGCCAATCAACTGCATAACCTTCCATTTTTAATCCTGCTGCTAATCCATCACCTAAAATCTCGTCATCTTCAACCAATAAAAGTCGCATAAATCCTCACTATTTTTTGTGCTAAACTCGTGTCATTCTAAACCCACCACGATGATTTGTCCTTGTTACCTCTTAGTTTATATATTCATATTCCTTGGTGTTTGAAAAAATGCCCGTATTGTGATTTTAATTCCCACGCGGTGAAAGATTCACTTCCTGAAATCGATTACATTGATAGCCTGCTTGCCGATTTAGCTCGTGATATTGAGCGTTATCAAATTTCGCGACCTTTACACAGTATTTTTATAGGTGGTGGCACACCAAGTTTATTTTCACCAGAAGCAATTAACCGATTATTGCGTGGTGTTGAAACACAATTAGTTTTTTCGTCTGGCATTGAAATCACTATGGAAGCTAATCCTAGTACGTTTGAATTTGAAAAATTTGCCGAATTTAAAGCGATTGGGATTAACCGTTTATCGATTGGCGTGCAGAGTTTTGATGATTCACTATTGACTGAATTAGGACGCGTTCACAATGGCAGTGAAGCGATTTTAGCGGCAGAAATGGCGCAAAAAGTCGGCTTTGATAATTTCAATTTAGATTTAATGTTTGGCTTGCCGACATCTTCATTGGCGCAGGCTGAAAATGACATTCGCACAGCGATTTCTTTGCAGCCGACGCATTTATCATTTTATCAATTGACACTTGAGCCAAATACTTATTTTTACCGTTATCCGCCTGCTTTACCTTCAGATGAATTTATTTTTAATACACAAAAACATTGCCAGCAGATTCTCGATGAACACGATTTCGCACAATACGAAGTATCAGCCTACAGCTTGAATGGAAAACAATGTCGGCATAATTTGAATTATTGGCAATTTGGTGATTATTTAGGAATTGGTGCGGGCGCACACGGAAAATTAAGTCTTGAATCTCCAAATAAAATTATCCGTACGCAAAAAAATAAACATCCTGACCGTTATCAGAAAGAAAATGATTTTATCGAAAATATAATTGTAATTGCTGATTTACCAGTGGAGTTTATTATGAATCAATTACGATTAAAGCAAGGTTTTTCGCTTGCACATTATTCAATCGCAACCGGCTTAGAGCCGAAAACACTTGAGCCTGCGTTAAGTGATTGTGTGAAAAATGGTTTATTGATTGAGAGTGACACTTTTTATCGGTGCACAGAACATGGCTGGAATTTTTTAGATAATATTTTACAAAAGTTTTTGCCGTAACTTTTCACGGTTACGTCGATTAAATTCTGCGATAATAATGCCCTATAACATGCGGAATGTGTGCTAGCCAACTCTTTCTTCCACTCTAAAATTAGAATAATTATGAACGAAAAAATAGATAAACCTTGCGATCTAGTCATTTACGGCGCACTTGGTGATTTGTCACGCCGCAAATTGATGATGTCTTTATATCAACTTGATAAATCGAAATTACTTGAGCCGAAAACTCGCATTATTGGCGTAGATAGATTGCCTGAAACAAAAGCAGGTTTTGTCGAAATCGTTCATAAAAGTTTGAAGGAATTCTTGCCAACAGCTTTTGAAGAGGATGTATGGCAACGCTTATCAGCGCGCTTTGAATACCTGCAACTGAATATAAATGACCCTCAAGAATTTAAAAAATTGGGTGCAATACTGGATCAAAAAAATCGAATTACTGTGAATTATCTTGCGATTCCACCGTCATTATTCAAAAGCGTTTGTACGGGTTTACACAAAACAAAATTGATTCACAAAGAATCACGTCTTGTTATGGAAAAGCCTATTGGACATGATTTGCAGTCTTCGCATGAAATTAACGATACCTTTCAAGCGGTGTTCAAAGAAGATCAGATTTACCGTATTGATCATTATTTAGGTAAAGAAACAGTGTTGAATTTGCTGGCGTTACGTTTTGCAAATTCGATTTTTACAACAAACTGGAGTCACGATACAATTGATAATGTTCAAATTACCGTCGCCGAAGAAGTTGGGATTGAAGGACGTTGGGATTATTTTGATCATTCAGGACAGCTTTGCGATATGCTGCAAAATCATTTGTTGCAAATTTTGACATTTATTGCAATGGAACCACCTGTTAGCCTTGAAGCAAAAAATATTCATCAAGAAAAAATTAAAGTATTAAAAGCCTTGCGTCCAATTAGTGATTGGGATGTAAGTACCAAAACTGTGCGTGGACAATACACAAAAGGTTACATACAAGGTAAACAAGTTCCTGGTTATTTAGAAGAAGAAGGCGCAAATACCGAAAGTTCAACCGAAAGTTCAACCGAAAGTTTTGTTGCGATGCGTGTTGATATTGATAATTGGCGTTGGTCTGGTGTGCCGTTTTATTTGCGTACAGGTAAACGGATGAATCGAAAACGCACCGAAATTATTATTACTTTCAAACAATTACCACATAATATTTTTAAAGCGAGTTTCCAGGATTTGCCGCCAAATAAATTGGTGATTTATCTTCAACCAAAAGAAGGTGTAGAAATTGAAATGTTGAGCAAAGTTCCGTGCATTAACGGTTCGATTCGACTTCAAAAAAATAAACTTGACTTGAGCTTTGTCGATACAAAGAAAAAAACACGCGCTTCAGGTGGTTATGAACGCCTGTTGCTCGAAGCAATGCGCGGTAATAACAAACTCTTCATCAGTCGTGAAGAAACTGAAGCGGCATGGGAATGGGTTGATTCAATTCAACATGCTTGGAAGAAATTGAACGATGGTCCTAAAGCATATTCGGCTGGAACGTGGGGACCAAATGCTGCCGATGCTTTGTTGGCGCGTGATGGAAGAACTTGGGAAGATTGATTTTTGATTTATTTAAAGCATCGAGTTTGTATTAACAAACTCGATGTTTAAAATTATGAGGTAAGAATTTTGAACAATATTAAAACAGCTATCCCTGAAGAGAAACGGTATTTTTTTCGAGTTGCTGACTCGGTTAATTTGTCTTATCGCTTCATTGATGAACAGCAAACAACACAAGCCATTAAGGCATCAACAAGTAGTCTACTTGATAATTGCTCCTTGTCGTCAGCATTAGAATTAATTTCCGAAGAATCTGCTGTTTTATATAGTAAATTAGAAAAAATCCATGTTGATTTCGCGGGATATTTGAAACTACTCGATATTAAAATTGATTTAATTTCACAAGCGGTTTTATCGTTAAGTAACTCAGAAGAATTAAGTACTAATGAAACGCGTAATGCTAATATTAGCGTTTCTGGCATGGGGTTTGAGTCTGAAGAGGAATTAAAAGTTGGGCAATATTTAGAAATTAAAATATTCTTAGTTCACAGTACTATTGTAATGGTCACGTATGCGAAAGTTATTCATTGTGAACAAAATCCAAATTCTAAAAGTGCCTATCCGTATGTTTCTGGGGTTGTTTATGTGAATATGACGGAATTAGATTCGGACTTATTCAGCAAGCACGTTGCCAAAAAACAATTGCAAATAATTCGTCAGCAAAAAGAAAATCTGTAGCATGGCGACTGATTTACTTTTAAACGCGATAAAAATTAACGCAAATTTAACACCCTTTACACGTACGTTAATTTCCGAACTTGAAATTTTTTCGTGTATTGATTCAACTAATAATTACTTAATGACTCGTGCTAAATCTGATGCGCCTTTGGGCTGTATTTGTTTAGCAGAAATGCAAACAGCAGGAAAAGGTCGTCGTGGTCGCCAATGGATTTCGCCGCAAGGGAAAAATATTTATGGTTCTTTTTTATGGAATTTTAGTAGTTTAGGTGCGTTAAACGGTTTAAGTTTAGCGATTGGTGTTGGTGTTATTCGCGCATTAAATAAACTTGGAATTTACAATGTTGGATTGAAATGGCCAAATGATATTTACAGTGACGGTAAAAAATTAGGCGGCATTTTGATTGAAGTGACACCCCGTTCAAATGGCAGTGTGAGTGTTGTTATTGGCTTAGGTTTGAATTTAAATTTACCACCTGAAATCAAAGAAATTACACAGTCGTACACAGATTTAAAAGACATTGCACCAAACGTAGAATTAGAACGTAATCAATGTGTCGCGCAATTGCTGAATGAATTATTACCCATTACTGCGACGTTTGAACAACAACGTTGTATAGCTTATTTAAATGAATGGCGAAAACAAGATTGTTTGTTAGGAAAAAAAGTGGATTTATTTATCGGCACTCAGAAGGCTTGTGGCATTGTGCAAGGTATCGACGAAAATGGTTTATTAAAATTGCAATTCGAGAATGGAAAAATTCAAGCGTTTTCATCAGGTGAAGTGAGTTTTAGCACGTGAATTTGTTATTGGATTTAGGTAATAGTCGTTTGAAATGGGCATGCTCTAAAAATAATCAGCTACAAATTGGACAAACATTGTCGCATTCTGAAATTACACCACAAAAATTACGCGTGTTATGGCAAGATTTACAACCCGAAAAAATGGGTATTTCATGTGTTGGAAAAGCTGAATTATTGAGTGTAATTACAACTATGGCGGTTGAATTGTGGGGCGGAATTAATCTATATTCTGCGGAGACACAAAAAGAGGCTTTTGGTGTAAAAAATGGTTATTTACAATCTGAAACATTAGGCATTGATCGTTGGTTAGCAGTGTGTGCAGCAAAACAAAAAACAAATTTACCTGTCTGTGTTGTTGATTGTGGGACAGCAATCACTATCGATGTTTTGAATGAAAATGGGGTGCATCAAGGTGGCGTAATTTGTGCCGGTTTAAATCTGATGAAAACTGCTTTGGCTTTAAATACGGCGGCTTTGCCTTTTGTAAATTGCGTGAAAAAAAGGGGTTTAGGGATTGAAACAGAAGCCGCAATTTATAACGGAACCTTGTTTGCAGCATGCGGTTTAATCGAAAAGATCATGAAACAGCAACCTTCAAATACACTATTATTTTTAACTGGTGGAGATGCTAAGATTATTTCTGAGCAGTTAAATCATGCTTTTTCTCTCGAAACTAATTTAGTATTAGACGGATTAAATCAATTTTTGAATTCAAAATGACACTTAAATTAATTCCCGTTATTGATTTGAAAAATGGTGCTGTTGTTCACGCAAAACAAGGTATACGTGAAAATTATCAGCCGATAAAAAGTGTATTAACCACAAAATCAGATATTTATTCTGTACTAAATGGATTTTTAAAATTACGCACGTTTGATACATTTTATATTGCAGATTTAGATGCAATTATAGGTCAGAACAATCAAAACGATTTGATTGAGCAGGTTTTAAGAAATTTTCCTCAAATTACATTTTGGGTTGATGCTGGTTATCAAGAATTACGAACTTTTCCATCGAATTATTTACCTGTTTTGGGAAGTGAATGCTTTACTGACGATAATTTTTGTGAAATTTTAAAGTTTGAAAAACGTTTTGTTTTGTCACTAGATTTTGGTTCTAATGGTGAACAATTAGGTTCGCAAAAATTTTTTACCCAAATCGAGTTTTGGTCTGAAAATGTAATTTTAATGACTTTGAATCGGGTAGGAAGTTTAGAAGGTGTAGAGATTGATGTATTGAAACAATTCCAACACGATTATCCACAGATAAATTTTATTGCCGCAGGTGGTGTGCGAAATAATGGTGATTTAGTGCAACTTGAAAAAAGTCGAATTAAACACGTTTTACTAGCAAGTGCATTGCATTCTGGGGCACTTACAAAAGCAAGTATTGCAGGGTTTTAGACAAAAAAATACCTCCACTAGTGGAGGTATTTTTATTTGATTCTAATTAAGCCAAATGGCTCAAATTGAATTAAACGTTGTTTGCAGCATACGGATGTTTCGCTTCTTTTTTCGCAGCAACAACTTCTTTCGCAGTTGGTGTGCCAGCAATAGCGCGTTCCAATGCTTCTTTAGTTGCATCGTAGTTATATTTTTCGATTTTTGCGTCGTCTTCAGCCATCCAGTGAATGAATACACCAACAGAAACGAATAAATCGTCAGCTTCATCAGCTGGGATTGTGCCATTTTCAACGCTGTCAGCTATTGCCATAGCGACGCCACGTTGAGCTGGACCAAACATTTGAACTGCTTGTTTTGAACCTTTGATTGTTACTTTATTGAACAAAATCGTTGCTGGTTTAACCATCAAGTTTGGCGCAACAACAGCTAACAAAGTTGAAAAACCATCTTTGTTGTTTGTTAAAGCTGTAGCGAAAGCTGTTTCAGCAGCTGAACCGCGTGGTCCAATGATTAAATCGATGTGTGCGATTTCGTTGCCTTCGCCTACTAATGATTCGCCTACACGTAAGTTATTGATTTTAGCCATGCTATTTTTCCCCTGTGAATTAAAAAATGATAAAACTGAATCTAATATGGACATTTACTCATGTCTCCGATTTGTCTCTACGCACGAGAGAACATTCTAAAAATACGGCTAATACTGTAGCCACTGTCAAATCAGCTGATGTACCTGGATTTAAACCATGTGATTTAAGCTCAGCATCCATCTGGTAAAGCAGTGGTTTAACCTGTTTAGGGTCATTGATGATTCGTAATTTATTACTAAGCTCGTTCATCATTGTTGCTACCCTTACAGAGTACCGACTCCCAAATTTTCTCTCGATATGACTATCAGGAAATTGGCTTAGCAAGTCCGCATAAACTGCGACTGCTGCCCAATTCTGCTCACCCCATCGATTGAAGCTGTAAGTATAACTTAAAACACCTAAATCGAAAATATCTTTATAATCACTAACGTATTGTAATGCAATTCTATCTTTATCAGAGGATAGGCGCATTGCGGCTTGTAATGTAATCGTAGCATTTTGATTTACATCTTGATTGTCGACTTTTCCCAAGCCACCTGGGGAAGCTAAAGCAATTGCTTGAAATACCCAATTAGCATCGTCAATTGTAGTGTTATTTAAAACTTCTGCTAAAGCAGGTCTCAGGGCCAAAGCCGGATAGTTTTGTATTGCGCAAATCAAAGGCGCACACAGCAGAATAATCCCCAAATTCGTATTACAACCGACGGCATCATGAGTCGCTTTTGTCGCGTAAAAAATTTTTTCACCCAGTGAGTAATTTGGTTCACAAAGTGGTAATGCGCTAACGTCAGCACTTAAACGGAAATCAGCTACCGTCATGTCGTGACCTTCCGAATAAATACTTACATTTCCAGGTTTAAAGGCTTGTAATTCCACTTCACAGGCATTTTTATAATGTTCAATTAACGTATTTTTATTTTGTATCATTTTAGTTTTTGAACCTGTGTTACGGTAAAATGCTCTCTGTTGAATCACTTTATCACTTTTTATTAGGAATTATCATGCACAGCGTAACACTTATCAAAGGCGATGGTATTGGACCATCGATTATGGATGAGGCGGTAAAAGTTATTAATGCTTCAGGTGCGAAAATTAACTGGGAAGAAACGCATGCAGGTTTAGGTGCATTTGAGGTTTTTGGTACACCGATTCCAGAAGAAACAATGACTTCAATTGACCGTACTCGTGTTGCTTTTAAAGGTCCTTTGACTACGCCAATTGGTGCGGGATTTAGAAGTATTAACGTAGCGTTACGTCAAAAATACGATTTATACGCGAACGTTCGTCCTGCAAAAAACTGGAAAGGTGTTAATACACGTTTCGACAATGTTGATATTGTCATCGTACGCGAAAATACTGAAGGGCTTTATGCCGGTTTGGAACATTATTTAACACCGAAAAAAGACATTGCTGAAAGTATCGCAGTGGTTACCCGTGGGGCATCCGAACGCATTATCGACTATGCGTTTCAATATGCACGTGATAATCACCGCAAAAAAGTCACCGTTTGTCACAAAGCGAATATCTTGAAATACACGCAAGGGTTATTTTTAGATATTGCGTGTGAAACAGCGGCGCGTTATCCAGATATTGAATTCAACG
The DNA here is from genome assembly GCA_014191975.1 of Methylococcaceae bacterium. Classification (GTDB taxonomy): domain Bacteria; phylum Pseudomonadota; class Gammaproteobacteria; order Methylococcales; family Methylomonadaceae; genus UBA10906. Next base: position 2,431 of record BJHG01000044.1, on the reverse strand, counting down.
AAAGAATTATAGATGCGACCTGTATGTTGATGGTCATGGATCCACAACAGTTCGACGTGATCGTTTGCACGAATATGTTTGGTGATATTTTGTCAGATTTAACGGCAGGTTTAGTCGGTGGTTTGGGTTTGATTGCAGGGGCGAATATCGGCAAAGATGCTGCATTATTTGAAGCGGTGCACGGCAGTGCGCCAGATATTGCTGGTAAAAATATTGCTAATCCAACCGCTGTCATTATGGCTGGTGTAATGATGTTGCATCATTTAGGTGAACACGAAGCCGCCGAACGCATTAAGGCCGCTGTTGAAAAAGTGGTAAATGAAGGTGTTTTTGTCACGCCGGATTTGAACCCAAATACCAAAGCGGGAACAATTGAAATGGGCGATGCGATTGTTGCCGCGATGAAAAACTTATAATTTAACTAGGAATTTATTATGCACGAACTTATTGAACGCGAACTTTATGAAGCTTTGGAGTACGTTCGAAGTGTTGACGAAGAACAGGGTAAACACATTTTAATTCAATTTGAAATTGATCAACCGATGTTTTCACAAACGCTTTTTAGCATTTTTCCAACCATAATTGACAACCAAAGTAATGAACTAAAATACCAAAATTTAGCACAATACTTTGCGGATTTATGTTTTGACGTGCTGTGTGTCTATCAACAATCATTTGGTAAAATGCCGCGCACTTTTGAGCAAGATTCAACTTGGATGGAAAGCCAAGCAATGTTGCTAGATAAAGAACTCAGGCCTTTATTAGCGTCAAGTCATGTGAATGAAAAAGCGGCTAAAAAAATGCGCGGGGCATTTTTTAAACCAAAAGAAGGTGAATTTACACAAACAGGTTTGGTGGAATTTATGAATATGTCGATTGATGATTTTGCCAAAAATTCGGGCGACGATTATCACGATTCTATGTTGGATTTAACGAAAACAATGCTATTTGTTGTGGTGCGAATGTTTAATAATCTTTACACGCCGATTGCCGCTGTTTAAAATCTTAAAATTAAAGGCTTAACACATTTGTTGCTGAGCCTTTAACGCACCATTTCCACGAAATACTACTTTAAAAAACGAGAAAATTCTCATGCCTCAACTTGTTGTTTGTGCGTTATACAAATTTGTAACCCTTGAAAATTACCAAGAATTGCGCCAGCCTTTGCACGATGTAATGGAAAAAAATCATGTGCGTGGCACGCTGCTTCTCGCCAGCGAAGGCATTAACGGCACGATTGCAGGTTCACGTCACGCCATTGATACGGTGATTGATTGGTTAAAAATGGATGCACGTCTAAACGATATTGATTGTAAAGAATCGTTAACTGATAACCCCCCGTTTAATCGCACACGCGTTAAATTGAAAAAAGAAATTGTCACGATGGGCATTGAAGGCATTGATCCTAAAAGAATAGTTGGAACGTATGTCAGCGCAAATGAATGGAACGCGCTGATTAAGAATCCCGATGTTTTAGTGGTGGACACGCGCAACGATTATGAATTTCAAGTTGGCACATTTAAAAATGCCATTAATCCGAACACGCAAAGTTTTCGTGAATTTCCAGAATACGTTAAAAACAATCTCAATCCGCAACAGCATAAAAAAGTAGCCATGTTTTGCACGGGTGGCATTCGTTGTGAAAAATCCACGGCATTTTTGAAAGAACAGGGGTTTGACGAGGTTTATCATCTCAAGGGTGGAATTTTAAAATACTTGGAAGAAGTGCCCCCAACAGACACACTTTGGGAAGGCGAGTGTTTTGTTTTTGATGAGCGCGTCACGGTCAATTTAGCGCTTGAAAAAGGCAGTTACGACCAATGCAACGCTTGCCGAATGCCAATTACAGAACATGACAAAGCAACCGATAAATATCTACAAGGTGTGAGTTGTCCGCATTGTTTTGATAAAAATACGCTGGAACAAAAAGCCCGTTTTACTGAACGTGAAAAACAAATGGAATTAGCCAAAAATCGCGGCGAAGCGCATATTGGCACGGACGCCGCGAAATTACTTATTCAAAAACGTGTTAGCAAATACAGCACCAGAAATCAGAAATCAGCAAAATAAACTCATGAAAAAAATTGAACTTCTCTCACCTGCGGGAACGATTAGAAATATGCGTTACGCCTTTGCTTTTGGCGCAGATGCCTTTTACGCCGGACAACCGCGTTACAGTTTGCGCGTGCGTAACAACGATTTTATGCACGATAATTTAGCGATTGGCATCAACGAGGCGCATTAGCTCGGCAAAAAATTCTTTGTCGCGGCGAACGTGATTCCGCACAATGCGAAAATTAAAAGCTGAATTCAAATATGAAATGCAACAGCGGGTGATTCATGCAAAGAAAACCTGTCTTGGGGGCAAAAATCCAAGGCATTTTCTGGGACGAGAATTCAATTTTTCAATGGCATCATCAATCGCTTTTTG
>BJHG01000043.1 GCA_014191975.1 Methylococcaceae bacterium | reverse complement strand
TTGTTGCCATTCGGGCGAGCGCGATTTGGCACGAAAAGCTTGATATGGAAGGTCATCACTACATAATAAATCACCATGCGTTAATAACGTGCGTTCATTTTCCAGTTCAATTACAGCATAATCATCAAGTAAAATAATACCTGTTCCTCGCGCAAAACGCTCACCAATTAAAAAATCTCGATTACCGCGTAACAAATAGACTTCTACGCCCGAATCTGTGAGTTGTTTTAATTCACTACGAACTTGGGCATTTGGTGCGGTGAAGTCATCATCACCGACCCACGCATCAAACAAATCACCCAAGATAAAAACTGCGTTAGATTCACGTGCTTTTGTTCTTAAAAAATGGATGAAATGGCGTGTAATTTTGGGTTTGTCGAAAGACAGGTGTATATCTGAAATGAATAGAATCACTTGGGCGTAATAAAATTATTGAAATTGTCGGTATTATAACAGTAGATTTGGCGATTTAAGTCTTAATTCCTGTGCCGCGATGTAATAGCCATAATGAAAATAGCACCAATAACGCTATAAATCCGCACGTCATCAAAAATGCCAACGAAATATCGACATCAGATACGCCAAGCACACTAAATCGAAATGCATTAACCATGTACAAAATTGGATTACCGAGCGAAATGTGCTGCCAAATTAGCGGCAACATATCAACCGAATAAAATACGCCACCCAAATAACTCAATGGTGTTAAAACAAAATTCGGAATAATCGAAATGTCATCGAAACTTTCCGCCAAAATCGCGTTAATAAAACCAGCTAAAGCAAAAAGCGTTGATGTTAAAAGTACGACACCAATCGCCATTAAAGGATTTTGAATAGTTAGCGGTGTAAAAAATAACGAAATTACCGCTACGACTATTCCCACTAAAACACCACGAAAAATGCCGCCGCTAATATAGCCTGTCAAAATAACCCAATTGGGGACGGGCGCAACGAGCAATTCCTCAATGTTTCGTTGGAATTTTGTCGAATAAAATGACGACACAACATTCGCGTAAGAATGCGTAATGACCGACATTAAAATAATTCCAGGCACGATGTAATCCATATAAATCGTGCCGTGAATGGTACCGATGCGGTCGCCAATAAGTTTACCAAAAATCAGGAAATATAATGCTGTCGTAATCGCGGGCGGTAAAAGTGTTTGAGGCCAAATCCGAATAAATCGATAAATTTCTTTTCGTACAATCGTATTAAATGCATTGAATACGCTCATGATTCCCTCACGTTTTTGTTATCGATTAAGTTGATAAATAATTGCTCTAAGCGGTTACTTTTATTTTTCATGCTGACAACGTGAATATTCGCCGCGCTAAGTTGAGTAAATAAATCATTCAAATCTCGCTCTTTCGGCACACCGATTTCTAAGATTTTGCTACTTATTTGTTTGACTTCGTAGCCATTTAAAATCGGATTTAAAACAGGTTGTACCAAATTTAGAATGAAATAATCAACGTGTAAACGTGTGAGTAAGCTCGCCATATCAGAATGTTCAATGATTTTTCCGCTATCGATAATGGCTATATTTCGACATAAACTTTCGGCTTCTTCGAGATAGTGTGTTGTCAAAATAATTGTTGTGCCTTGTGTATTCACCTCTTTCATCATTTCCCACATCGAGCGGCGAATTTCAATATCTACGCCAGCGGTGGGTTCGTCCAAAATCAATAGTTTCGGCGCATGAACCATCGCGCGAGCAATCATCACACGGCGCTTCATACCGCCGGATAATCGCCGTGACATGGTGTCGCGTTTGTCCCATAAATCGACTTGCTTCAAACAGATTTCCATTCGTTGTAACGCAATTTTTCGCGGAATTCCATAATAGCCTGCTTGATTTAAAACGATATTTTTAGCGGTATCGAATTGATTGAAATTGATTTCTTGTGGTACCAAACCCAAACAGCTTTTGGCTAAATCACGTTGCATTTTAACGTCGTAACCAAAAATTTTTACTGTACCGCTAGTCGCATTTACCAATGAACTGATAATACCGATTGCAGTCGATTTACCTGCACCATTTGCGCCCAGTAATGCGAAAAAATCGCCTTGTTTGACTTCTAAATCAATTCCTTTGAGAGCTTCAAGCCCGTTAGAATAGGTTTTACAAAGATTGTGTATTGAGAGTGCATTCATACGGGCAGTTTAGCAGTTTTCAGTGTAAAAAATTTGGCGAAAAAAAACCGTGCTAAAACTAGCACGGTTTTTTCTCTTCAATTCATAAAACAGAGAGTTTTAAATGAAATTATTTGCTGCCTAAGTAGGCATACAATGCGTCAACGGCTTGATCTTCTCCGTAACCCGCTTTTTTAACTGGTCCAACTTCCATGATTGCTGCGATCGCTTTTGGCATTCCGCCTTTACCATTTATCAATGTTTGTTCAAGACTAGCACGTGATAATTTACCTGATTTTACTAAATCGAACAATTGTGGGTTTGACGCGATTTCGTGACAAGTGCCGCAACCACGACCAAATGCACGTTCATAAATTTTCGCACCGATTTCCAATTTTTCGTCAGCCAAAACTGAACCACTTAAACCGATTAATGCGACTGTTGTTAAAGCTAAAATTGATTTTTTCATAATCTTCTCAAGGGTAATCAAAAGTTGTTTTTCTTATTTTTAGAGACATTCAAGCAAAAGTTTGAACAGACAAAGGATAAGGATTTTAGTCCTAAAATTCAACGCTTTTATTTAAAAAAAGGTGTTGTAATTTACTTTTTTTGCAAACCAATTTAATTTCTCATGCAAACTCACCACCGTGCCAATAATAATAAGCGTTGGTGGTTTAATTATTTTGTGTTTTACAATTTCTGGCAGCGTGCTTAACGTCCCCGTAATGACGCGTTGCCTAATAGTTGTACCCTGTTCAATTAAAGCAATTGGCAAATCTACCGAACTTCCATGTGCAATAAGTGATTCACAAATTTTTTCTAATCCAATTAACCCCATATAAATCACGACAGTTTGATTCGGCACAGCGAGTTGTGTCCAATTCAAATTCACTGAATCGTCTTTCAAATGTCCCGTAACAAAAATACACGATTGTGCATGATCTCGATGCGTTAAAGGAATTCCCGCATAACTCGCACAGCCTGTTGCTGCAGTAATTCCTGGTACAACTTGAAATGGTATATTTTCATCAACCAAGGTTTCAATTTCTTCGCCACCACGTCCAAAAATAAAAGGGTCTCCCCCTTTTAAACGTGCCACACGCTTACCTTCTTTGGCAAGTTTCACAAGTAAATCATTTATTTCATCTTGTGGAACAGAATGATCACTGCGTTTTTTTCCGACGTAAATTTTGTCAGAATCTCGTCGCACCAAATCTAAAATATCAGGCGAAACTAAGCGATCGTAAACGACCACATCGGCTTTTTGCATTAGCCGCAAAGCACGAAATGTCAGTAAATCCGCCGCACCAGGTCCCGCACCAATTAAATATACTTCACCCTTATTGGTTAACGATTCAGCTTGATTGATTGTATCTATTAATTCTTTCTCAGCCTCGTCAATTTGCCCAGAAAAAACCAATTCTGCTACGCGCCCATCCAATACTTTTTCCCAAAAAATACGGCGATTTGAAGGTGGAAAAACTGTTTTTTTGACTGTTTGGCGAAATTTTTCAGCTAATTCACCTAAGATTCCATAAGTTGGTGGGATTAACGTTTCAATTTTCGCTCTCAACAACCGTGCTAAAACAGGCGATGCACCACCTGATGAAATGGCAATCGTAATTGGTGATCTATCAACAATTGCGGGAAAAATAAAATCGCATAATGCGGGGCTATCAACTACATTCACCCAAATATCTTTTGCTTTTGCACATTCGCTAACAAATTGATTTGTTGTTACATTATCAGTAGCTGAAATGACTAATTTAAACGCATTTAAATCGTTTGGTTCAAAGTCTTTTTGATGAATGGTTAAATTATGTGACGTTTGCATTTTGGCAACCGTTGGATTTATTTCACGTGCAATGACTGTAATGTTTGCACCCGCCCGTGATAACAATTCTATTTTTCGTGCTGCACAACGTCCTGCACCAATAACTAAGCATGGCAAGTTTTTAATTTTGAGCGAAATGGGGAAATAATCCATGAATGTAACCCGTATTTAATGGTTTGATTAGCGTGATATTATAAGTACTTTAAAATTACGCTCTCTTGAAACCTTATGATAAATTTTACACTTGAAGTCGATGCGGTCAATTTAAACTGCCCAATGCCACTTTTGAAACTCAAAAAAGCCTTAAACACTTTGAATTCTAGTGATGTGGTAAAAATTTCCGTAACGGATACCGCCGCACATTTGGATTTTGGTGTTTTTTGTCAACAAGCCACACACGAAATTATAACCATAACCAAGTACGAAAATGTGCAGACGTTTTATATTCGAAAAGCTTAACTATCGCCACGCAAACTAATAATGTCCCAACCTTTTTCTGTTGCAAATTGGCGGAGTTTTTCATCTGGATTGACTGCAACGGGATTATCAACTAACTGTAACAACGGTAAATCATTGTGTGAATCGCTGTAAAAATAACTGCCTTGCAATGTTTCGCCTGTTTGCGTTAACCATTCTTTTAGCAAAGTGACCTTTCCTCCTTGAAAGCATGGCACACCAACAATTTTTCCTGTGTAACGGTCGTTGATAAGTTCGGGAGTTGTCGCAATTAAATTCTCAATGCCGTACAACGCTACAATCGGTGCGGTAATAAAACGATTTGTTGCTGTAATTACCAATAATTTATGACCTTCCGCACGGTGTTTATCAACCAATATTTGCGCGTTCTTCAACAAAATAGGGGTGATGACTTCAGTAATAAATTGTTCACGCCAAATATTTAATTGCTCTAAAGAATTCTTTGTTAATGGCTTCAATGAAAAATCTAAAAATTCCATGATGTCGAGCGTGCCATTTTTATACTCTTCATAAAATTTGGTATTCATTTGTTCATAAATCGTTTTATCAACAATGCCCTGATCAACCAAAAATTGTCCCCACAAATAATCGCTATCATCCGAAATCAAAGTGTTGTCTAAATCAAAAATCGCTAAAGTCATTTGTATTGCCTGTTTTGAAAATTAAATATCACGAGCTAATTGTTCAGCATAACCCGTGTAACTGCGTGGTGTTAAAGCCAATAATTGCGCTTTGGCTTCAGCAGGAATTTCTAATGTTTCGACAAATTTCTGCATTTGTTCTGGCGTAATTCGATGACCGCGTGTGAGTTCTTTCAATTTTTCATACGGTTTTTCGATGCCGTAACGACGCATCACGGTTTGAATCGGTTCCGCCAAAACTTCCCAATTTGCATTCAAATCATTATCAAGCGCGTCCGCATTCAATTCCAATTTCGAGATACCTTTCAGCGTCGCTTGAATCGCAATCACTGTATGCGCCACGCCCACTCCGATATTTCGCAAAACCGTCGAATCTGTCAAATCCCGTTGCCAACGTGAAACAGGTAATTTGTCTGCCAAAAAGCCAAACAACGCATTCGCTAAACCTAAATTGCCTTCGGAATTTTCAAAATCAATCGGATTCACTTTGTGCGGCATGGTTGACGAACCGACTTCACCAGCAATCGTGCGTTGTTTGAAATAACCGAGCGAAATATAGCCCCAAATATCGCGGTCAAAATCAAGCAAAATCGTGTTGAAACGTGAAAGCGCGTGGAAAAATTCGGCAACGTAATCGTGTGGTTCGATTTGGGTTGTGTACGAATTGAAGGTTAAATCCAAAGAAGTCACAAATTTTTCAGCGAAATTCGCCCAATTCACTTCTGGATACGCGACGGCGTGCGCGTTGTAATTGCCGACCGCGCCATTGATTTTACCGAGCAATTCGACTTTTTCAAGTTGGCTTTTTTGACGATTCAAACGCGCCACCACATTCGCAATTTCTTTTCCGACGGTTGTCGGTGTCGCTGATTGTCCGTGCGTGCGAGAAAGCATCGGCTGCGCGGCGGTATCTAACGCCAATTTTGTGAGCGACGAAATCACCGCTTCAATTTGCGTCAAAATGACGGTCCGCCCCGCCTTCAACATTAGCGCATAAGATAAATTGTTAATGTCTTCCGACGTGCAAGCAAAATGAATAAATTCACTGACTTTTTCAAGTTCAGCGTTACCCGAAATTTTTTCTTTTAAAAAATACTCTACCGCTTTCACATCGTGATTGGTGGTTTTTTCAATCGCTTTGACACGTAACGCATCGGTTTCTGAAAAGTGCGAAATAATGTTTTCAAGATGTTGATTTGCGCAATCACTAAACGTTGAAACCTCTACAATTTCAGCTTGATTCGCTAAGGCTTGCAACCAACGAATTTCGACTTGAACACGAAAACGAATTAAACCGTATTCGCTAAAAATAGGGCGCAATTCGTCCACTTTGTCAGAGTAACGACCGTCGATGGGAGAGATTGCGGTTAAAGTTGTGTGTGTCATAAAAAATCCAAAAAGAGTGTCGTGGTTCAGTTTTAAGATAAACGTCTAAAAACAATTTCAGCTGCTGCAATTGTTTTTTCAATTGCTTCATCATCGTGAGCAATTGAAACAAAACCGGCTTCAAACGCTGACGGCGCAAGATAAATCCCTTGATTTAACATTCCGTGGAAAAAACGTTTGAAATAGACTTGATCGCACGCCATAACTTGTTCGAAGGTGGTGATATTTTTTTCTGTAGTGAAAAACAAGCCAAACATTCCGCCAACTTGATTTGTTGTAAATGGCACGCCAGCGTTTTCCGCAGCATTTTTTAAATCTTCTAACAAACGGGTTGTTTTTGCAGTTAAATCGGCATGGAAGTTGGGGGTAGAAATTAATTCTAACGTTTTTAAACCCGCTGCCATCGCAACAGGATTTCCTGACAATGTTCCTGCTTGATAAACAGAACCGATTGGTGCGAGACATTCCATGATGTCACGTCGTCCACCAAATGCACCGACTGGCATTCCGCCACCAATAATTTTCCCTAACGTTGTTAAATCGGGTTTTACATTATAAAAACCTTGTGCGCCTTGTAAACTAACGCGAAAACCTGTCATAACTTCATCAAAAATTAAAACACTACTAAATTCGTCGCAAACGTCACGCAAGGTTTCTAAAAAATCTTCAACAGGCGGGACGCAATTCATATTTCCCGCAACAGGCTCAACGATAATGCACGCGATTTCTTTGCCTACAATGCGAAATAAATCGCGCACCCCATTGGCGTTGTTGTAAGGCAAAGTTAACGTATCCATTGCAACCGCTTCAGAAACACCAGACGAACTTGGAACGCCAAACGTCAATGCGCCTGAACCCGCTTTCACAAGTAGCGCGTCAGAATGTCCGTGATAACACCCTTCAAATTTCACGATTTTGTTACGCCCCGTAAAACCTTTTGCTAAACGAATTGCACTCATTGTGGCTTCAGTGCCAGAACTGACCATGCGAACCAATTCAATTGAGGGTACTAATTCACAAACACGTTGTGCCATTAATGTTTCAATTTCAGTTGGTGCACCAAAACTTAATCCTTTTTCAGCGGAAATCTTTACTGCTTTAATTACGTCAGGATGGGCGTGACCTAAAATCATTGGTCCCCATGAACCAACGTAATCAACATATTGATTACCTTCGCTGTCGTAAATGTACGCGCCTTTGGCGTGATCAATAAAGATCGGCGTGCCGCCCACACTATTAAATGAACGCACAGGCGAATTTACACCGCCTGCAATTACGTTTTTTGCTTGATTAAAAAGTTGTGCTGAAGTTGTCATGTCGTTCCCTGAATCACGCATATTCTTGAGTAGGCAAAACCATAATACCGTCCATTTCAACGCTTGCATCTTTTGGCAAAGCTCTGACACCAATAGCCGCGCGAGCTGGATAGGGTTCGTGAAAATAACGCCCCATAATTTCATTCACCATCGGGAAATGCGCCAAATCTGTTAAAAATACATTTAATTTCACAATGTCGTTTAAATTACCACCCGCCGCGTGAGCAACCGCTTGGAGATTTTCAAAAACTTGGGTGATTTGAGCAGTAATGTCGCCATCAATCATTGTCATCGTTGCAGGAACAAGTGGAATTTGTCCTGACAAATAAACAGTGTGATGGATTTTTACCGCTTGTGAATAAGTCCCAATTGCTTGCGGGGCGTTGTTTGTGTGGATAATTTCTTTAGACATAAATTGTTTTCTCTGTGTGAGTATCGTTATAAAAAACCGTCATTGTAAAGGTAATAAACGGTAAATCTAAATGGTAGGTTCAAAATAATGTGCAATCACAAACGAATTCATCTGATTAGAAAAAAGTGATGGCGTTGCATTATCCGCTTGGTTTTGCCATGTTAAAATTTGAAATGGTAAATTATTTGCTCCGTCTATTTTCTCCATCATCACTTGAACGGCTGCTTGTGAATCGTTATCTAAAAGCGTTTCAACTGACACCATCACAACAGAAATTCCAGGTATAACTTCTGATTCGGTTGTGGCTTCAGTATCTTGCGACATGGCTTGACTTGAATTTGCACTGCGTGGAATGGCAGGTGGTGGCGCGTGATTGATAATATTTTGTTGACGTACTAAAAAATAAACATCCAACAAATTTGCGTCAACTTCTGGTAGTACATTTAACACGTCGCGGGTTGCTAAATGTAAATCAACTTCAGTTTGTCCCGCTGCATAAACCGTAAAAATTGGTTTCATCCAATCGAGAATTTCTGTATTCATTCCACGAACCATTTGTAATTCTTCTAGTGAACGAAATGGTTTATTTCGTGGCGTGTAATGTAATTTTGCAGCGTGATATTCGGTTTTTTCTGCACCAAATGGACGTGTTATTTCGTCTTCGTCGCGCCAATCCAAAATCGCATTTTCTAAATTTAATTGTTTCTGTTTTTCCAGTGGCGCGTGCATTAAAACTTGGTGCAGTAAATTCGATGTGACACTGTTAATATCTACTTTTCCAGTTTCAGAAAGAATACGAATACGCGTTTTGGCATTTTCCGTTTCGATTTCATAAATACTGCCATCGACGCGCCAGCGCTTTGTTTCATCTTCGTTTAAAAGCATCGCTTGCGCGATTACAATACCTGCTTGCGCTTGAATACTTGCTTCTGTATTTGCTTTGATAGCGATTATTCCTGCTGATTCGCGTCGCATGGTAAGTGAAAAACTGCCTGCCATTAGCATTAAAATACTCAAAATCCACAGCACTAAAATGAGTGCTACGCCGCTCTGTTTCATTGCGTCACTTCCTCTGTATCATCGGCTGGAACACTTTCTAAATCGACGTTGCTGTAAGCATTGTCAATATTTAATGCGACTTCAATTTCGGGTAAATAACGCCCGTCATCGAGTTCTAATAAAATTTTAACTAATCGCGGTTGCTGCTCTTTATTTAACCATTCACTTTGCCAAACTAATTCGCCTGTTTCGTCACTTAAACCAAAATAAGACAGTTCAAAATGTGTCACATTTTCAACTAATTCAATCTTATCGTGAAAAAAATCTTCACCTTCAATGAGTGGGAAAAAAGGTGTTAATGCGATATTGATAAATTTTTTTTTATTTTTTTCCTTGACTTCTAAATTAAATAACTGTAAACCAAAACGCTGTGCACTGGCTGGAAAACCTGCGACAAATTGTAACGCGTCTTTTTTACCTTGAAATGAAAACACGCGTTCTTTTTCGGAGTCAAAATCATTCCATTGCGGTGTAGCGTGGGCAAGATGAAGATTAAAAAAATGCTGTACAACCGCGATTTCATTTACGTTCGCTATTTTCTTTTCACCTTGTTCCCAACTTTTTGCACCAATCGCTAAACTGCTAAATAATAAAACTACCATTAAACTTAACAATGTCATTCCAATTAAAACTTCAATGAGCGTAAAACCTTTTGATTTATTAACTTTCATACCAGCAGTTTATCAAACGATTAACAAAAATTTATAACAAATAACAACCTGTGCTTAGATTAAGTTAAAATACAATTATTATTTCTTTTTTTGTGTCACTGTTTCGAGGTTTTTTTATGCGTAAAACTATTTTTACTTTGTTGAGCGGTAGTTTGCTTTTATTAATCGTGACATTAAGTTACGCCGCCACCGATTTACCACCATCCGCAAATGTGCCGATGGGAAAGGTTGAAGAAGTTTGCTCGGATTTTATGGACCCGAATTGGCGTAAAGAACAAGTTATTGATGGTGTGAAAATTCAAGCCTCAAAACTTTGTATGCCAGATAATCCTTATGATATTGCGGCATTTGTGAAAGGTACAAACGGCATAACAATGGACACGCTGATGCAAACGCAACTTGCTGCTGATGCAATCACAATGACTGACGATATGGATGGCGATGGTGATCCCGATAAAATCGTTATTAAATTAGAAATTGCCGAACTTAATGGGCATTCACCTGACGTAAAAAGTCTAATTACTACATTTGATATTGCGCCAGGTATTCAGCCTACATTTTGGGTTTATGCACCGAAAACCCGTGATATGTCTACCATAAATTTGTATGAATCAATTGCGAATCCTTTACTGCGTGTACCTTCACCAACTATTCGTGTTGAGCAAGACGACGTAGTTTGGATTGTGTTAGAAAATTCGCATTATTTGCCACATTCGATTCATTTACATGGCGTAGACCATCCGTTTATGGATCATTCACAAAATGGCAATGACGGCGTGGGTCAAACCAGTAATATGGACACGATGCCGGGTGAAAGTAAAACCTACGTCATCAAACCACGTCAACCAGGTACCATGTATTATCATTGCCATGTTCAGCCGCACACTCATATTCCAATGGGTTTGCAAGGTATGTTTATTGTTGAAGAAAATCGCCCCAATAACTTTCCGCAAGTGTTAAATGTTGGGGCAGGGCAAGTACGTCATCCGTCTGTTGCAGTGCTAGAAAAATACGCTCGTGAATACGATTTGCATTACCAGTCAGTTGATAAAGAATTGCATGAAGTCGTGGCACGTTCCGCGAATGATCCACGTTTAATTACGAAACACATGAACATGGAATATGACACAACTGATGCGACATATGATTATTTCATGTTGAACGGACGTTCATTTCCTTACACGTTGCGCGAATCGTTGATTCACATGAAAGAAGATGAAAAAGTAAAATTGCGCGTATTGAATGGTCACACAGAATCGTTAGCGGTTCACATTCACGGACACAAGCCGACTGTGACGCATTATGATGGTGTTGATAATGGCTTAGGTTCCTATATTCAACGAGACGTTCATGGCATGGTTACTGCCCAACGTTTAGATTTAGAATTGAACGGTAAAGACGATGGTTTGAATAGTTTTGGTCAAGGAATCTGGATGTTCCACGATCACGTTGAAAAATCATTCACTACGAATGGCGTTGGCGAAGGCGGTGACATTAGTTTGGTAGTCTATGACGGTTTCATTGATGACAAGGGTATTCCAGCAACACACGGTATGAGCCTTGCGCCGTATTTCACCAAGGAATATTGGAAAAAAGGCGGTTATCCAATTTGGCAAAATTACGATGAATGGCGTAGCTTAGGTTTACCAGATGTTAATGCGCCAACAACTCCTTTAAAAACGGCCGTTCAAACGATTGCACCAAAAATGGAAGATATTGAAAAAGCCAGAATAGCAGCGGAACTTTCAGGAGAAGATTCATTTTTAAAAAATCTATTTGATGGATTGTTCTTAGGTATTGCAGGTTATACAGGGTTTCTTAAGCGTGACATGTTGATTGCATTAACGAAAAAAGTATTTGCTGCTGTTAAAAAATAAGAGGTTTTTATGGCAGATGAATCTAGACCACCTCTTCCGCCATTCAACGTCGAAACTGCCGCACAAAAAGTGCGGGCAGCTGAAAATGGATGGAATTTACAAGTGCCTGAGAAAATTGCGCTGGCTTACAGCTTAGACAGCATTTGGCGAAATCGCACTGAATTTTTGCAAGGACGCGATGAAATCACCGCGTTTTTGCAACGCAAATGGTCGCATGAATTAGACTATCGCTTAATCAAAGAATTGTGGGCATTTCATGAAAACCGAATCGCAGTGCGATTTGCCTATGAGTGGCACGATATAAATGGGCAATGGTTTCGTTCTTACGGGAATGAAAATTGGGAGTTTAACAACCAAGGTTTGATGCAACGGCGCGTAGCCAGTATTAACGATGTGGCAATTTTAGAAAGAGAGCGACAGTTTCACTGGATGTCTAAAACACAGCGTCCAGATGATTATTTGAGTTTGTCGGAATTGAATTTGTGATTTGAAATTCGATAGAGCCACATTATAAATAATGTGGCTCTTTAACTAAGGAGTAACCACAATGTTTCTTCATTAACTTTTACTTCTTTGTCCTGCGAAAAAAAGCCACCACACTAACCCAAACTTAGTGAACTTAATCATGATCGCGAGTATCATTCCCCAAGAAAATTAATTTACACGCATTATTGCGTTGTGATTTCTAAATTAGATTTTTGCCACGCATTCAAACCACCATCCATATTGTGAACATTGGTAAAGCCTGATTTTGCCAAGATGCCCGCTGCTTTTTCTGAGCGAGTGCCACTGCGACATTGCATAATCACAGCTTGATTTTTATATTTTGCCAATTCACCTACACGAGTTTGAATTTCTCCAAGTGGAATGTGAATTGCCCCAGCAATATGTCCTGCGTTCCATTCATCGTTTTCACGTACATCAATAATGACTGCAGTTTGTTGGGTTTGCATTTGCGCCGCTTGTTGTGGTGAAACAGTTAAAACATCAGCAAAAACCGATGAAATACCAAGTAATGAGGAGAGTAATACAATAATTTTTTTCATAAGTAATTCCTTTAAGGATTCAATTGGGTAACGGCTTCTTCAACATCAAAAAAACGTTCGCCGTTTAAATGAGTGAACAAATCACTTTTTTCTAACTTATCAAGTAAAAAGCCTTTTACTTCGGCAAAATTCAATGTAATACCGATGTTTTTTAAACTTTCATTTAATTGCTCTAGGGCTTCAATCGCTGTCATATCAATATCGCTAACTGATGTAAAAATCAGAACAATGTGTTTTACATTTGGTACATTTCGTAATTGTGTTTCAATAAATTCTTCAACAAAGTTGATATTGGCAAAGGTAATGTTTTCGTCAATTCGCATGAGTAACAAATGCTCCCATGTTTCGACCTTGTGACGCTTGATATTGCGATAATGTTTTGTGTTGGGAAGTCTTCCAACAACCGCAATATGTGGATGACTGGCTTTGCGTAAATAACTCGCAAAGGTCAAAATAATTCCTAGCGTAATCCCTTCTTCAATTCCCAAAATTAACACACTTATTAAGGTAGTTAATTCAGCAATGCCATCACCTTTATCATATTGCCAAGTGTGTAAAATGCTTTTAAATTTCACCAATGGAATCACTGCGACTAAAATAATCACAGCTAGTGCGGTTTTTGGAATATTTGAAAACCATACGGTAAAGAAAACAACAGCAATCGACAGAATAATTGCTGCAATCACCATTGCAATTTGCGTGCGTGCGCCTGCTGAAAAATTCACCATCGTACGACTAAATCCACCTGCCACCGGCATTCCACCTGAAACTGCTGCCGCAAAATTCGAAAACCCAAGCGCAATCAATTCTTGGTTTGGGTTTATTTTTTCATTTCGTAAATTTGCGACCACTTTCGCAATCGCTACACTTTCGACATACGCAATTAACGCAATAAAACTCGCGGGTGACGCTAGAATTTTCCATTTTTCTAAATCAATAAAATCAAAACTTAAATGGGGTAGTCCTGCCGATATTTCACCCACAATCGCAACGTGTTGAGCTGTTAAATTCCAATGACCACCGCAAATGTTGTAAATGCAACCGTGACTAATGCGCCACATTTACCTATTGCAGTAATCAATGAGGGTGATAAACGAAGGATTTTTAATAATGACAAAAGTGGCTTGCCAAAGAATAATAACAATGCAAGCGCAACGCCGGTCATCAGTAATGTTGTTGTATTTGTACCTTGTAAATAGGTTTGATAACAAACAGTATCAAAACCACAAGTCGGGGATTTCAACCCCAGAGTTTGCGGCAACTGACTACCAATAATGAGTAATGCTGCACCACTGGTAAAGCCAGTTAAAACTGGGTGACTAATAAAATTCACTAATCCACCCATTCGAAAAATTGCCATGATAAGCAAAATCGCCCCACTTTCAGCTGATAAAATCACCGCACTTTGTAACGGATTGCCCAAGGCACCAACTTCTGGTAACTGCAATACACTCGCAATCATAATCGCGGCAATCGAAACAGGACCTACTGATAATGTCCGACTTGTACCTAAAACCGCGTAAAACAATGGCGGTAAAATACTCGCGTACAAACCAAATTGCGGTGGCAATCCTGCTAATAAAGCAAAAGCAATACCTTGAGGAACAAGCAAAATTGCTGTCATTACACCTGCGAATAAATCACCATTGAAATCCGTGCGACTGTAAGTTTTTAACCAACTAAAAATGGGAAAAAATGACATTTTATTCTTCGTCTACAAATTTTGATGCGTAACTGGCTTTGTGTGGAATATCAAAGCGAATCCCTTTAATCATCAAGCTCCAGTAAATCAAAGGGAAACCGATTTTTTTACCCATCCACCAAATCCAAAGACTTTTGCGTGGGTCTAAGAAAGGGAATGACGGAGTGATTTTGCCGTCATAACTAAATTCAGCTAATAAAACCGTATTTAATGAAGCTACTAATGGACACGAACCATAACCATCATATTTTGGGGATAACGCTTCAGCTTTCATTAAATGTAAAATGTTATCGACAACCACAGGCACTTGTTTACGAACCGCTGCAGCGGTTTTCGCATTCGTTGTTGAAGTTGCATCACCTAAACCAAATACATTTTGGAATTTATTATGTTGCAATGTGTTCGGGTGAACATCAACACGACCATCAGCGTTTGCGAGTGAGCTAGTTTTAATAAAATCAGGTGCGCTTTGTGGTGGTGTAATATGAATCATGTCGAATTTTTCAACAGATTGCTGTTTATTTCCATCTGTATCCGTGAATTCAAACGTTGCTGTTTTAGCACTGCCATCAACTGCAATTAAATTGTATGCAAAATGGGTTTTTATTCCGTAGCTTTCAGCAACTTTAGCGAGCGGTTTAGCAAAGAATGGAATCCCGAACATTGTTGCTCCAACGTTGAAAAACTCAACGCTAATTTTGTCTGAAATCCCTTTTTTGCGAAAACGATCCGCCGCCATGTACATGATTTTTTGTGGTGCACCAGCACATTTAATGGGCATCACAGGTTGAGTAAATAATGCCCGACCTTCTTTTAGATTTTTGATACATTCCCATGTGTATTCAACTGTGTCAGGTGAATAATTGCTGCATACACCATTTGTATTTAAAGCCTCTTTTGCACCTGCAATTTTATGCCAATCCAATTGAAAGCCTGGGCAAACAACCAAATAATCGTAACCAATGACATCGCCATTTTTTAACGTAACGGTGTTTACTTCGGGTTGAAATGTGTCAGCGAATTCTTTAATCCATTTGATATTTTCACCAAATAAATCAGCTTCTTTGCGGGTGTGTTTGGCAAGTGTAGATTCACCACCGCCGATAATCGTGAATGCAGCTTGATAATAATGCTTTTCGCTTGGTTCAATAACGGCAATGTCGATGCCTTTATTTATTCGACGCATATTGTTAGCGATTGAAATGCCAGCTGCGCCGCCGCCAACGATAAGTAATGTGTGATGTTGTGTCATGTTTAAATCCTCATTTTTATTATTGTTGTGTTACATAAAAAAATCAGGTGAAAAGTGATAAAACGCACTTATCACCACGCCCCTATACTTTATTTGTTCCAACCTTCAAAGCCACCAGCAAGAGAAAGTACATTGGTGTAACCTAAAATTTGCAACGTTTGTGCAGCAAGTGCAGAGCGACCACCTGTACGGCAATAAATTAACACGGATTTTGATTTATCCACCATTTCAGGAATTGTGCTTAATTTGAATTCCAATGTACCGCGTGGAATTAAAATTGCGTTGTCGATATGACCCGCTGTAAATTCACTTTCTTCACGAGTATCCACTAGCGTAATGTCACCTTCTTTTAACAAGTTACGCGCCATTTCAGAATTTATTTCAGTGATGTTTTGTTTGGCAACATAAACTAAATCGTGTCCTGTTGTGCCACCAGCTTGCATCATGTAAAACACATCTGAATCACTTCCTCTGTTTTTAATAGCTTGAGTGCGTTCGTTTTCGTCCAGACCACAATAACGATTTGCAGGGACGGCTTCATCAATCAAACGTGGGCGTGGCAAATTCAAGTTATTCATAATTTCAATGAATTGTTCACGAGTTTTACCCGCCAAACGTACATTTGTTGTCCGCTCTTGTTGTATATTACTTACCCAGCGTTGTTGATAATCGTGACCTGGATAAATTAATGTGTCGCCTGGTAGCGTGAATAAACGTTGCGTAATTGCATCATACAATGAACCCGCATCACCACCTTGAAAATCGGTACGCCCACAACTACCAAGAAGCAGAGAATCTCCAGAGAATAAGCGATCTTTCCACAAAAATGACGTACAACCTGGTGTGTGACCAGCTGTGGCAATGGCTTTGATTTTTTCCTCGCCCAACATAAAAATATCACCATCTTGAATTGCAACATCCACTAATTGTGCGCCACTGAATCGGCTAACACAGGTTTTTGCGCCTGTGTGTTGCCGTAATAAACCGCTCGCAGTGATATGATCAGCATGAACGTGGGTTTCAAATGAATAAATCAATTTCAAACCGTGTTCTTTGAGCAAGTTTAAATAAATATCCAAATGGGTATTAACGGGATCGATAAACGCAGCTTCTTTGCTTTTTTCGTCAGCGATTAAATACGTGTAAGTCCATGTTGTTGGATCGAATAATTGTTTAAACATTTTTGCTGCTCCGAAAAATTAAAAAATTTAGTTGTGAAAGTGTTGTTTAATCTGATTTATCTCAAAACTCAATTTAATATTTTCACAGTTTGTGCCACTAATATAAATTGCAATAATGACGTGGTTTTGGAATGGTTTTCTTTTTTTACACATCTATAATTTACGTTTCAATGAAACACAAATTCGTTTCATTGAAACGTAAAATGAAGCATCTGCAACAAAAATTCTTGTGTCGATGGCATTCAAACATAAAAATCAAGAGTTATGAAATGGTTATCAAAAATCTAATTATCAAATAACAAGGTTCCGGAAGATTTCAGGCTAGTTGTCGCCTCGACGTAAAATTCTAGGCAGCCATTTTATGCTGAATTTCCTCCTTAAGGTTTAATTTTTGGTGTACGTTAGTCGTATCGGGATTTAGGTCAACGAATTGA
>BJHG01000042.1 GCA_014191975.1 Methylococcaceae bacterium | reverse complement strand
CAATTCGTTGACCTAAATCCCGATACGACTAACGTACACCAAAAATTAAACCTTAAGGAGGAAATTCAGCATAAAATGGCTGCCTAGAATTTTACGTCGAGGCGACAACTAGCCTGAAATCTTCCGGAGGATCAGTATTATTTTTGTTTCGCTAAAACTTGCACGGCGGGTTATTTTTCTAACACGGGTCACATCATTTCTAAAAAACGTTTACGAACATATAACGAAATAGAAGGCGATAAATTTTGTTATTGTTTTGACATAAGTACAAATCAGTATTTATCAGCCTTAAAGGCTAATAATGCTGAAAAAATAAAAAACTTTGTGATTGAAAAAACAAAATCAGGTGTTTGTGCTTGTGAAATTAAAAATCCGTCTGGGCAATGCTGTTTAGCAAACTTTAAGCATTTGGAGAAATAGTGACAAATAATAAAAAGTCCATTTAAAACGATTCTTACATTTAAACCAATCCCAAAGTCTTCTAAAACCCCTGTACCGACAGAGCAATTCCCGTTTTCAACTGTTGAGCGAACAACGAAAACAGCATTATTTCGAACATCGAAGGTTTTGCCTCTGATTCACAAGCTCAAGATTTAATGAATAGCATTGTGTAATGAGAGATTTCAAATTCACAAAGCAAGCCTTTAAAACGCTTGAAACAACCGAATCAAACCCGCTTGATGTTGCAATTCGGCTTTGCGTTGCGTGTCAAAAATTTTCACACCGATTGTTTCGCCTTCATCGACCAGCGCGGGATAACCAATAAACGCATGTCCTTTTTGCATAAAACTGTATTACTCAGGCAAATCATCAAATGCCCATTGAATGTAGCCCGTAATCGAGCAACCGCCCTTCGTCATCAATCACGCGGAAATTCATTTTTAAATGGTCAATCAAACCCTTGAAACTCAACGTATTAAGCGGAATCGCCTCGCCTGTTAATTTGCGTAATCGATTACCGAGCCATTCTTCCATCACACCTTTAAAATTGGGCTCAACTCGCACCACCGTTGCAAGTCCTAATTTTTGGCTACATTAAAAATCAAGTTATTGACATTTGTATGTACAAAATTTAATACTACGCCGCATGGAAATGAAAAATATAACAGGCTTTGACTAGGACGACGGAAACAAAACAAAGTGTCAAAAACATGGGGTGTCACTTTTTGAACTCGAATCAGCTTTTTACAAAACATTGCACATTTTCCCAGACCTGAAGCATTCACAAAGCGAAGAACGCTACATTGCGTTTGGGATAACAAACGAAGGGCGACATATTTTTGTTGCTTTCACATTGCGAAAAGTAGGCAAAAAAACTTACATTCGCCCAATTAGTTCACGTTATATGCACCAGAAAGAGGTTGATTACTATGAAGAAATTACCCGAATTAAAAACGGATAATGATGCAGAAGATTTTATCGATACCGCCGATTTAACCGAATACGATTTATCGGTGTTAATGCCGATGAAGTTTGAATTTCAAAAAAAAGAACGCAGTATTACTTTACGTTTATCCGACCCGTTGCTCGAAGCCATCAAACAAGAAGCGACCCGCTCAAACATGCCATATCAACGCTTTATTCGCCAGACATTGGAAAATGCGGTGCATTCGAGCGTTTAACATTTCGCAATAAGAACAAACAAAAAAGGCTGGTTTTCGCCAGCCTTCCTTTTGAATAAAATTTCTAACTACATACCATTATTTTGCTAAAACTTGACGACCGTTCAATGCTTGAGCAGCGCGTGCATTACCAGAATATAAAGTTTCAAATGTTGTAAGTTGTGCTGGTGTGATTTGAATAGGTTTTTGCAAAACGTACCAATTTACACCTTCAGTACAAGGAGGCGTTGTTAATGAGCCAGAATATAGGTAAAACTTAGAAGTGTTAGGTAAAATTTTTGCTGGATTCGCAGTTAATGCAGGTGCGTCTGTTGTATTTTTTGGAGCTACATTAAGTAAATTTTGGAATTCAACATTAGCTTTTGCTGTAACTGGTGCATCAACTAACACAGCGACAACAGCAAGTTTTCCATCTGGTGTGCCATGAACAAAATGAATTTCAGCGGCGTAAGTTTTGCCACCAATGACGTGTTCACTAGGTGCATGAATGTGATATTGCAACAACGTGTATTGCTCACTTCCAATAGATAACACGCTTTTGGTTGTTGCTGGTACATTTACTTTGATGCTATGACCATTGTTGACTACGGTTAAGGCTTCATTTTTATATGCGGGTTTTAACGCATTTGTACTGGTAACTGCTTTTACCGAACCTAAATCAATAGGCGATTGTTTTTGCCCCAAACCGCATTCCGCATAAGGAAAATCCGTCGCTTTTGTTGGATTAGTTGCATTGCTTAGATTGTCCCATTCTTCGTCATACGTCCAATGTGGGTCTGCTGCAAATGCAGTTGACGTTGCTAAAAGTGATGTAATGAAAATCGCATTTTTGATAAAAGATGTCATGGTATTACCTCAAAATTAGCAAGTGTGAGTGCGACAAAAATCAACAATGTTAGTCGTTGATTCTTTTGGTGTAGCAGGCGGTGTTGTATTTTGAGATGTGGTTGGTTCTGATGGCTTAGGTTGTTGTGGTTCTGTTTCTGTTTCTGCAAAAGCAGATATGGTCAATAAAGTTAACAACAAACCAGTTATTATTTTTTTCATATATCCTCCTAAAATTAATTTTTCTTCAAAGAGTAACATTTTAAAACTTGTCTGACAAAAAGATTTAAGAAAATAACAAGCTCTCGTTTTGCCGTATTACATTGACAATTAAAACTGAGTTTTGATTGTTTTAGACAACATCAAAAAACCCAAGCCTTCTCCAACCGCTGCGCCGACACAGCAATTGCCGTTTTCAACTGTTGCGCGAACAACGACACCGCAAATTCTTCCAACATCCAACGAAACGCCTCCGTTTCAGGCGTAACGATTTCTTTTTTCAGCCGCTGCGAAACCGAATTCCAATAACGAATCTGAAAACGTGCGAGTTCATTGGCTTTTTGCGAGGTGTTATCGCGTTTGTCTAAACGGTACTGCATTGCCTTCAAATAACGCGGCAAATGTTTGAATTGAGCAAACGGAATCGTGCGAATAAAACCCCCGTAAATCAAATAATTCAATTGTTCATCAAGACTTTTTGTCAGTGGGTCAGCCGCATTTAAACGTTGCAAACTGGTTTTGAGTTCACCGTAGCCTTTCATAATTTCTAACGCCAATGTGCTAATTTCAGTCGCTCGGGTGACTAACAAACTTTTGTTTTCTTTCAAACTTTGTTCAAACGCAGCTTGCGTACGAATGGTTTTGCCTTCGACAAAAACGCTGTTCAAAATCAAGGTCAGCAAATCGTTTTTATACTCTGCAACCTGTTCAGATTTCAAAATCGGATGTGCGGGCAAGCGGTTATAAGCCAATTCTAACGCGGCATTTTTGGAAATATTTTTCAGCGCGTAAGTACATTCTTTGCGCTGTTGCAATTGAAACAACCGAATCAACCCCGCTTGATGTTGCAATTCGGCTTTACGTTGGGTATCAAAAATTTTCACGCCCACCGTTTCACCTTCATCGACCAGCGCAGGATAACCAATAAACGCCTGCCCTTTTTGCATAAAACTGTATTGCTCAGGCAAATCATCGAACGCCCATTGAATATAACCCGTAAAATTCAACTCATCGGCGGCGATTTGGTCAAAACTTTCGCCTGCTTTTGTGACGTGTTTTGCCTGCAATTTTTTCAAATCGCGCCCGTAATCCAGCAATTGTCCATCGTCGTTCACAATCCGAAAATTCATTTTCAAATGGTCAATCAACCCGTCGAAACTCCACGCATTCAGCGGAATGGCTTCGTCAGTCAATTTGCGTAATCGATAACCGAGCCATTCTTCCAACGCACCTTTAAAATCAGGTTCGATTTCTAAACAGCGTTTCACCGTTTCAGGTACGGGAACAAAATGTTTGCGGATGTTTTTCGGCAAGGCTTTGACCAGCGCAATACATTTTTCCTCCAGCATTCCAGGCACAAGCCAATCAAACGGTGTTTGCGTGATTTGATTGAGTTGATGCACAGGAATAATTGCCGTCACGCCGTCTTCATCGTGTCCAGGTTCAAAACGATATTGCAACGCAATCGTTAAATTCCCAACTTTTTTATGGTCTGGAAAATCCCACTCATTGACATATTCCTCGCCTTTTTCGCGCGTTAAATCTTCTTTTGTTAAAAATAAAAACGTCTTATTTTCACGTTCAATTTGTTTGCGCCAAGTGTCGAGCGTCACACCGCTGATAATTTCGGGCGGCAATTTATGGTCATAAAACGCATACAACCACTCTTCATCTTCCACTAAATCGACGCGCCGCCCTTTGTGTTGAATCATGCCGACTTCTTCGAGCAATTTCTGATTCGCCTTATAAAACGGCGCGTTGCTGTGATAATCGTGGTCAACCAACGCGCTACGAATAAAAATCTCCCGCGCGGCTTTCGGGTCAACATGGTCATACGGCAATTTTCTTCCCGCTTGCAAAGTCAGCCCATGCAACAATGTGCGCGAATAAACCATCGAACGCGCACTTTTTTTCTCCCAATGTGGGTCGTAAGTGTGTGTTTTCACCAGATGCGACGCGCATTCTTCAATCCATTCGGGTTCAACTCGTGCCACCGTTCGTGCATACACTTTGCTAGTTTCGACTTGTTCAGCGGCGACAATCCATTTCGGACGCAATTTGTGCAAACCTGAACCTGGAAAAATAAAAAATTTTAATCCGCGTCCGCCCAGATATTCGTATTGTTCATGGCGGAAACCGATATTCGACAATAAACCCGTCAACAACGCGCGATGAATTTGGTCATAACTCGCGTCGTTTTCGTTCGGGTGCATTTTCAAATCACCTTTCAGCACCTGCAAAATTTGGCTGTGATTGTCGTGCCATTCGCGCATTCGCATATACGACAGAAAATTATCCGAGCAGTATTTGCGGAGTTTGTTATTCGAGAGTTTTTTTTGCTGTTCGCCAAACGTATTCCACAGATTCAACAACGTCAAAAAATCCGATTCGGGATGACGAAACACAATATGTTTTGCGTCAGCTTGTTGCATTTTATCGGCAGGTTTTTCGCGCGGGTCTTGAATACTCAACGCCGCCACAATAATGCTGACTTCTTTTAAACACACTTGTTCTTGCGCGGCAATCAGCATTCGCGCCAATTTTGGGTCGGTCGGAAATTTAGCGAGTTGTTTGCCGATTTCAGTGAGTTTGCCTGATTTGTCGAGCGCGTTCACTTCGAGCAACGACGTTTTGCCGTCTCGAATCATTTTGTCGTCGGGTGGTTCGAGAAACGGAAAATCGGCAATATCGCCCAAATTTAACGCCGTCATTTGCAAAATCACGGCAGATAAATTTGTCCGCATAATTTCAGGTTCGGTGAATTCGGGACGCGCCATATAATCGTCGTGCGAATAAAGGCGAATACAAATCCCTTCGGCAACACGTCCACAACGTCCCGCGCGTTGATTTGCGCTGGATTGCGAAATGCGCTCAATCGGTAAACGTTGAATTTTACTTTTTGGGCTGTAACGACTAATTCGCGCATGACCCGTATCGATTACGCCGCGAATGTTCGGCACGGTCAACGACGTTTCCGCCACGTTAGTCGCTAAAATAATCCGAACTTTGCCGCCTTTGGGTTTAAAAACGCGCTCTTGTTCGCTCACGCTGAGTTTTGAATACAGCGGCAAAATTTCGTATTGATTCGGATGATGTTTTTTCAGTGATTCCGTGGTTTCGCGGATTTCGTGTTCACCCGTCAAAAAAATCAAAATATCACCGCGCAAATCTCGATAAAGTTCATCGACCGCGTCCAAAATCGCATTTTGCAATTCGTCGGTGGTTTCGTCGTCTTTCTCGTCTTCTTTTTCTTCAATCGGGTGATAACGCATTTCGACAGGATACGTCCGACCTGAAACTTCAATAATCGGCGCGTTGTTAAAATGTTCCGAAAAACGTTTGGTATCAATGGTTGCAGAGGTAACAATGACTTTCAAATCGGGACGTTTTGGCAATAGCCATTTCAAATAACCGAGCAAAAAATCGATATTCAAACTGCGCTCGTGCGCTTCGTCGATAATGATGGTGTCGTATTGACTGAGATACGGATCGTTTTGCGATTCGGCGAGCAAAATTCCGTCAGTCATCAATTTAATCAACGAATCCGCGTGCGTTTTGTCATTGAAACGAATTTTATAACCGACTGATTTGCCAATCGGTTCGCCCAATTCTTCAGCTATTCGGTCGGCAACGGTTCGCGCTGCAATTCGACGTGGTTGCGTGTGACCAATAAATCCCGCCGCGCCGCGCCCAATCGATAAACAAATTTTCGGTAATTGCGTGGTTTTCCCTGAACCCGTTTCGCCGCACATAATCACGACTTGATGGTTTTTAATGAGTTCGGCAATGTCGTCTTTTTTACCCGTAACAGGTAAATCGGGAAAGTTTAATGGGGGGAAACTGGCGTGACGTTTTTCAAAATGGGCGACCGACTTTTCAATGCGATTGCGTAAGGATTCAAACGCGGAAGGTTCGGCTTTTTTATTGCGTCGTAACGAATCGAGTTGGCGTTTTAAAAGGAATTTGTCTTTGCTAAGACAGGTTTCGAGTTGTTTTGAAAGTTGAGTAATTAAATCGAGGTTTGACATCAAAAACGCCGTAAAAATAAAAGTAATTATACGGCATTATATCGTGTTCCTATCTGGCATATAGAAGTCAGATGCAAATCGCGTAATTAAAGAACAAGCTCCTAAGGTAATTATTACTTGAATCCGCCTATAAAATCCTCGACAAAAACGTCAGTGTTATCGTTTTTTGACACGTTTTTCTTGCAAAAATCGACTTTGTCGATATAATAGACAGGGTAAGTTTTGAGGTGGACTGGCTGAGCGGTCGAAAGCAACGGTCTTGAAAACCGTCGAACCGAAAGGTTCCTGGGGTTCGAATCCCTAGTCCATCGCCAAAAACTTATTCATTTTGTTATTTCTGCTTAACTTCAAGTTCTATTTTCTGATTGTCATTCTTAATTTACCTCTGCAAACCATTTTAAACGTGACTTCTTGCATTCTTAAATTTACGAATTCTGATCTTCATAATAAGTCATCAAAAAAAACACGCCACTCAAATTTCGCCGCAGAATATACTGATGTCGAATGTGAATGCTTTGCGTAACCTCAAAAAACCAAGTTTTTTTTCAACATCCCGGCATCATTTTTTCATAAATATGTCGTACAAAAATGATTAATAATCGAGTGTCATTTCCAGTAACTCAATATTTAAGTTAGGCTGCACGTGTGTTGGTGTATCAATATCTGCATTTTTGCTATTCAAACTAATTTTTAAACGTAAATTATTAGGCGAATCTGAATTTGATAACGCCTCTTCGAATGATATTTTTCCTTGTTCATAAAGTTTTTGTAGGTGTGAATCGAAAGTTTGGATTCCAACGCCTTCAGATTTTTCCATGGCTTCTTTGATTCCATGAATTTCACCTTTTAAAATTAAATCACTAACGAATTGTGTGTTTAATAAAATTTCGATTGCAGCCATACGTTTTCCATCAATGGTTTGAACAACACGTTGTGACACAAATGCTTTTAAATTCAACGACAAATCCATCAATAATTGCGCCCTGCGTTCTTCTGGGAAAAAATTAATAATTCGACCCATCGCCTGATTTGAATTATTTACGTTCAAAGTTGATAAACATAAATGTCCCGTTTCGGCAAAAGCTAGTGCGTGCTCCATTGTTTCACGCGAGCGAATTTCACCAATCAGAATAACATCTGGTGCCTGGCGCAATGTATTTTGAAGCGCGTCCTCGTAACTCAAGGTATCAACACCGATTTCACGTTGATTGATTAACGATTTTTTATGTGAATGAATAAACTCAATCGGATCTTCAACTGTAATAATATGACCTGATGCGTTACTATTTCGATAATCAATTAATGACGCTAAAGACGTTGATTTTCCGGATCCTGTGCCACCAACAAACAAAATCAAGCCACGTTTTTCCATAATAGACTGTTTCAAAATAGACGGAAGTCCCAATGTGTCGATATTTGGAATTTCAGTTTTAATATTCCGAATTACCATTGAAAAGCTGTTTCGTTGGCGGAAAATATTGACACGAAATCGCCCAATGTCAGGTTCTGAAATTGCCAAATTTAATTCTGGCTGAATTTCAAAGGCTTGAATTTGATCCTCTGTCATCAAACTGTGTGCAATTTCTCTTAAACGTGATGGCATAAGCCTGATATTTTCAATAGGCTTTAAAACTCCCTGAAATTTTGCAGCAGGTGGCGCATCGGCCGTTAAATACAAATCCGAGCCGTCGTTTTGCGCCAAAATGCGTAAATAATCTTTAAATTCCATAATTTATCTCACCGTAAAAGTAAAAATATTTTAAAAGGCTATATATTCTAGGTAAATCCAAAAGCAAACATAGTGCCACAAAAGCTGATGCTACGCGGTGTCGAATTGTATATACTATTTGAAAACCGTGTCCCGCACGGATTAAAATATTTTTTATGATTTTAAATCTCTCTTTTCACAAATTTTAGGATTGCTTTATGAGTAGCACTTTTTTTTCAGATATTACAGGTCAAAATGACGTTGATCCAGCCGAAACCAAAGAATGGATTGAAGCGTTGCAATCCGTTTTGGAAAATGAAGGCAGTGAACGCGCTCATTTTTTAATTGAGCGATTGGTTTCTGTTACCCGTCATGCGGGGTTTGATATTCCTTTTAGCGCGAATACGGCTTATTTGAATAGCATTCCTGTTGATAGACAATTGCAATTCCCTGGGGACGCAACGCTTGAGCATCGGATTCGTTCTTACGTTCGCTGGAATGCAATGATGATGGTTTTACGGGCAAATAAAGACACGAATGTTGGGGGACACATAGCGAGTTTTGCATCCGCAGCGACGTTATACGACGTAGGTTATAACCATTTTTGGCACGCGCCTTCTGAAAAACACGGTGGTGATTTAATTTATACACAAGGACATTCTTCACCTGGCGAATATGCTCGCGCATTCCTACTTGGGCGCTTTACGCATGAGCAAATGGATAATTTCCGCCAAGAAGTCGGTGGCAACGGCTTGTCATCGTACCCACATCCGTGGTTAATGCCTGAATTTTGGCAATTCCCAACGGTTTCGATGGGTTTAGGTCCTATTTGTGCAATTTATCAAGCGCGTTTTATGTGTTATTTGCGTGACCGTGGTTTTGCAAATACCGATGGCCGTAAAGTCTGGGCGTTTTTAGGTGACGGCGAAACTGACGAACCCGAATCACTGGGCGCAATCGGCATGGCGGGACGCGAACATTTAGACAATTTGATTTTCGTGGTGAATTGCAATCTGCAACGTCTTGATGGACCTGTTCGCGGTAACGGAAAAATTATTCAGGAACTTGAAAGTGAATTCCGTGGTGCGGGTTGGAATGTGATTAAACTTGTTTGGGGAAATCGTTGGGATAGCTTGTTGGCACGAGATAAAGACGGTATTTTAGCCGCACGAATGATGGAATGTGTTGATGGTGATTTCCAAACGTTCAAAGCCAAAGATGGTGCATATGTGCGTGAACATTTCTTCAATACACCAGAATTAAAAGCAATGGTTTCTGATTGGTCAGACAAAGATATTTGGGCATTGAATCGTGGCGGACATGATCCGTCAAAAATCTTCTCTGCATTCCAAACTGCTGTAAATCACAAAGGTCAACCCACTGTTATTTTAGCTAAAACGATTAAAGGTTATGGCATGGGGTCGTCTGGTGAAGCACAAAATACTTCGCATCAACAGAAAAAAATGAGCGATCACGATTTAACACATTTGCGTGATTTATACAGTTTACCCGTGACAGATGAACAATTACACGAGTTGCCCTATATCACGTTCCCTGAAGGCTCGAAAGAACTGACTTACATGCGTGGACGTCGTGCGGCTTTGGGTGGTTATTTACCCGCACGTCGCCCAAAATCAGACTCCCTTCCTGTCCCAACTTTGAATGATTTCAAAGTCTTGCTTGACGCGAATGAAAAAGAAGCTTCAACGACAATGGCGTTTGTACGAATTTTGAATATTTTGGTGAAAGATAAAACTATCGGTAAGCGTATTGTGCCTATTGTGCCAGATGAATCGCGGACATTTGGAATGGAAGGTATGTTCCGTCAGCTTGGTATTTGGTCACAAGTTGGACAACTTTATACGCCCCAAGATGCCGATCAATTGATGTTCTACAAAGAAGATAAACTTGGTCAAGTTTTACAAGAAGGAATCAACGAAGCAGGTGGTTTAGCAGATTGGATTGCTGCTGGAACTTCTTATTCAACCCATAACGTGCCAATGATTCCGTTCTATATTTTCTACTCAATGTTTGGTTTTCAACGAGTAGGTGATTTAATTTGGGCAGCTGCAGATCAACGTACACGGGGTTTCTTATTCGGTGGGACGGCAGGACGCACCACGTTAAACGGTGAAGGCTTGCAACACGAAGACGGTCACAGTCATTTGATGGCGGCAACGGTTCCGAATTGTATTTCTTTCGATCCAACCTACGCTTACGAAGTCGCTGTCATTATTCAAGACGGTTTGCGTCGTATGTACACAGATCAAGAAGATATTTTCTATTACCTCACGGTGATGAACGAAAATTACACGCATCCTGCGATGCCAAAAGGCATTGAACAAGATATTTTGAAAGGAATGTATTGCTTCAAACAAGGCGACGAAGCGGCAAAATTGCGCGTAAATTTATTAGGTTCGGGTTCAATTTTCCGTGAAGCCGAATTTGCTGCGGAATTATTACGTAACGATTGGGGCGTCGAATCGAATTTATGGAGTTGCCCAAGTTTCACAGAATTGGCACGAGATGCTAAAAGTTGTGAACGCTGGAATCGTCTACACCCAACAGAAACTTCAATACAATCACACGTTAGTAAA
Source organism: Methylococcaceae bacterium (assembly GCA_014191975.1). GTDB lineage: Bacteria > Pseudomonadota > Gammaproteobacteria > Methylococcales > Methylomonadaceae > UBA10906. The sequence continues at coordinate 7,542 of BJHG01000042.1, read as the reverse complement.
TTATTACCGGACACAAGTGTACCAGTGATTGCCGCGACAGATTATATTCGTGCTTTCGCGGAACAAATTCGTACTGAAATCAAAGCCCCTTACGTTGTTTTAGGCACTGATGGTTTTGGACGCTCCGATACCCGCGAAAATTTGCGTAGTTTCTTTGAAGTCGATCGTTTTCACATTACCGTTGCTGCGCTGAAAAGTTTGGCCGATAACGGGCAATTTGAACTCGGAAAAGTCGAAGTTGCCATTGCGAAATACGGCATCGATGCTGACGTTAAAGCCCCTTGGTTGAGATAAGGAAAAAACCATGAGTACAACAGTTGAAATTAAAATCCCTGACATCGGTAACGTGCATGATGTTGACGTGGTGGCAGTTGAAATTCAAACGGGCGACGTAATTACAATCGACCAAACCTTGATTACGCTTGAAACCGATAAAGCAAGTATGGACGTTCCGTCAACAGTTGGCGGAACCGTTCAACAAATTCATATCAAAGTCGGCGACAAAGTGAACGAAGGTTCATTGATGGTAACGGTTTTGGCCAATGACGAAGTAACACCTGCTGCTGAAGTTGTACCTGCGCCCGTTGTTGCAGAAGTGAAATCTACTGAAATTGCACCCATTGCAAAATCAGCCGTCCCAGCCGTTATTGAACAATCTACGTCTGTTGTTGCAAAAGGCAAAGCACACGCTTCGCCAGCGATTCGATTATTAGCGCGTGAACTAGGCGTTGATATTAGTCAAATCGCCCAAGGCGGCGGGCGAAAAAATCGCATTTTAAAAGAAGACGTAAAATCGTATGTCAAAAAAGCCATGACTGAAGGCATTACAGTCAAAGGTGGATCGACACTTCCAAAAATTGCCGTACCTGATTTTTCGGTTTTTGGTGAAATCGAAACGCAACCTTTAAGTAAAATTAACAAACTCACAGGTCATCATATGACTAGTGTGTGGTTAAATTTACCGATGGTGACGTACCACGATGACGCTGATATTACTGAAATGGAAGCGTTTCGTGTGTCATTAAATTCACAGAAAAATGTTGATGTGAAATTCACAGGTTTATTATTCATCATCAAAGCGTTAGCGGCCGCGATGCAACAATTCCCGCGTTTTAATTCGTCTTTATCGAGTGACGGCGAAAGTCTGATTTTAAAAAAATACTTAAATATTGGCATCGCGGTAGATACGCCGAACGGTTTAGTTGTACCAGTTTTACGTGATGTTCCGAATAAATCGTTGAAGCAATTAGCCATTGAACTGGGCGAAAAAAGTGAAAAAGCCCGTGCAGGCAAATTGACCGCTGCAAATATGCAAGGCGGCTGTATGAGTATTTCAAGTTTAGGTGGAATTGGCGGAAAATCCTTTACACCAATTGTGAATGCACCAGAAGTGGCAATTTTAGGTGTAACAAAATCGTCAATTCAACCTGTTTGGAACGGTAAAGAATTTGAACCGCGTTTGATATTACCACTCGATTTAACCTATGATCACCGTGTCATCGACGGCGCAGAAGGCGCACGATTTATGGAAGCGTTGAAATACTATTTGAACGACGTGCGTCGTTTGTTGGTTTAAGGAGAACGGAATCATGAGTGAAAATTTACAAACAGAAGTCGTCGTTTTAGGTGGTGGTCCAGGTGGTTATAGCGCGGCATTTCGTGCGGCAGATTTAGGCAAAAATGTCGTTTTAATTGAACGCTATCCCGTGTTGGGCGGCGTTTGTTTGAACGTCGGTTGCATTCCGTCGAAAGCGTTATTGCACCTCGCGCACACGATTCACGAAGCCGAAGAATCTGAAAACTTCGGCGTAAAATTCGCTAAACCTGAGCTCGATATAGATAAAATTCGTGATTGGAAATCGAGCGTCACAAAAGGTTTGAATGATGGACTTGGCGCGTTGGCAAAACAGCGCAAAGTCACCGTTATTCAAGGTGTGGCGAGTTTCACTAGCGCGAATACGTTGATGGTTGGTGAAGCAACCGTGACGTTTGAAAATGCGATTATTGCCGCAGGTTCACAAGCCACCGAAATTCCAAGTTTCCCAAATGACGATCCGCGTCTTTGGGATTCGAGCGATGCACTAGCGTTGTCTTTTATTCCAAAAAAATTGTTGATTGTGGGTGGCGGCATTATTGGACTGGAAATGGCGACGGTTTATCATGCGCTAGGTTCTGAAATTCACGTTGTGGAATTGCGTGAGCAAATTATTCCCGAATGCGACAAAGATTTGGTTATGCCACTATTCCGCAGAATTAAAAAGCAATACAAATCCATTTGGCTGGAAACCAAAGTGACCACGATTGAGGCGCAAGATGAGGGTTTAAAAGTGTCATTTGAAGGCAAAGGTGCGCCCGAATCTGAAATTTTCGACGCGGTTTTAGTTGCTGTGGGACGCAGACCGAATGGCAAAAAAATCGGTGCTGAATTCGCAGGTATAGCGGTTGATGAGTATGGTTTTATTGCGGTTGATAAACAACAACGCACCAACGTTTCAAACATTTTTGCGATTGGCGATATTGTTGGACAGCCAATGCTCGCGCACAAAGCGGTACACGAAGGCAAGGTTGCTGCGGAAGTGATTGCGGGACATAAATCGCATTTCGACGCGCTGACCATTCCATCGGTCGCATACACCGACCCTGAAATTGCGTGGATGGGTTTGACCGAAAATCAAGCCAAAGCGCAAGGCATCGAATACGAAAAAGGTGCGTTTCCGTGGGCGGCGAGTGGGCGTTCATTGAGTAATGGACGCAAAGAAGGTTTGACCAAAATTTTGTCTGATAAAGAAACAGGGCGTATTTTAGGCGCAGGTTTTGTCGGCACGAATGCAGGCGAATTGCTTGCCGAAGCGGTTTTAGCGTTGGAGATGGGTGCAGATATGCAAGACATTAGTTTGACCATTCACGCGCATCCGACCTTGTCTGAAACCTTTGCTTTTGCCGCTGAAATGATTGAAGGCACGATTACGGATTTGTATGTGAAAAAATAAAGCAGGATTTAATGGGTAAGCATGAGTTAATTCATGCTTACCGAATTTTCAAACATATTTTTAAACTCAATACAAAATCCATGAATGAAAAAATTGATCAAATTAGACTATTACTCATCACGCTTGAAAATGAATTAGAAAGTGACAAAGAAAAAGAATTTTCACAAAATTTTAACGCATTGGAACTTCCTAGCATCATTTCATCTATTGTTGATTTTCTTGATCCATTATTAACACCAAATCAACTTGCCGTTTATTGGTATCTCTTTAATAATTCGATTATTAAGACTGGAACGCAATACACGAGAGCAAGTACGAATGAAATGAGGCGTTCCGTTGCAAAATCTGGGACTAAACAAGTAGAAGATTTAGGTAGTGATCTAATAAGAAAAGCAATTAGCTTTTTAAAAGAAAAAGAAATTATATCTATTGTGGGTGATGTCACAGGAGATGGGACACTATACAAAGTTTGTATTCCAGATGAAATTCCTATTTGTAAAGAACTAATGGAAACTCAGATTTTGGAAGTGCAACAATCAATTAACCTTGAAACAGAATTAGATTTTTATAACGTTGCTGAAAATAGGTTAAAGGTATTTGAACGAGATGGTTATAAATGCCATTACTGCAATAAACAACTAACTCGATTTAGTTCTTCTTGACCATATCCAACCCGTGTCAAAAGGTGGCGATAACTCTTTTTCAAATCTTATAACAGCTTGTTTACATTGTAATTCTGAGCGTGGGAATAAACCTGTAATGGATTATATGATTCAGAAAAAAGGAAACGAAATAACATGAACACATTAAGTTATTCGGCTTTTGAAAGAAAACTATTTAAATAATCATCTCAAACTTAAACCTCTTTCTCCCCACACAAAATGATAAGAAAACTCGTTATTTTATTAACTTTACTATTGCTTCTTGCTGTGAATTTCAGTATTTGGAGTTACTACAATAACCCGTTGCAATTGCAGCCGTGGACAAAAACGACAATGGGTGTAACGTACGACCCAATGCGCAAACAAGACACGCAAACGAGTAATACATTTCCTAGTGCACAAGAAATCGAAAATGATTTTGCGTTATTGACAGATAAAGTTTTCGCTGTGCGAACCTATAACGTATCGAAAGAAAAAGGGCTAGATAAAATCCCCGAACTTGCCGCCAAACATAATTTGAATTCGACGGTTGGTGCGTGGATTGGTTTAGATTTGGAAGAAAATCGTCGCCAAGTTGATACATTGATTGAAATTAGTAAACAGTATAATCCCAAACTAATTCGCCTCATGGTTGGCAACGAAGTGTTATTGCGTGGCGATGTCACTGAAGAAGTATTGATTGGCTATATTCGTGACGTAAAAGGCAGTAATCCAGGTCGTCCCATTAGTACATCTGAAACATGGGACGTTTGGATTAAACATCCAAAATTAGTTGATGAAGTCGATTTTATTGCTATTCACGTTTTGCCGTATTGGGAAGGTATTGCTGCCGAAGACGCCGTTGATTATGTGTTCGATCGTTACAACGACGTAAAAAAAACCTATCCAAACAAGCCTGTAATCATTACAGAGGTTGGCTGGCCTTCCGATGGTCAGCCTGTTAAACACGCGGCTGCCTCGGTTACAAATCAAGCGAAATTCTTACGCGATTTTTTAAATCGTGCAGATAAAGCCAAGGTAAATTATTACGTTGTAGAAGCGTTTGATCAACCATGGAAAAAATCGATTGAAGGTTCAGCGGGGGCGTATTGGGGGATTTTCAACGCAGACCGTTTGCCTAAATATCCGATGGACGGAGATGTCATGCCAATGCCTGATTGGGAAAATTGGGCGGCGGGCGCGGCGTTTTTTAGCTTGGTATTAATGGGCATAATTTTGCTCACACGCAGCAGTTTGAAACTATCAGGTATTTTCTTTTTTGGTTTAATGGCGAATCTCGCCGCATCAGTTATTTTTTGGACACTTTCAAGCGGCGCACAGCAATATCAAACGACATTGACACTTGCGTTATGGGGTTTAATGGTTTTGATGCAGGTCTTAGCGACTGTGATTTTATTGATTGAAAGTTTAGAAATTGCTGAAATCGTTTGGCATCGCAAAACCATTCGCACTTTTCAACCACTTACGCCTACAGCAGACTTTAAATATCCAAAAGTATCATTGCATTTGCCAATTCACAATGAACCGCCGTTGATGGTGCGTAAAACATTGGAAGCGTTGGCAAAAGTCGATTATCCAAATTTTGAAGTTTTAGTGATGGATAACAATACCAAAGATGACGCTGTTTGGATTCCTGTGAAAGAAGATTGCGAACGCTTGGGCGAACGTTTTCGTTTTTTTCATTTAGAAAACTGGCCTGGTTTTAAAGCAGGTGCAATCAATCATGCACTTGACAAAACCGCTGAAGATGCTGAAATTATTGCGTTAATCGACAGTGATTATGTTTTGTCACCCGATTGGCTGAAATCGATGGTGCCATATTTCGATAATCAGAAAGTCGGTTTTATTCAATCACCGCAAGATTACAGAGACCGTCATCAAAGCACGTTCAAAGAATTTTCTTATTGGGAATACGCGGGATTTTTCAATATCGGCATGGTGCAACGCAACGAATACAATGCGATTATTCAACATGGCACGATGACGATGATTCGAAAATCAGCATTAATTGAAGTTGGACGCTGGTCAGAATGGTGCATTTGTGAAGACAGCGAATTGGGCATTCGGTTATACGAAGCGGGTTATGATTCGGTTTATGTCAAAGATTCTTTCGGCAAAGGTTTAATGCCCGATACGTTCTCAGGCTATATGACACAACGTTTCCGTTGGGTTTATGGCGCGATGCAAATTATCAAAGCGCACTGGAAGAGTTTTTTACCCACGAGCGACAAACTTACCTCTGCGCAAAAATACTATTTCGTTGCAGGTTGGTTGCCATGGTTTTCAGATGCGTTGGCGTTAGTTTTCACAATAGCCAGTTTAATTATTACGGTGTTGATTCGTTTTGCGTCGCACCCCGAATTGCCGTCGGTCGTATTTTTAATGCCAACCGTTGGTTTGTTTGCGTTCAAAATTATTCGCGGTTTGTGGTTGTATCAAGCTCGTGTTCCGTGTTCCGTTGGGTATTCACTCGGAGCGGCATTATCAGGTTTATCGTTAACGCACACTGTCGCAATTGGCACCATTCAAGGATTGTTTACATCGGGAAAACCGTTTATGCGAACACCTAAATATGAATCACAAGGCGCATTGTTTTCAGGTTTGCGCGTGATTCAACAAGAAATTCTATTATTGCTGTTGCTCGGCTGGGGGATTTTTGAAATAAGTCGATTGGAATATCTCGATAATTTAAACGGCAGATTGTGGATGGCAATTTTAGCGGTCCAAGCGGTGCCGTATTTCGCGACGCTGATTACGACGTTAATAAGCATTGCGCCTAGTTATTTCACTAACAAATCAGCAGAAGAATTAGACGATGACGTGTAACGATTTTCGGTAGTGTTTCACTTGTGTTGAAAACTAATTAGCGTTACTGAAGAATGCCAAAAATATGGCATTCTTCAGTAAAACATTTTCGTCTATTTCTAAAATCACTAACTAGATATAAGGGTTACCGCATTGAAAAATAATCATTTTAAAATCAAGAGGTAACGCTGTACCTAGATATTATCTACACAAAAAATTGAAAAACGACATGGCACAAAAATCATCGGTTTCAAAATACGCAACACATAAATTATTGCATTTTCTGCTTACGCTTTTTGAACAGCCACAATCGTTTGAATCGCTTTTTCATTTAACACAAAAAAATATTTCTAATTGGTTAATTGAACTACCTGCGCTGTGCTATGAAATCGATTTAAACGTTGAAAATGTTCAACTATCTTTAGAAGACGCGCTCAATAATTCAAGTGTGCAAACGCCTTTTTTAAGTTTGCTAGCTGATGAAAGTTGGCTTGTTTTTTACGGTTTTTCGGCGGGAAAATTTCGTGTAGCACGAATTGAACATGAAACGATTGATGAGCACGTTTTAGATTTGCGGCAAGCGCAAGCATTTTTCAAAATTCCAATTTTACAAAAAATAGATTTCTTGATAATTCAACCCAAAAAACCACTCGAACAAGCCGTTACACATAATCATAATGATTTGACGCCTTTTGAACGTTTGATTGGCATGCTACGCCCAGAAAGAAAAGATTTGTGGTTGATTTTAGGGTTAGGTTTAGGATCAGGATTACTCGCTTTATCTGCGCCAATTGCCGTGCAAGCCGTAGTCAACACCGTTGCAATGGGCGGAATGGGATAACCGCTCGTGGTGCTTTGCACAATTTTGTTTGTATTTTTGGCGTTTTTAGGCGCGATTTTTGTTTTGGAATCCTATCTTGCTGAAATGATACAGCGGCGGCTATTTGTGCGTCTTGCTACCCCCCTGAATCAGGATAGTTGTCGCCTCAAATATTTTTATTAAATAATATTTGAGAATTGAGATGAGAGTTTATACAAAAAGATATACTTCAGAGTTTAAAGAACAAGCGTTGTTAAAAGTTTAT
>BJHG01000041.1 GCA_014191975.1 Methylococcaceae bacterium | reverse complement strand
TCAATTCATCAGCGATATTCTGTATCGACTGACCATTTCTTCGATTATAAACTTTTAACAACGCTTGTTCTTTAAACTCTGAAGTATATCTTTTTGTATAAGCTCTCATCTCAATTCTCAAATATTATTTAATAAAAATATTTGAGGCGACAACTATCCTGATTCAGGGGGCTAACGCTATTGTTGCATTGGTTATTATGAGGAAGTGTTTATGCTGTGTGGAAAATGTGCTGGAAATATAACTGTCGTTTTCAAAAACTTTTTTTAAAATTCACTAAAAAGTCAACTTATAAAAATAATTTTTAAAGTATTTAGTATTAGTTTAATGGGGTGAACGATGGGGCTCGAACCCACGACAACCGGAATCACAATCCGGGACTCTACCAACTGAGCTACGCTCACCATAAGCGTTTATATAACTGTTTGACACGAGGGAATTTGGTGCGCTTGGCAGGACTCGAACCTGCGACCCCCAGCTTAGAAGGCTGGTGCTCTATCCAGTTGAGCTACAAACGCAAATTTGGTCGGGGTAGAGAGATTCGAACTCCCGACATCCTGCTCCCAAAGCAGGCGCGCTACCAGGCTGCGCTATACCCCGAATAATCTTTGTTTGAACACTTAGTTCTGTAACACCAAGAACGCACATCATAATCATACAGTGTTTTAGCGTCAATTCTTATTTTAAAAAAATTGTATTATTAACTATGCTACGCAAACATCTTTTTTTGAAAAAACAAATAATTAACCCATTTTCCAGTGCAACAGTTTACCCGCTTTTAATGGCGTAATCCCGTCATAGATTGCGGGAATAATCCAATCACTTTTTTCTAATGTCACTGAATCGATATTTCGCGGCAAACCATAAAAATCTGCACCGTAAAAACTTGCAAAACCTTCCAATTTATCCAGTGCATTCACGCTTTCAAACGCTTCTGCGTAAAGTTCCAACGCCGCCAATGCGCTGTAACACCCAGCACAGCCACAACTATTTTCTTTTAAATCCGTCAGATGAGGTGCACTGTCTGTCCCCAAAAAAAACTTAGGATTGCCACTCGTGGCGGCTCTGACCAACGCCAAACGATGCGTTTCTCGTTTCAAAATCGGCAAACAATAATAATGCGGTTTAATACCACCTGCTAACATCGCGTTGCGATTAAATAACAAATGCTGCGGTGTAATCGTTGCGGAAATTTTATCGCTCGCGGATTCCACGAATTCAACCGCTTCTTTTGTCGTAACGTGTTCAAGAACTATCCGCAATGCAGGAAAATTCGCCACTATCTCCAACAAATAACGTTCAATAAAAACGCGCTCGCGGTCGAAAATATCACAATCTTCGTCCGTCACTTCGCCATGAATTAACAGTGGTAAATCGTATTTTTCCAACGCCGCCAACAATGAATGAATTTTGGTCACATCCGCCACTCCTGCATCGGAATTCGTTGTCGCGCCTGCGGGATAAAGTTTGAACGCATGAATATATTCACATTCTGCAGCACGTTTGATTTCTTCAATCGGGGTCGAAGCAGTTAAATATAAAGTCATCAACGGCGTAAAAGTAACGCCTTCAGGAATTGCTTGCAAAATTTCATCTCGATACGCCAACGCTTGCGCTACCGTCGTCACGGGAGGTTTTAGATTCGGCATAATAACTGCCCTCGCAAATTGACGGGCTGTGTGTGGCAAAACGGCTTTCAAAATCGCACCATTGCGCACGTGCAAATGGCAATCGTCGGGGCGTGTAATCGTCAATGTTTCCATAATTTTGTCCTAAGTCTGTAAAATATTCATATTCTAAAGGCTACTGCCTTGAAAAATGAATAATTAGCGTCATATTTTTTATTTCTGGAGTTACAAAAATGCCCATTTACGAATATCAGTGCAAAGCGTGCGGTCACGAACACGAAGCTTTGCAAAAATTAAGTGCCGAACCGCTTAAAGATTGTCCTGTCTGCGAAAAAACCGAGTTAGTGAAAAAAATATCCGCAGCAGGTTTTCGCTTGAAAGGCACAGGTTGGTATGAAACCGATTTTAAAAGCGGGGCGAAAAAAAATGTCGTCAATGATTCCGCAGCAAGTAAACCGACTATATAATTTTTAGTATTTTCAAAGTGGCGTAGCAGGCTATCAATGAGTTAGAATTAACTAGATTATTTGTAATAATTATTCGGTAAATAGAGCAGTGCTAATTTTACTGTATCGCTTTGAATTACCAATGAATATAAACGATAAAGTTTTTAAACTACTAGAGGAGTTTTCTCCGTGAAAAAAACCAAGCAACTGTTCGCTAGTGCGACGTTAGCTTCCCTCGGGTTGCAAAGCGCACACGCGGATTACACCCTGAATTTAATGCAAGGTGTCACGAAAGTCAGTAATGATGTTTATGACCTGCATATGCTAATTCTATGGGTATGTGTAATTATTGGAATTGCTGTTTTTGGTACTATGTTCTATTCGATGTACCATCATCGTAAATCAAGAGGGCATAAAGCAGCTAATTTCCACGAAAATACGACTGTGGAAATTATTTGGACAATTATTCCAACAATCATTTTAGTTGCAATGGCAATTCCAGCCACAAAAACAATGATTGAATTGGACGGGGTTCAAAATTCTGATATGTCAATTAAAGTTACGGGAAAACAATGGTATTGGGATTATGAATATCTTGGAGCTGGCGTACATTTTGAAAGTCATTTGGATGCAGTAAGTGAAAGAGTGCATCGTGATGGTTCTGATCCACATGGCGTCCCACACTATTTGTTAAATGTGGATAGACCGTTGGTTGTTCCTGTTGGCAAAAAAATTCGTTTCGTATTTACATCTGTGGATGTTATTCATTCGTGGTGGGTACCTGATTTAGGTTGGAAAAAAGACGCAAATCCGGGTTTCATTAATGAAGCATGGACACAAGTTGATAAAGCAGGTACTTATCGAGGTCAATGTACTGAATTATGCGGACGCGATCATGGTTTTATGCCGATTGTTGTTGTCGCAATGGAACAGCCTGATTACGATAACTGGGTAAAAATCACTTTAGAAAAACAAAATGAAAAACCTGATTTAAGTGATTTATCCCGTGAGCAGTTAATGGCGAATGGCGCGGCAGTTTATTTAAAAAATTGCGTTTCTTGTCATCAAATTGATGGTGTTGGCGCACCAGGCGATTACCCTGCATTGCGCGGCAGTGCAAAAGTAAATGCTGGGATTGATCCTTTGATTGGTTTCGTGCAAGCAGGTACTAGCAAAATGCCTTCATTTGCTAAGTTGAAAGACAATGAATTAGCGGCAGTCCTTACTTACATTAGAAATGCACCTGAACTCGGCAATAAAGTTGGCGACGAAATTCAACCAAAAGCGATTACCCCGGTTTATGACGATGAGTGATAGCGGTTGTCGGTTTTACTCTTTTTTAATTTTTAATGAGGTAAAAATATGTCTGTTGTAACAGCTGAACATGGACACGATCATCATGATGATCACGCACATGGCCCAGAAAAGGGTTGGTTGCGTTGGATAGTTACAACCAACCATAAAGATATTGGCACGTTATATTTGTTTTTTGCACTGGCCATGTTTTTTGTCGGTGGCACGATGGCAATGATTATTCGTGCTGAATTATTTGAACCTGGAATGCAATTTGTTGATCCTAAGTTCTTTAACTCAATGACCACAATGCACGCACTGGTAATGATTTTCGGTGCAGTTATGCCGGCATTTGTTGGACTGGCAAACTGGATGGTCCCAATGATGATTGGTGCGCCTGATATGGCGTTACCACGCATGAACAACATGAGTTTTTGGTTGTTAGTTGCCGGTATTTTATTGTTAGCCTCTACCTTATTTATGGAAGGCGGTGCACCGGCTGGTGGCTGGACATTGTATCCACCGTTAGTTTTACAAACCGGCAAAGCATTGCCGTTTGCAATTTTCTCTGTGCATTTGCTAGGTATTTCTTCAATTTTAGGCGCGATTAACATTGTAGCGACCATTTTGAATATGCGTGCACCTGCAATGAGCTTAATGAAAATGCCGATGTTCGTTTGGACTTGGTTGATTACAGGCTTTTTGTTAATCGCGATTATGCCCGTATTTGCTGGTGCGGTAACGATGTTGTTGACCGACAAATTCTTTCATACCAGCTTCTTTGATGCAGCGGGTGGTGGTGATCCTGTTTTATATCAACACATTTTCTGGTTCTTCGGACATCCAGAAGTATATGTAATGATTTTGCCAACGTTTGGCGTGGCTTCAACCATTATTCCTGTGTTTGCACGTAAACCTTTATTTGGTTACAGCTCAATGGTTTATGCGACTGCGGCAATTGCCTTTTTAGCATTTGTCGTGTGGGCACATCACATGTTTACCGTCGGCATGCCAATTTCGGGTGAGTTGTACTTTATGTACGCGACGATGTTAATTGCTGTTCCAACAGGCGTCAAAATCTTTAACTGGACCGCCACAATGTGGAAAGGCGCAATGACATTTGAAACACCGATGTTGTTTTCTATTGCGTTCGTTGTATTATTCACATTAGGCGGTTTCACTGGTTTGATGATGTCAATTGCTCCAGCGGATTTCCAATATCATGATACTTATTTCATCGTGGCGCATTTCCATTACACGCTGGTTCCAGCTTCTATCTTTATGTTGATGGGTGCGGGATATTATTGGCTGCCTAAATGGACTGGTCACATGTACAACGAAAAAGTGGGGCAGCTGCATTTTTGGTTGTCTGCAATTTCGGTGAACATCTTGTTTTTCCCGCAACACTTTTTGGGATTAGCAGGGATGCCACGTCGTATTCCAGATTATGCAATTCAATTTTCGGATTGGAACATGATTTCAAGTATTGGTGGTTTCATCTTTGGCGCAAGCCAATTGCTGTTCCTCTGGGTCGTTATCGATACAATTAAAGGTGGGACAGGCGAAAAAGTAACAGATGAAGTTTGGGAAGATGCTCATAAACACGGTTTGGAATGGACGTTGCCTTCTCCCGTGCCTTATCACACGTTTTCTACGCCACCTACTATGATTCCTAGCGATCACCGCTAAGGTTAAGTGAAATTAGAGGCGTGATTATTTGCGTCTCTATTTTAGATTGAGTCGATTATGACGATTAAACAAAAAAATATTCTAACGGCGGTTGTGTTGATTGCAATCGCTACTTCGATTTACGTTATGGCTGTCATTCAAGCGATTTCACGATGAACGATGAAGTTTCCGTAAAAAATAAAAAGTTAGGGCGTAAATTAGCAATTTTTGCCATTGCGATGTTTGGCTTTGGTTATGCGCTAGTACCTTTGTATGACGTATTGTGTGAATGGAAATGGATTGAACGCGATCGTCCTGATGCGATTAAAGCCATTCCAGAAACAGCTTATTCTATTGATGTGAATCGTGATATTAATGTGGAATTTATTACCTCGTTAAACGAAAACACACCGATGGTTTTTAGTGCTGAAATGCCACAATTACAAGTCCATCCAGGCGAATATCACACGGTCAATTTTTATGCTGAAAATAAGACGAATAAAACGATGGTTGCGCGAGCAATTCCAAGTTTTTCGCCTGCTTTGACTAGCACTTATTTTGAGAAGGTCGAATGTTTTTGTTTTTCAGAACAAACATTTACCCCACATGAAAAGAAAATTATGCCGATGCGTTTTGTGGTGAATCCTGGGTTACCGACCGATTACAAAACGATTACGTTGTCTTATACTTTTTTTGATAACACGGAAACAGTCATAAAAAAATAACAAGGGGAAGTTTATGTCCACAAGTAATACAACTTATTACATCCCTCACAGAGCGACGTGGCCCGTATTGGCAACAGCGGGTTTGCTCACGACGTTGGTGGGATTTGCAAATTATCTTAATGGCTCATCAATTGGCTCAACGCTGATGATTGCGGGGCTAGCGATTTTGGTGGTAATGCTTGCGGGTTGGTTCACACTGCAAGCTACTGAAAGTGAATCTGGAATGTATAACCATGGTGTTGGTGTGTCTTATCGCATGGGTATGATGTGGTTTATTTTTTCAGAAATCATGTTCTTCGCGGTTTTCTTCGGCACGTTGTGGTACACCCGTAATTTATCAGTGCCTTGGTTAGGTGGTGAGGGCGCAAAACTGGCAACAAAAGAAATTTTATGGCCTGCATTTAATGCAGTCTGGCCAACCAATGGTCCTGCAAATGTCGGTGGACATTTTGAGCCGATGGGCGCGTTTGGTTTACCTTTATTGAACACATTATTACTTTTAACCAGTGGCGTAACCTGTACTTGGGCACATCATGGTTTGATTGCTAAAAATCGGAAACAACTGATTCAAGGTTTAATTGCAACCGTTGCTTTAGGTTTTGCTTTTGTACTTTGCCAAGCGTTTGAATATCATGAAGCATACACAGAAATGGGTTTGACATTAGGCTCTGGTATTTACGGTTCAACATTTTTTATGTTGACAGGTTTCCATGGTTTCCACGTTTGCGTGGGGGCAATTATTTTGAGCGTGGTTTTATTCCGTAGTGCGAAAGGTCATTTCACACCAGAAAATCATTTTGCATTTGAAGCAGCCGCTTGGTACTGGCACTTTGTCGATGTGGTTTGGCTGGGTTTGTTTATTTTCGTTTATTTAATGTAAATCGAAAATTTCTAACCAAATAGAAAGCTCGTTTCTGTAAAGAGACGGGCTTTTTTCTTAAATTCATAAAAAAAAACAAAAAATAGTCGCCAAATTCTCATCTCTAAAAATAACAAAATTCTAAAAATCGAAGGGTTTGTGACTTTTTACCACGCATTCTTTTAAGGTGATAAAATGATTATAGTGACAGGTGGTGCGGGATTTATTGGTAGCAATTTAATTCATGCATTAAATCATCAAGGTGAAAACGATATTTTGTTAGTTGATGATTTAACTAACGGTCACAAGATGGAAAATATCGCCGATTTAAATATTGCCGATTATATGGATAAACAGGATTTTATCGAGCGATTATCAAACCCGAATTTTTTGACACATATTCGTGCCGTTTTTCACCAAGGTGCATGTTCTGCTACAACAGAATGGAACGGGCATTACGTTATGGAAAATAATTATGAATACTCGAAACGCTTGCTTGAATGGTGTCAAACCAAGCATATTCCTTTTGTTTATGCTTCGTCAGCATCTGTTTATGGCATGGGAAAAGAGGGGTTTCATATTGATCGTGCCTGCGAAAAACCAATCAATATGTACGCTTACTCAAAATTCCAATTTGATCAATATGTGCGTCGTATTTTACCGCGTGCCACGAGTCAAATTGTTGGATTACGTTATTTCAACGTTTACGGTTCACGCGAACAACATAAAGGAAGCATGAGCAGCACAACTTGGCATTTTAATCAGCAATTATTACACTCTAATGATGTGAAATTATTTGCAGGTTGTGACGGTTTTGCAGATGGTGAACAACAACGCGATTTTATCTATGTTAATGATGTTGTTGCGGTGAATTTATGGTTTTTAGAAAATTCACATCAAAGCGGTATTTTTAATGTTGGAACAGGTCAAGCTCAAACATTTAACGTCATGGCGCAAGCTGTTATCAATTGGCATAAACGCGGTAAAATAAGTTACATTCCCTTTCCTGAACATTTAAAAAACGCATATCAAAGTTTTACCGAAGCTGATATTTCAACTTTGCGAGCAGCAGGTTATGAACACGAATTTATGAATGTTCAACAAGGTGTTAGTGATTATTTGAGTAGGTTAAATCATCGTGCTTGAAGCTCTTAATAATTTATTGCCACAAACGCAATGCGGACAATGTAGTTTCAAAGGCTGTCGCCCTTACGCCGAAGCGATTTTGGCGGGAGACGCCGATATTAATCAATGTCCACCGAGTGGTGATGAAGGCATTGCAAAAATTGCTGCCTTTTTAGGTGTACCAACAAAACCTCTTAATTCTCAATTTGGTGAACACAAAGCTAAAAGTGTCGCATTAATTGACGAAGTCAATTGTATTGGTTGTGTGAAATGTATTGCAGTATGTCCCGTGGATGCGATTATTGGCGCATCAAAAAAAATGCACACCATTATTACTACTGAATGCACTGGTTGTGAATTGTGCCTCCCACCTTGTCCGATGGACTGCATTGTGATATTGCCATTGACAAATGTCAATTCTGCGGTTGCACCTTCTCATGCCAAACAACGTTATGAATCTCGTTTGATACGCTTAGAAAAAGAGGTGTTAGCTAAAACGGAGTTTAAGCGACAACAAAAAGCGCGTTTATTGGGAAGTTGAAACGAGTTGTAACTGCAAAAACAGTCCAATTCTGTGATAATGTGACATGAAAGATTGTCATTCCCTTCTAATTATTCAATATTGAGCGAGTTAAAAATGAACAACCACTGGAAAATTCAACCATCAATCGTTTTAAATGCTAGTCCTGTTATGCCAGTGATGGTGATTCAGGATTTAGAAAATGCTGTTCCGTTAGCTAAAGCCCTTGTTGCTGGAGGTATCCGTGTTTTAGAAATAACGTTACGCACTGCAGTTGCATTAGAAGCAATTCGTCAAATTTCTAAAGAAGTTCCAGATGCAATTGTCGGTGCAGGTACAATTTTAACGCCAGAACAGTTGAAAGCTGCTGAAGAAGCAGGGGCGGTATTTGCTATTAGTCCTGGTTTAACAACAACATTATTAGCTGCAGCACAAAAAAGCTCTATCGCATTAATTCCAGGTATTTCGAATTTGTCCGAATTGATGCTTGGCATGGAATATGGTTTGGACCATTTTAAATTTTTCCCAGCTGAAAATGCAGGTGCAATTCCAATGTTAAAGGCCATTGCGGGTCCAATTCCACAAGTGACTTTTTGTCCAACGGGTGGGATTTCGTTAGCGAATTACAACGATTATTTAAAACTCAGCAACGTCGCATGCGTTGGTGGTTCATGGCTTGCTCCTGCTGACGTAGTTAAAAATAAAGATTGGGCGAAAGTGACTGAACTTGCTCAACAAGCAATCGCTGGTGTGAATCGTTAATTAAAAAAGTAGGCTGAGGAATAACATCTTTGATGAGGTGTGATCCCTTTTATTTGTAAAACTACAATTGAGAAAAATCATGACCCCAACACGCACATTTACTTTGCTTGACGAAAATTCACAACTTTTGTGTGAATTACCGGTTTTGAAAGGCACAATCGGGCCTGACGTTATTGATGTTCAAGCTTTGTATAAAAATACGGGAATGTTCACTTACGACCCAGGTTTTACTTCGACTGCTAGTTGTTCATCAGATATTACTTACATTGACGGTGAAAAAGGCATTTTGTTATATCGCGGTTATCCAATTGAACAGCTTGCGAAACGTGGTATATTTTTAGAGGTTTGTTATTTATTGTTGTATGACGAATTGCCAACCGCCGATGAATTAACGGCGTTTGAGCAAAACATCACCATGCACACAATGGTTCATGATCAATTGACCAACTTTTTCAAAGGCTTTCGCCGTGACGCGCATCCGATGGCGATTATGGTTGGCGTAGTTGGTGCTCTATCGGCGTTTTATCATGATGCGCTCGATATTACCTCTAAAAAAGACCGCGATTTAAGTGCGATTCGGTTGATTGCAAAAGTACCGACGATTGTAGCGATGTGCTACAAATATAGTATCGGCTTACCCTTCATGTATCCAAATAATAAATTGAGCTATGTTGAAAACTTCATGCGAATGATGTTTGCCACGCCATGTGATGATTACGTACCGAATCCCGTTTTAGTTGATGCGTTAGAGCGTATTTTGATATTGCATGCTGATCACGAACAAAATGCATCAACCTCGACTGTGCGTTTAGCGGGTTCAAGTGGTGCGAATCCCTATGCTTGCATTACTGCAGGCATTGCGTGTTTATGGGGTGCGGCGCACGGTGGTGCGAATGAAGCTGTTTTAAATATGCTAAAACAAATCGGTGATGTGTCCGAAATTCCAAAATTTATAGCCCGTGCTAAAGACAAAAATGATTCGTTCCGATTGATGGGTTTTGGACATCGTGTTTATAAAAACTACGATCCACGTGCAAAATTGATGCGGGCAACGTGTTACGAGGTGCTGGAAGAACTCGGTTTACATGATGATAAATTATTTAAACTCGCGTTGGAACTTGAGCGTTTTGCTTTAGAAGATCCGTATTTTATTGAGAAAAAACTCTATCCGAACGTCGATTTTTATTCTGGCATAGTGCTTCACGCGCTGGGTATTCCAACCAATATGTTCACTGCGATTTTCGCAATGGGACGTACGATTGGATGGATTGCCCATTGGGACGAAATGATTTCTGACCCTGAACAACGTATTGGTCGTCCTCGTCAGTTATTTGTCGGTGCGACGCCACGTGATTTACCACCGCAACATCGTTAATTTTATTATGAAAAAAAATATTGCCCACCAAATAGCGTCGGTTTTAACCGAGGCATTGCCTTATATTCAGCATTTTAAAAACAAAGTGATTGTCGTCAAATTCGGCGGTAACGCGATGATTGATGAAGCGTTGAAACACAGTTTTGCGCGTGACATCGTATTAATGAAATCGGTTGGTTTAACACCAATTGTCGTTCATGGCGGAGGTCCACAGATTGGGAATTTGCTGTCGAAATTAGGTAAAACCACTGATTTTGTCGATGGGATGCGTGTCACTGATAGCGAAACGATGGATGTGGTGGAAATGGTTTTGGGCGGTTTAGTCAATAAAGAAATTGTCAATCTCATCAATCAACATGGTGGCAAAGCAGTTGGTTTAACGGGTAAAGATGGTAATTTTATTCGTGCAAAAAAAATTAAACTTAAAAAAGCTGCCATTGATAGTGAAGCCTTTGAATTGATTGATTTAGGTCACGTTGGAGATGTTACCTCGATTGATACCGATGTTTTGAATATGCTAAATCATAGTAATTTTATTCCCGTCATTGCACCAATTGGTGTGGGTGAAAATGGCGAATCATACAATATCAACGCCGATTTAGTCGCGGGTAAAATTGCCGAGAAATTGAACGCTGAAAAGCTAATTTTACTGACCAATACGGCGGGGATTTTAGATAAACAAGGCAAATTATTGACGGGTTTATCATTGGCAGATATTGATGATTTGATTGCAGATGGAACTATTTCTAGTGGAATGATTCCGAAAACGCGCTGCGCGACTGATGCGCTGAAAGGTGGTGTTACCAGTGTTCACATTATTGACGGACGAGTAGAGCACGCTGTTTTATTGGAATTATTCACCGATCAAGGCGTAGGAACATTGTTATTAAATCATTAAATCTTAGATAAAATCAGAATATGAAACGCCGCGCCGTTTTATCCATCACTATTTTATGTGGTTTAATTTTGCTGTCATTGCAATTGATGAGCAGCGCAACCCAAGAATCATCGAAACTCAGTGCGATGTATTCGTGGTTATTGCTGGTTAATAGCGCTGGAACAGCCGCATTACTAGGTTTAGTGGGCGCAAATTTATATTCGTTAACCCGCCAACTTAAACGTCGTGAAGCAGGTTCACGCTTAACCATTCGCATGGTTTCATTATTCGTCTTACTTTCTTTAGCTCCTTCAGGGCTGGTGTTTTATTTTTCTATGCAATTTCTCCATCAAGGAATCGACAGTTGGTTTAATGTCGAAATGGATAGAGCTATGGAAGATGCACTTGAGCTTAGTCAAACCTCGCTCGATCAACGCATTCGATGGAATAAAGCACAAACACAACAACTCGTCGAAAAAATTTCAGAACTCCCTGATTCACAAGTCTCATTAGAAATGGAAAATTATCGCGTACTTTCTGGTGCTTCAGAAGTAACGTTATTTTCACGCCAAGACCGAATTATCGCCTCGAGTAGTTCGAATCCAAGCGATATTTTACCAAATTTGCCCGATGAACATACTTGGTTACAATTACGCCAAAATGGTGAATTTGAAGCCCTTTCGCCCGATCGAAATGACCAGTTAATGATTCGAGTTATCCTCACTATAAAATCGAAAGAATCGCATTATTTACAAGTTTTATATCCGATTCCAGTTCGAATTTCAGATTTAGCAGATTCGGTGGAATTTGCGTTTGTCCGTTATCAAGAAATGAATTTTTTACGTGATTCATTAAAAATGACATTTTCACTGGCGTTGTTGTTAGTGCTTTTGATGAGTTTATTAGCCGCAATTTGGATTGCATTTATTAGCATTCGTACAATTGTTGCGCCCGTTAAAGAATTGGTAAAAGGCACACAAGCCGTAGCGTCTGGAAAATATGACCAGCAATTACCGGTGATGGCGCAAGATGATTTGGGGTTTTTGGTTGAATCGTTTAATGAAATGACACAGCGTATTGCGCGTGCCAGTCAAGAAACACGGATGGCAAGTTTTGAAGTTGAAAATCAACGCGCGTATTTAGAAACAATTTTGGCAAATTTAACGGCGGGCGTAATAAGTTTTGATGCAAATCATAAAATTCGGACTGCAAATCAAGCTGCATTTAAAATTTTCCAAGTTTCTGCGCCGCAATTTGTTGGAGAAACCTTATCAAAACTCGCGCAAGATTACGAAGAACTTGCCGAGCCGTTAAAAGCTATTCAGCGTTTTTTAGAACAAACTGATGATATTTGGCAACAGCGATTGGCTTTTTTAGGTTCAAATGGGCGCCAAGAATTATTGTGTCGTGGAACACCTTTATTTTCACAAGATGGAAGAAAAGTTGGTGCAGTCGTGGTTTTTGATGATGTAACAGATTTAATTCAGGCACAGAAAAATGCTGCGTGGGGGGAAGTAGCAAGACGTTTAGCACATGAAATTAAAAATCCGCTTACGCCAATTCAGCTTTCAGCAGAGCGATTACAGCACAAACTTTCAGACAAATTAGACTCTGCAGATGCCGATATTTTGAAGCGTTCGACCCGCACAATTGTTCAGCAAGTTGAGGCGATGAAAGAAATGGTCGATGATTTTTCGGAATATGCCAAACCGTCAAAAAAACAGGCTGTGGATATTAATTTTTCGGCGTTAATTCAAGAGGTTTTGTCGCTGTATGTATTGAAATCAGGTGTATATTTTAATGTTAATTATGAAAATGCTGCATTGATAATTCACGGTGATCCCGTCAGTATTCGGCAAGTTTTACATAATTTAATTAAAAATGCGCTGGAAGGGATTGATAGCCAAGGCCAGATTGATATCGATGTTCACCGTGTACAAAAGAACAATATCGATTTTATCGAAATCGCGTTACATGATGACGGAGTAGGAATTAAAGATGAACAAATCGAACAAATTTTTGAACCTTACGTCACCACTAAAGTTAAGGGGACGGGTTTAGGTTTGGCGATTGTAAAAAAGATTATTGAAGAGCATGGAGGCGCCATTTGGGTCGATACTAGTCGAAAAGTGGGCGCAGGATTTATCATTCAATTGCCGGCGCTGTGATCAAAAAACTTTTTAGTTCACACGTTTTGCATAAAATTCTTTTACAAATAAATCTAATTCTTTACTTTCAATCGCGTCACGTAAGCCTTGCATTAAGTTTAAATAATAATGCAAATTATGAATCGTGTTGAGACGTGAACCGAGCATTTCTTTACATTTATCCAAATGCCGCAAATACGCGCGTGAATAATTTTGGCAAGCGTAACAAGCGCAATTTCCATCAATCGGTTTTGTATCGAATTCATATTGTGCGTTGCGAATTTTTACCACGCCAAACGTGGTAAATAAATGTCCATTTCTTGCATTTCGGGTCGGCATCACACAATCAAACATATCAATGCCGCGACACACCGCTTCGACCAAATCTTCTGGCGTTCCAACCCCCATCAAATAACGCGGCTTATCGACGGGCATTTTTTGGTGAATCGCATCGAGCGTCGCCATCATTTCTTCTTTTGGTTCGCCGACGGATAAACCACCAATTGCATAACCGTCAAAACCAATATCCAATAACCCCGCAATCGATTCGTCGCGCAAATGCCCATGCATCCCACCTTGCACAATGCCGAATAACGCTGATGGATTATTCGCGTGTGCGTCTTTGCTGCGTTGCGCCCAACGTAATGAAAGGCGCATTGAATCGGCAGCCTCTTGAACCGTCGCAGGATAGGGCGTGCATTCGTCAAAAATCATCACAATATCCGACCCTAATTCGCGCTGCACTTGCATTGAACTTTCGGGCGACATGAAAATCTTACTGCCGTTAATCGGTGATTTAAACGTCACACCTTCTTCTTTGATTTTGCGTAACGCGCCCAAACTGAATACTTGAAAACCGCCTGAATCGGTCAGAATTGGTTTTTGCCAGTGCATAAAATCGTGTAAATCACCGTGCGCTTGAATAACTTTAGTGCTGGGACGTAACATTAAATGAAACGTATTGCCCAAAATAATTTGTGCGCCCACACCCAGTAAATCTTCGGGTGTAAGCGATTTTACAGCGCCGTAAGTGCCAACAGGCATAAAAATCGGCGTTTCAACAATACCGCGTTCAAACGTTAAACGTCCACGTCGCGCGTGTCCGTCGTTAGAAAGTAATTCAAAATCCATAAACTCTATTAATTAAAAATGTGAATGATTTGGTTTAATCGTTGTTTCATAAATTTAAGAAGAATTTGACTATTTTTATAATCACAAAATTTTCTCAAAAAAATAAACCTTTAGCGAGCGCGACGAGTTTTGGGTGAGCGTGCATCGCTGCGTTGCTCTGTTTTACCAAACCCCGTGGTGTATTTCGTTTTAAATGTCTGCGTTTTTACGTTTGTTTCAAATGTGCCAGTAGGTTGGAATGTTGGAATTAAGTGCATTTTACCGTTGCCAATTAAATCTGCGCGTCCCATTGATTTTAAAGCTTCACGCAACAATGGCCAGTTTTTCGGATCGTGATAACGTAAAAAGGCTTTTTGAATTCGACGTTGTTTCACGCTTTTGGGAATTGCAATATCAGCGGCAGTGCGACTAACTTTTTTCAACGTGTCTTTTCCCGAATGATACATCGCCGTCGCAATCGACATTGGCGAAGGCAAAAACGCTTGAACTTGATCCGCGCGGAAATTATTACGTTTCAACCACAACGCCAGCTGCAACATATCTTCATCAGTCGTGCCAGGATGCGCGGCGATAAAATACGGAATCAGATATTGCTCTTTTCCTGCTTCTTTTGAAAAACGGTCGAACATTTCTTTAAATCGATCATACGTTCCCATGCCTGGCTTCATCATGCGCGTTAACACGTTTTGTTCCGTGTGTTCGGGCGCGATTTTCAAATAACCGCCAACGTGATGCGTGACTAATTCCTTCACATATTCAGGTGATTCGACCGCTATATCGTAGCGCAAACCCGACGCGATAAAGATTTTCTTAATTCCCGTCAAACCACGAGCGCGACGATACAATTTAATCAATGACGAATGGTCGGTATTTAAATTCGGACAAATTCCAGGATGCACGCACGATAATTTACGGCACGCCGTTTCGATGTCTTTATCTTTACACGCGAGCCGATACATATTCGCTGTGGGGCCACCTAAATCTGAAATGTATCCCGTGAACGTGGGCGATGTATCTCGAATCGCTTCGATTTCTTGAATAATCGAATCTTCGGAACGACTTTGAATAATGCGCCCTTCGTGTTCGGTAATCGAACAAAAACTACAGCCACCAAAACAGCCTCGCATAATGTTGACCGAATGTTGAATCATCTCGAACGCAGGTACATTCGCGCCACCGTAACTTTTGTGCGGCAAACGCGAATACGGCAAATCAAACACGCCGTCCATTTCGGGCGTAGATAATGGTAACGGCGGCGGGTTAATCCACACTTCGCGGTCGCCGTGTTTTTGAATTAACGGACGCGCGTTGTACGGATTGGTTTCGCCGTGCATCACGCGCGAGGCGTGCGCGTAAAAAATCGGGTCATTTTTCACAACTTCGTAATCTGGCAAACGAATCGCCGTTTTTTCGCGCAACGTTTTGATGTTTTGAATCAGCGGCGCAACTTTAATTTCTGGTTCGTCGCTCGTGTTTGCGCTTTCAGCTTTATCGCACGGAGGCTCTTCTTGATACGGATTCATTGGCGGCGCAGTTTCACCAGGTTTATCAAAATCCGTTGAATCTTTCACTGCAAAATCTGCGGGAATTTCTTTCACGAAATGCGCCGTTCCACGCATGAATTTGATGTCTTGAATTTTTTCACCTTTCGCTAAACGGTGCGCGACTTCTACAATCGCCCGTTCGGCATTACCGAATAAAAGTAAATCCGCTTTGGAATCGAGCAACACCGATTTTTTCACGGTGTCCGACCAATAATCGTAATGCGCGATACGGCGTAAACTCGCTTCAATGCCGCCGATAATAATCGGCACATCTTTAAACGCTTCGCGGCAACGATGCGAATAAACAGAAGTCGCACGATCTGGACGTTTAGCCGCTTCGCCATTGGGCGTGTACGCATCATTGGAGCGAATTTTTTTGTCTGACGTGTAATGATTTACCATCGAATCCATGTTGCCGCTGGTAATGCCAAAAAATAAATTCGGACGACCCAATTGCTGAAAATCTTTCACATTTTTCCAATCGGGTTGAGCAATCATGCCCACGCGAAAGCCTTGCGCTTCCAACATTCGCCCAATTAACGCCATACCAAAACTGGGATGATCAACGTACGCATCGCCACTGACAACAATAATGTCGCAACTGTCCCAGCCCAGTTCGTCCATTTCGGCGCGACTGATCGGCAATTGTGGCGCGACACCAAAACGGTGCGCCCAATACTGGCGATAACTGAATAAATTCGGAGGTGTAAGTGAAGTTTGTTGCATTAGTTGCTCGTGACGTGGTCAATAAAGTTAGGATTGTACGCAATTAAATCTTTTAAGAATTTTTTAAACGGTAATCGGTAGGTTTTTTCTAATTGCATGGCGCGTTTTTGTAACGCTTTGCGGGAATAAATTGGCGCATCTTCATGAAAAAATAAACCAATTACATTGACCATTTCATGAACGGGTAAAAATAATAATTTTGCTTCAAACAAACTGCCTAACCATGAAAATAATTGCGTAAATTGTTCATTGTTGTTCCACAAATTCACTACCAAAATGCCGTCTTTTTTCAGCATCGCTTTACACGTGGCGAAAAATTCAAGATGACACAATGATTCCGCCATTCCTTGTGAATCAAAGGCATCGAGCATAATGACACTGTAAAATTCGCGCTGTAAATTCAACCGTTCTCGCACGTAATGTGCGCCGTCGTCAATCACCACATTCAACCGTGAATCGTGTGGCAAATCAAAATAATCATGCGCGACTTCCGCCACTTTAGCACGATATTCAACCGCTTCCACGCGACAATCAGGAAATTGTTTTAACATATATTTTGCCAACGAACCGCCGCCTAAACCCATCAGCAAAATATCATCGCTACCGATTTCATAAAATAATAACCAGCTCATCATCGCCTTAGCGTAATCGAGTTGTAATTGGTCGGGCGTTTTTAACGACATCGCGCTTTGTTGGGCGAACGACCCGAAATGTAATGAGCGCACGTCCTTTAATTCGCTCACGTCAATCACGCCGTCGTTATCTTCGGTTTGGAAAATTAGTGTAGAAGTCATTTTTTACTTGTAAATAATGTTTTGAAGCACGCTGGCGTTTTGATGGATTTAATTTCTTATTGTAAGCCATTAAACTTTTTGAATGAAAAGTTATTGGCTCTATATGGATCCCAAGTTATTTTTCATAAGCGTGGAAAGTAACCAAGAAAGTAGAGAGTTACTACATTTTTGCATATCATGAAAAAATTCAAAAAAAGCTTAAATATAACCGTAGCTTATCTTGTAAAATACCACGATGCGATCTGAGACAAGTACGCATAAATACCAAGCTGCTTGCATCGTGTTGGAATGAACCTTACAAGATCCAACGGCTCGCTTCATGGCAGTGTATTTTCCATTCGTCCGGTTTAACAAAAACACCTTGGAATCCATATATCGCCTTAATTGTTTACTCGCGGAACATTATCATGAAAGCATTATCATAGAGATGTACTTAGGGTTGATGTTTGTTTTTGGCATTTTAGGATTCATTTCAGTTGAATTAATTGTTTCAATCATTTTGTTTGCGTCAGCCCCTATTTTGAGCATTATTTTGACTAATCGCCACTTTTTACATACTTTATTAAATGCAGTTACCTTCTTCTTGTATTCTTTGCTCCTAATTCACTTAAAATTAGGAGCTTTTTTTGTTTACTATTCGAGAAGTATTAAAATTTTTGTCCAACTACGGGCGATAATCACCCTCTGACAATAATGTAAAAAACATCGGTAGTAATGTAAAAATTGAAAAAGCTAAACCTAATATACCTATAATTACCAGCATTGATTTAAATGGACTTGCAGCTACTTCGTCTAATTCAGAATCGGCTAATGGATCATTTTTATTCTCTTGATCATCATGATTTGACATTATATTCACTCAATAATAGTTAAAGGAAAATTACATCACGCTTTATAATTCTATACTTATATTGCTATATTATTAAATAATATATTCAAGTTACTTCAGAAATGGGGTGGGGGTATGTGTTAATACTTATATGTCAAACGAAGAGACCTATAAAGTGGACCCCATTGTCCAGACAAATAATGTCTTAATTTAAGATAGAGTCTGTTTACACTCCAGCTGAATGGCGCTGTCCCATTTTTTTAAACCAGAACTGATGTTTCTGTTGTTGCGTATTT
>BJHG01000040.1 GCA_014191975.1 Methylococcaceae bacterium | reverse complement strand
TATTAGTTATCTAATGTGAAGGAATTATGAGTATAAATAGCATTTATTTTAATCACAGATAATAGACATTGGTTCATGCGCCAAAGCCCAAAAACGAGCGGCGTTCTGGTATGCGTACACAGAGCATGATTTTCTAATTCTACTATGACCCAGAAATCAATTGCTATCTGCGCTTTAAGCGAAAATGAACACAAACGCACCGCACTTTATAAAATGACGGTTTCCTTGATTCGTGCTTACGCCAACATTGCCGACGAATTAACCGCAGCAGGTTATCGCGATGTTAATATTAAACGCATCAAAAAACACGTCGATGAATTTGTGAAGTTGCGTGAAATTATTCGTAATGCCAGCGGCGAAAATATTGACTTGAAAGCCTATGAAGCAGATATGCGTCATTTGCTAGATACCTACATTGAAGCGAGTGAACCGAAAGTCATTTCACCTTTTGGCGATTTGTCATTACTGGAATTGATAGTGAAAACGGGGATTGGCGAGGCAATTTCTCAATTACCAAAAGGCTTGCAAAGTAATAAGGAAGCGGTTGCTGAAACGATTGAAAATAATATTCGCAGTACAATTATCAAATCGCATTTAAACGATCCTGCATATTTTGACAAAATGTCGCAATTGCTCGGGGAACTTATTGCGAATCGAAAAGCTAAAGCGATTGATTATGTCGCGTATTTAAAAAAAATTGCTGAATTAGCAAAACAAGTCATTACACCCTCAAATCCCATTTCGCCAAAAATAGACACCGCTGGGAAACGCGCTCTTTATAACAATTTGAACGAAAATGAAGAATTAGCATTAACGATTGATAAAGCGGTAAAAGACGTGCGAAATCATGATTGGCTTGATGTTGAAGCGCGTGAGCGCGTGATTAAATTCGCTTTAAATGAACAATTAAAAGATGCGGGAGAAGTTGAGCGCATTTTTGCCATTATTAAACAACAGCCCGAATACTAATGACTGGCTCGATTCAATTAAATGACATAGTCGTTGATGTGACACTCAAGAAAATCAAAAATATTCATTTGAGCGTTTATCCGAATGGAAAGGTAAAAGTGTCTGCGCCATTACGAATGAATGAGGAAACCATTCGTCTTTTTTTGATTTCAAAATTAGGCTGGATTAAACAAAAGCA
This sequence comes from Methylococcaceae bacterium, assembly GCA_014191975.1. GTDB lineage: Bacteria > Pseudomonadota > Gammaproteobacteria > Methylococcales > Methylomonadaceae > UBA10906. Next base: position 17,671 of record BJHG01000040.1, on the reverse strand, counting down.
AACCAAATTCCAAAATCAACAACGCGAAACACCGCGTGATTACATCGATCGTGAAAGTCATTACGTTTGGGGGCAACGTTATTTGCTCAAAGTGATAGAACACGACGCGCCGCCTAAAATGATTTTAGGACACAGTGAAATGGTGTTGCAGGTTCGACCGAGAACCTCGCATGAACAACGAAATACCATCATTGAATCGTGGTATCGAGAACAGCTTAAACTTGCACTGCCCCCATTAATTGAAAAATGGCAGCTGATTATGGGTGTTGTGGTAAAAAAATTCTTTGTGCAAAAGATGAAAACGCGTTGGGGCAGTTGTAATTACACACGAAGCAATGTGCGCTTTAATTCTGAATTGGCAAAGAAGCCGCCTGAATGTCTGGAATATGTGGTCGTGCATGAATTAGTGCATCTTCTCGAACCCAGCCACAATGCTCGGTTTCATAGTTTAATGACCCAATTCATGCCGCATTGGAAATTGATTAAAGCAGAGTTAAATCGATTGCCAATTTAACTCTGCATGTAGGCGCTGGTATATAAGAATTTCACTAAATTTGAGAGAATTTTTTCACTCATAACCTTTAGGAATCATCATTTCTTTTAATTCATGACGGGTTTTCCACAACAAAACGCGAAAAAGAAGCAAGAAAAAAATGATGATTGAATACAGCAACGGCTCCGCGAGATTGCCTTTCAGTTGCCAAAAATAATGAATAATCGCTGCAATCGATGAGACATAGATCAATCGATGCAGTTTTTTCCACGATTTCCCCATGCTTTTCATCACCCATTTTGGTGACGTAATCGCCAAGGCAAACACAATCAAATACGCCACGACACCAAACCAAATATACGGACTTTCAATAATATCTGTACCTATAATCGACCACATCAAATTATTATCAACCACTAAATAAGCAAGCAAATGCAGTGTGGCGTAAAAAAAAGCATACAAACCCAACATCTGGCGATAATCACTCATGCCGCGCCATCTTGTCATCATTTGAATTGGTGTAACCGCTAACGTAATACATAAAAAACGCAACGACCAATCGCCCAAACGAATATGCAAAGCCTGAATGGGATTTGAACCTAAATTCCCGAACGCAATATCTAAAAACAACCATAAAAGTGGTATTAAACAAACGACGAGCGTAACTAGTTTCCGGTTTTTTATTTGAATATCCATTAGAAAAAATGCCGTAAATCCATATCACGATACAATTCGGCGACCTGCTCACCGTAACCATTGAATAATTCAGTTTGCCGACGCGACGTGAAAAAACCACTGCCCAATTGTCGCTCGCTATTTTGACTCCAGCGCGGATGTGAAACGTCAGGATTAACGTTCGCGTAAAATCCGTATTCGGTTGGCGCAGCTTTATTCCATGTCGTCAAAGGCGAATATTTTAATAATTCAATTTTCACAATTGCTTTAATACTTTTAAAACCGTATTTCCATGGCACCACCAAGCGTAACGGTGCGCCATTTTGTTTTGGTAATATGTCGCCATACATTCCGACCGCAAGCATTGTCAAAGGGTGCATCGCTTCGTCAATACGTAAGCCTTCAACGTAAGGCCATTCGAGCATGACATTGTTGCGTTGACTCGGCATCGTTTCGGGTTGTTGAATCGTGGTAAATTTTACGAAATGCGCGGTTGATAATGGTTTTGCCATTTTCAATAAATTTGCCAATGAAAAACCAACCCACGGTACCACCATTGACCACCCTTCAACACAACGAAACCGATAAATCCGCTCTTCCAGTGTTTGCTGGCGTAAAATATCTTCCAGATGATAGCTTCCGGGATTTTCGACTTCACCACTGATTTCTAATGACCAAGGATCGGTAATAAAATTTTGCGCGAGCTTGGTTGAATCTTCCTTATTGAGCGTGAATTCGTAATAATTGGTGTAATTTTTAACCAGTTCAATCGGCGTTGGCGTTAACGCCGTATTCGACAAATCGCTTTTTGCTAAATTCCACGCATTCGGTTTGGCATTATTTGCCCACGCACTAGGAATACTCGCGCTAGCGGCCGTCGCCAACATAGCTTTTATGAACTTGCGCCGTTCCTTGAACGCAGTGAAATCAGTGATTTCACTGCTCGGAATTTTTTTTTGAGTTTTAATCATAGCTTATTTTTTACCTCTAGGAAGGTGACTCAATAATTTCATAAATTTTCGTTCGGTGATAAAAGCTAACGAAAAAAGTTGAGTAAAATTCTCAGCTACAATCAAATCCAATCCGATATTTACCGGCACTAATTCTTGTCGCGTACCAAATATTCTGTCCCAAAATGCCAGTACAATCCCGTAATTACTGTCATGTTCTGTCCGTAATTTTGAATGGTGCGTGCGATGTAAGGATGGCGTAATAATAAATTGTGAAATTTTCTCTTCGTCCGGAACACGAATGTTGGCGTGGTGAAAAAAGATGAAAAACAACTCAATAATTTCAATCGACAATACCAAATATGCATCTACACCAATAACGACAACGAAGACGCATTTATAAACAATTTCAAGCAATAAATCGAAAACATGAAAGCGAAAACCCGTCGAAACGTTAAAACTTTTATCGCAATGATGCACTTTGTGGAACCGCCACAAGAATTCGTATTTGTGGCTGGCGACATGCCAAACGTAAATCGCCAAATCAAAAAAAGCAAATGCCAAAATACCTTTAATTAAGCCATTATCTAAACCGCTTAATAATCCGTAGGAGGAAAATTGTTGTGCTACCAAAAACAAGGACGAAGCTCTTAATGTCGTTAAAATTACGTTATTTACCACAAATGCTGTGGTATTCGTGATAAACGACTCCTTGGCAATCTTTAGAGAAAAATTACGATACGGCTTTTTTTTCTCAATCACTAACAACACAAAAAAGGCGAGTATTGCAAAACCAAACAACACCTCATTAAAAATCAAACCTCCATTCGTTGCAACTTCTGTTTCATTCATAAACTCACCTTTATGTGTTGACGGAGCAGATTTCCTATTCGGACTTCATGCTTAATAAAAAGTTCAATTCTTTTATTTCGTTATTCATTTCCACCTGATTGGTTATATCGTATTGCACGCCTAGAAAATAAATAACGCGATGTTTTTTATCGAACAACGGCTGAATTTTCAACCTATTATGAAACATCGTGCCGTCTTTTCTGTAATTGCGTAACGTGACTTCAATATTTTCCTGTTTTTGCATTGCATCGACAATCTGTTGACGCGCTTCTTGATCACGGTCATCGCCCTGAAGAAATCGGCAATTCACACCCACAATCTCGTCTTGGGGGTAACCGCTTAAATCCTCGAAAGCTTTGTTCGCATAAACAATCGGGCAATCGTCCAACTCAGGATCGGCCAACGTTATGCCATTCACACATTGATCCAAAATAGCAGAAAGTATTTGCGGAATCAGACCGCCCTGATCTTTTTCAACAATAAAAGACATAATTAAACTCCAGTAGTTGTGATTGTTACGATGCAATTATTTTGCATGATTTTGAGTCATTAAAGTTTTAATATTTTCAACTGTATTTTCCGCCCCTTCTTCGATGGCATAACGAATTAGCTTTTGGAATGGCCGCATAAACACATCAAGTTCTAATAATTCAAAACTAAACCTTAAGTGTGTCGGCTTATTTTCTGAGTCGCATACTAAGAAATAACTGCTTCGATAAGGGGCGGAAACACCTTCAAAAGTGAGTACTGAATCGGGTTGATACTTTGTAATTTCGAAGACGGATTCGACTTTCGCGCCGTTGTCTAAGCGCACTTGTTTAGCTTTTGCGCCAACAAAAACATCTGTGTTGCCGATTGTCTCAAATTCTACTACTTCGACCGCCCATTTTGGGTAATTTTCAAAAAAGTGCTCTCCGACATACGAAAAAACATCATGCATATTTTCATCTATATCGATAGTCGCTTCGCCTACTACTGGTTTAGAGGAATCAAACGGATTATTTATTGGCATAATACTAACTTCCTTTACTTAGGTTATACGACTTCCCGACTTAAACGGGTATTTTACATACTACTATCTTTTTTTTTCATAATACAACTTTTTTAAAAAAGTTTCATCGGGCATTAATTTAATTATTAAATGTGGAAAAATTATGAAGGGGTAAGATTGATTACGAAAAATTGCGACGCTATCTTTTGATAACTTAAACCCGCTCATTTAGAAATGATTTTACGTCATCTGAATACGCAGACTTTATTGGTTGAAAATCATTGTGTGCGCTCATTAAACCGGTAAACAACCCCGCTTGTTGGAACTGCTGTTTTAAGTTACCAAGATTTTCATTAATTAACACTGTTGTTTGTGGTTGTTGGTTTTTAAAATAGGTATTAATCACACCATTTTGATAAGAAATAACACATTGCACTTCGCCCAATTTTGGTGGATTGAGGGTTAAATTAACAGACCAATGTTGCATTTGTGAATCAACATTTTGTGAAATTTGATCACGTTGAATTTCCATTTTTAATGTTTCCGCCTGATTTCCCATCAAAAACGGTAATTCAAATGCCCAAACTTGTTTCCCACCGTCTTCTTTCGGTAGTGAATGTAGCTGATCAATGACCACTTTTGCTAGTGCGTTTTCGGTTTTATTTTGTAACTGTTGCAAGCTGTCAACCTGCTTTTCTGTTAACGCCAATTCATTTTGCTGAGATATGCCTCGCTTTAATGTGTCCATTAATTTGAATAAATCACTTTTAAAATCTATATTTTCAGACCCATCCACAAATGCGCTACTGGGTAATTTAAGTGCCACTTCATCGTCACAAACATGTAAGCCAGGCAAAATGTCTGCAACTAATGTTTTTAAGGATTGCGGGATATTTTCAGTACGTAAAAACTGCAAAAGTTGTGAATGTAATTGCGTTTCGTTTTGCTCAATCATTTGTGCAAGCTCAGGATTCGGTGCAGATTCGTGCTTTAATAAATTTTGCAGCAGCGTCGAAATCATTTGCTTTAAGATATTTGTGATACTGCCATGCTGCAATAAATTCAACAATGGCATTTTTAAATCAATGGCTTTCGAGGCAGTTAATTCAATATTTTGCGTTGAAAAAGCAGGTGATTTTGGTACGTTTGACGCAGCATTTTTTGCCTCAAAAAAAAGTCCTGACGAATAAATTATGTGTTTTAATTTTTGTGGATTAAACAATTGTTCTTTTGGTTGTAAATGCTCAAAAAGAGCAGCAGCATTTTGCTTTAACATTGTTGCAAGCGAATCATTTTTAATTTCTAACTGCGGTAAATCAGTCCGTAATTGATTCAATAAAACAGCTGGCGATTCATGACGTGGTAAAAGTTGTTTCATAATGACAGCCATTTGCTCTTCGTGAACTTGTGCGGGCGTTTGGGCTATTGAAGATAATTGTGTAAATTCTGGCATTGCGCCAATTTCTGTAATTGCTAACGTTAAAATTTGACCAACTTTTAACGGGACATTATTTTGCGACGCTAGAAGATGCAATTGATTTCGCTCGACACTAATCAATATTTTTTTTCCTGCCGCGCCACTTTTATGATCATCAATAATCAATTCAAGTTGAATTTTCTGCCCGACTAAACCAACCACTTTAGCTTCGACGGGTTGTTGTTTTTGTGTGTTTGAAACAAGATTTTTCAATGATTCATCAATTCTATTGACTAATGGCGCTGTTGCAATGCTTAATCGAATTGAATCCAACTTTTCTGCGCTGGGCAAACTTTCATGAAATTGTGTATCGAATGTGACAATTTTAAATTCTAATTCAGGTGTCGTTTCGACAACTTGCAACGTCACGTTTTGCCCACGATGAGGCACAAATATGGCACGTGAATTTTTATTTTCGACCGTGAGTATCTGTACGCCCCATTTAAGCGTAATCCCCGTTTCGTTAATCGCAGCGACGCTGGTGACGAGCTTCTGCCCGACGCTTAAATTCAAATTACTTTCCACCAGTGTTTTCATGGTTTGCAAAATTTGAGTATTAAATGTAGTTTGAATATCCATGAAAAACCCTAAAAGACAAAAATAAAGCGGATAAGAATATGTATATATCGTAAAATTACCGCAAAACTAAAATCAAAAAAACATAAATTATTGACAGTTATCACAAAACAAAACAGTATGCTGTCACATAATTTCAACCGGCAAAACGGGATTTTAATGATTAAAGAAAAATTACTTTCTAGTTTAGCAATTATAGTCATTTTCGAAGAATGGATTTGGGACTCCCTAACACTTGCAGGGCAGTTACTTTCACGATTGCTACATTTGGAAAAGTTTGATAATTGGCTTTTAAATGCGTCACCAAAAATGGCGTTATTCACCTTTTTCATTCCGTTAATTATCGTGACGCCGTTTAACATTTTGGCGTTATTTTTACTGACACACGGCGCAATTATCGAAGGTATTCTGTTAGAAATTGTTGTGAAGTTAGTTGGTACATTGTTAATTGCACGAATTTTTCGTCTAGTTAAAACAGCATTATTAACGTTCGGTTGGTTCGCAAAAATTTATCACACCATCAGCGGGATTTTACGCTGGGCACATAACGTTATTCAACATACCGCTATTTATCAACGTAGTTTAGTAATAAAGGCTGCCATTAAAGTCAAAATTGCAACGTTATTAAAAGCCTATTCTTTTTCAAATTAGCTGTTCAACTTTTGGAGTTTTATCATGTTAGAAAATCAACAAACTGCACCATTATTCACTGCGGTAAATCAATCAAATCAAACCGTCAATCTAGCGGATTTTTTAGGACAAAAAAACGTAGTACTTTATTTCTACCCTAAAGATGACACGCCTGGTTGCACAATTGAAGCAAACGACTTTACAAAATTAGCGTCTGAATTTTTAGCACATGACACAGTTGTTATTGGTGTGAGCAAAGACTCTTGCGAAAGCCATCAAGCATTTATTGATAAATTCGGATTAACGCTCGATTTACTTGCCGATACAACAGGTGAATTGTGTGAAAAATACGGTGTGTGGCGTGAGCGTGAAAAAAATGGTGAGAAAATTATGGCAATTTTACGCTCAACATTTTTAATCAACAAAGCCGGAAAGCTTGAAAATGTCATGTATGGTGTAACCCATGATGGTCATGCCGACGATGTTTTGTCTCAAATTCAAAGACTTGCTTAAATATGAAGCTCCCTTCGCTCAATACACAAATTCTACTTGGTGCATTTTTTGGATTGTCTATCGGTTTAATTTTAGTGTCATTTGGCAAAGATTCCAGTACCACGCAAACGAGTTTATATGTTGCCAATTTAATCGGAACGTTGTTTATTGATTTACTCAAAATGGTTTTAATTCCATTGGTTTTTACCTCGATTACGGTTGGTGTTGCGAATTTGCAAGCACATCAACAAATTCACCGAGTTTGGATTAGTACGTTGAGTTTTTTCGCATTTTCAATGTTTATTGCGATAGTGTTGGCATTGGGAGCAAATCAGCTTTTTCATCCAGGACAAGGTTTGCATTTGAATATGTTTCAAGATGCGATGAATCATTTTGACGCAAAACAACAAACTCCAGCTGATTTTTTCACCAAATTTTTGCATGGTTTATTTATGAATCCCGTTGCCGCATTGGCACAAGGTGAAGTTTTAGCAGTTGTGATTTTTGCATTATTTCTAGGGATTGCGCTGGTCATTGGTGGTGAACGCTATAAAAACATTCTAGTATTGCTAAAAGAATTACTCGATATTATCATGCAAATGGTGCGGTGGATTATGACAATTGCACCATTTGGGATTATGGCGTTACTGATTAAATTGATGGTGACCCAAGAGTTAGTTTTGTTGGCGACGCTGGGAGAATTTGTTGCTGTTGTCACGGGATGTTTGTTGTTGCATGGCATCGTTATTTTACCGTTGATTTTGTATTTAGTAACGGGTATGACGCCACTACGGTTTTGGCGCGGCGCACGAGAAGCATTGCTCACTGCATTTGCAACAAGTTCAAGTTCGGCGACACTGCCAATAACGTTACGTTGCGTGGAACATAATCTGCACGTTCGCAAAGAAATCGCGCAATTTGTAATTCCATTGGGTGCGACGATTAACATGGATGGCACAGCACTTTATGAAGCGGCAGCTGCACTTTTTGTAGCGAATTTAGTGGGTATTGATTTGAATTTTATGCAGCAATTGATTGTTCTGTTTACGGCTATGTTTGCAGCGATTGGCGCACCTGGAATTCCAAGTGCGGGAATGGTGACCATGGTTATGGTTTTGCAATCTGTAGGTTTGCCTGCGGAAGCAATTGCGATTTTATTACCTATTGATAGATTACTTGATACATTGCGAACTACTGCAAATGTCGAAGGCGATATGGTAGGTAGCTTGGTTGTTCAAAAATTTGTCAAAGGTGAAAATTATGTTTGAATTAAGTGAGTACACGCTTGAAACCATCAGAATAATTGTAATGATTTTAATCATTTTTACCGTGTTAGGATTAGCACGATTTCGCCATTAAAATTCATGGAGAATTATCGCATGGAGAATTATCGCAATGATTGATAAGAATGGATTTTTGTTTCAATTTATTCGCCTTAGCGGTCCATTTTGGCGGTCTAAAAATAAAATAAAAACTCGCCCATTGACACTTGCATTATTTTTTTTAACGGCAATGCAAATCGTAATTGCCGTGCTAATTACTGAATGGAGCGCAAATTTATTTAATGCGTTAGAACAGCATTCCATGTCAGGCATATTGACGCAAGTGGGACTGATTGTTCTGATTTTTATCGCAAATATCATCGTGACTGTCACGCATTTCAAAATCAAACGGGCGCTACAAATCAATTGGCGAAACTGGCTTACCAAAAAGTTAATCACACAATGGATGAGTGACGGACGGCATTATTTAGTGACGCATATTCAAGGCACAGCGTCCTCTGATAATCCGGATGGACGGATTGCTGAAGATGTGCGAATCGCGACGGAATCAGCAGTTGATTTAGCACATTCGTTGGTTTTTTGCGCGTTGCTGCTAATTAGCTTTACCAAAATTTTGTGGGCGTTATCGGGCGTGATTACGCTCAATTTAGGATTTATCGAAATTCGAATTTACGGATACTTAGTTTTTCTGGCGACGGCGTATGCCGCAGTTGCGTCTGTTTTAGGTTGGTGGATAGGTCGCCCATTAACACAAGCAACGAATGGGCGACAAACCGTTGAAGCAAACTTCCGATTTGGATTGGTGAATGCACGTGAAAATGCATTAGCCATTTCACTCGTTCACGGTGAAAAAACCGAACAAAATCGCTGCTACAGTTTACTCAAAGATATTACTGAAGCTTGGCAACGACAAACAACCGTACAATCCAACATTCTGATGTTCACATCAGGGCATTCCATTTTGCTGATGGCATTTCCGATTTTAATTTCTTCGCCACGGTTTATACTTGGCAGTATTACACTTGGTGCATTAATGCAATCGGCGCAAGCCTTTCAACAAATGGCTTCTGCACTTTCTTGGCCAGTTGATAACATGGCGAAAATTGCGGAATGGCGTGCGTCAGTTGAACGGGTGTTAAGTTTGGTTGATGCCTTAGATCAATTAGAGCAAGAAATTTCTCATCGCGATCCGCATCGTATTGAACGCATTCAAACCGATTCGCCCATTTTACATTTGCATGATTTGTGCATTGTACGTTTAGATGGCGTGGTGTGTTTGCAAAAAATGGACATTAAAATCCAAGCCGGTGAGCGCATTTTAATTACAGGCAATGGGTTCAATGGTTCTAAACTATTCAAAGCAATCGTTGGTTTTTGGCCTTGGGGCGAAGGCAAAATTGAATTGCCCAATGAAGAAGTGGTGTTCGTTCCACCGCGTCCGTATTTGCCGATTGGTGCGTTACGCAACGCAATTTGTTATCCCCTAGCCGTCGAAGAGGTGAATCAAAAAGAATTAGAGGAAAAACTCGATGCGGTAGGATTAGCAGGATTTCGCGAGCGTTTGGATGATGAAGTGGATAGTTGGGACACCTTGTTATCACGCGAGCAACAGCAACGATTGGGCGCAGTGCGTTTGTTATTGCAACGCCCAAAATGGATTTTATTGCAGCAAGCGTTTGATTCGCTCGATTCAGATGCTGAGATTGCGATGTTGCGTTTGATTTGCCAAGAATTACCCACGTCGGCGATTTTAACCATTACCCATGAATCGCGTGCCGAAGCCTTTCATCAACGTAAAATTACGTTATAGTTTTGTAGGGGCGTACTGCGTACGCCCGCCAGACACAAACGTTATCATCAAGCGTTATGTTTATGCGGGTTCACGCAGTGAACCCCTACAATGTAGCGCGTAATATCAGGTTATTACTCAACCAAGGAATTTCACCATGATAAAAAAAGTAGAACAAGCACGCGGTAAAAAATTGCGTGGCGTAAATTTGGGTGGCTGGTTGGTGTTAGAAAAATGGATGACACCGAGCGTTTTTGAAGGTTTAGAAGCCACCGACGAAACCACGTTTTGTGCCGAATTGGGCGATAAAGCCGACGCAGTTTTAAAAGCACATTGGAACAGTTTTATTACTCGTGACGATTTTGCGTGGTTGGCAGAACGCGGCATTAACGCGGTGCGGATTCCCGTTGGACATTGGATTTTTGGCGCGGATTATCCGTATCACCACAGTTACGGCGAACATCAACACCCGTTTGTAATTGGCGGCATTGAGATTTTAGACAAAGCCTTTGAATGGGCGGAAGAATTCGGCTTAAACATTGTGGTCGATTTGCACGCCGCGCCAGGTTGTCAAAATGGGTTTGATAATGGCGGCATTAAAGATGTGTGCGAATGGCACACGCAAACCGCGTATTTAGAACATTCGTTGAGCGTGTTGGAACGACTTGCCGAACGTTATTCTGATTACCCTGCCCTGCACGCGATTGAAGTGTTAAACGAGCCGCGCTGGGATGTGCCGACGGATTATTTAAAAAATTACAACACGCTCGCTTATCACAAAATCCGTCAATATTGTTCGCCCGATAAAGTGGCGGTGGTTTTTCACGATGGTTTTCGTTCGTTCCGCGAATACATTGGTTTTATGCAAGAACCTGAATTTCAAAATGTGGTGTTTGATATGCACCGTTATCAATGCTTTGACCGTGCAGATATTGATTCAGATATTTATACACATATGCACAAAGCGAGTGGTGAATGGAAACAAGAGGCTGACAATATTATTCATGAGTTAAAACAGCAAACCTATCTGGGTGAATGGAGTTTAGGCTTAGATTTGAAAGTGGTTTCACTTTGGGCAGAAGGTCCGTTTAATCATGCGCTTGAAACGATGGATGACTTTCAAATGAATGTCGCTTATCGTGGTTATGCGGCGGCGCAATTAGCGACATTTGAAAAATATTTAGGTTGGTTTTTCTGGAGTTATAAAACGGAAACGACACCTGCGTGGTGTTTTAGAGATTGCGTAAATAACGGTTGGTTGCCGAATAATTTTAGTTAATGTTACGAAACACTCTCACACGCTCTATAATGAAGCGTTATTTTATTCACAGTTTAGGTTCAGGTTTATGCAGATTATTCAAGAAGCTTTGACGTTTGATGACGTTTTGCTCATTCCCGCACACTCAACAGTTTTGCCCCGTGAAGTATCGATGCAAACCCGTTTAACACGTGCAATTACGTTAAATATCCCGTTGATTTCAGCCGCAATGGACACCGTAACCGAAGCACGTTTAGCCATTGCCATTGCACAAGAAGGTGGCATTGGTATTATTCATAAAAATATGACGATTGAACAACAAGCCTTAGAAGTTCATCGTGTCAAAAAATATGAAACGGGAGTGATTAAAGATCCGATTACAGTTACACCTAATGTCAGCATTCGTGACGTGTTAAAAATTACACAGGCTAACAAGATTTCAGGCGTACCTGTTGTGGATAATGGCGAATTGGTGGGAATTGTAACGAGTCGTGATTTGCGTTTTGAAACCCGTTTTGATGAACCTGTTTCTAAAGTGATGACGCCCAAAGAACGCTTAATTACGGTTAATGAAAACGCTGACCGCAAAGATGTTTTGGCGTTATTGCATAAACATAGAATTGAAAAAGTATTGGTTGTGAATGATGTGTTTCATTTACGTGGTTTGATTACGGTTAAAGATATTCAAAAAGCGAAAGATTATCCAAATGCTTGCAAAGATGAATTAGAGCGTTTACGTGTAGGCGCAGCGGTTGGAACGGGGCAAGACACGGAAGACCGGGTTGCAGCATTGGTTGAAGCAGGTGTCGATGTGATTATTGTCGATACCGCACACGGTCATTCACAAGGTGTTTTAAATCGCGTACGTTGGGTGAAACAAACTTATCCGAATTTGCAAGTTATAGGTGGTAACATCGCGACCGCATCAGCCGCTTTGGCGTTAGTGGAAGCCGGTGCAGATGGCGTCAAAGTCGGAATTGGTCCTGGCTCAATTTGTACAACTCGAATTGTAGCAGGGGTCGGTGTGCCGCAAATTACAGCAGTAAGTAATGTTGCAGCGGCATTGAAAGGCACTGGCGTAACGATAATTGCTGATGGTGGCGTAAGGTATTCAGGAGATTTAGCGAAAGCCTTAGCCGCTGGCGCTCATGCCGTGATGTTAGGTGGTTTATTCGCAGGAACAGAAGAAGCACCTGGTGAAGTTGAACTATTCCAAGGGCGCTCTTACAAATCATATCGAGGTATGGGTTCACTAGGTGCGATGTCGCAATTACAAGGCTCGAGTGATCGTTATTTTCAAGAGGAAGCCGATTCAGTTGAAAAATTAGTTCCCGAAGGTATTGAGGGGCGTGTGCCGTACAAAGGAACAATGCTTGCGGTTGTACATCAACTACTCGGTGGAATTCGTGCAAGCATGGGTTATACAGGCTGTGCAACGATTGAAATTTTGCATGAAAAAGCGCAATTCGTTCGTGTAACTTCAGCGGGAATGCGTGAAAGTCATGTACATGACGTAACAATTACCAAAGAAGCACCAAATTATCGAATGGAATAACACCTGCTTTCAATAAAAACGCTTTAAATTTGGTCATAAATAACGTCTCAATTTCACTGTTTAGCCATCAAGAATGATTTATGTTCATTGGTGTATAGAAATAAAAATAGAACATATTTTTGACCATATCTGAAGTGGAATTATCATGTTCACGATTAAAAAGTGGAATGTTTTATAAAAATTACTTTTTAAATTCAACAGGAGCTCTCATTACATGATCAAACCATAATCATGTAATTCATCAATTAGCGTTAACCATTCAATTTTAATTCATCTAAAAATATGTAATGACTGCTGTATTATCAATCAATTATTTCAACGGGCGACCTTTCGCATCTTTATAGATGTGACCAGAAAAAATCAAAATAGCCTCAATAAACCCCCACAATAATCCATAACCTTGGGTTAAAGCTGTAAGCGCTATTTGTGCCAATCCAAGTTTATAAAACCCCAAATAAAAACGATGTACACCAACCGCACCTAAAAAAAACGCTAGTGTAGTTGCAATCCAACGACTTTTAACAGCAGTAACAGGTTTTAACATCGTTTCAGCAAATAAACGCATATCAGTTACTACGCCATCTACCATGTCAAACGTCACCTCATCACCCAAATCTGGTGGTACGGCTGATGTCCAACTTACAGCATCAAACTCGAAAAAATCATTTTGACTTTTGACAATACCCATTTTTTTTTCGCTATTGTAAGATTCAATTTGCCCAATAATCATTGTTATTTTCCCTTCAATTTATCATCTAAAATTTGTACATCACGTTCTAATTGCGCGACTTGTTGATAAAACATTTCCACTTCAGTACTTGCTGGTAAGTCACGCGTTTCTTCTTGTAAAAACTCTACTGCGTTGAGTTGCAAGGTTCGCAATGTTTCTTCGTGCCATGATTTCCCAGCATTAAAAAGCGCTTCTAAAATCATAATTAAACTTTATAACCACGATGTACAGCCACAATGCCTTGTGTCATGTTGTAAAAATTGCAACGCTCCAATTCTGCTTCCTCCATCATTGTTTTTAATTCTTCTTGTTTGGGATGCATCCGAATGGATTCCGCTAAATAACGGTAACTCTCTTCGTCATTTGCAACAAATCGTCCGATTTGAGGCAATAATTTGAATGAATAAAAATCGTAAACTTTTTCAGTAATCGGGTCAATTGGATGTGAAAATTCCAACACAATCACACAGCCACCGGGTTTTAAAACACGACGCATTGAACGCAAAGCGGCGGCTTTATCAGTCACATTTCGTAAACCAAATGCAATGCAAACACAATCAAACGTATTATCAGCAAACGGCAAACATTCTGCGTTAACTTGAGCGTAACGAATGCCGGTCAAACCTCTGTCAATTAAACGATCACGCCCCGTATTTAACATGGCGGCATTTATGTCGGCTAAAACAACCTGCCCTGTGTCACCAACTTTTTGATGGAATAATCTGGTTAAGTCGCCCGTTCCACCTGCTAAATCTAAAACGCTGTAACCCGAACGAACATTACTTAAATCAACAGCAACACGCTTCCAAACGCGATGAATACCGAGCGACATTAAGTCATTCATAATGTCATAACGCTCTGCAACGGAATCAAAAACGCCGCGTACTAATTTGACCTTGTCTTTGGTGGCGACTTCCTTAAAGCCAAAATGAGTGGTGTTTTGCGTCATAAAATTTCCTTGCGAACGGTAAAAAAAGAGGATTTAAAAACAAGCAATTATAGCTTTAAAAAGTGGGATTCAAAAATACGATACACAAAAATTAAACCACCAACTTTTTGGCAGAAAGTAATGCCAACATTTCACGATACGTTTTTTTTAAGATCGGATGCACTAAATCAGGCGCAATATCTGCGAGAGGTTGCAATACAAAAAGATAATTTTCAATGTCTGAACGTGGGAGTTGTAAATCATCTTCTTCAATAATTGCATCACCAAATAACAATAAATCTAAATCTAGTGTACGGGGTGAAAATTTTAAACTATTTAGCGAACGCCCGTGCTTGAATTCTAATTCCCGCAATTTTTGAGACGTGTCATGTACTGAAAAATTACTTTTAAATCCAACGACTAAATTAGAAAAATTATCACCATAAAACCCAACCGCTACTGTTTCATAAATTGGTGAAATAGTTAATTCACCAAACATTTCACGCAACGACTTCAAACCGGCATCAATATTTTTTTCCTTATCGATATTGCTACCGGCACTGACATAACAGGCTGTCATTAGCGGCTTCCGCGTTCCATAATAACGCCAACGTTAATATCCGGACCTACTGCGCCTTTTTTATTGACGGTTAATTTTACCCATGAAACGCCAAATTCGTCTTGAATTAAGCGAATTATTTCATTCGCTAATTTTTCAATCAAAAAGAATTCACTTTGTCCTATAAATTCAACTAAACTGTCGAAAACAGCTTTATAATTGAGTGCGTTGGAAATTTCGTCAGATTCAGCCGCTGGTTGACAATCGAATGCCATTTCTAAATCAAAAATAAGTGTTTGCTTTGCTTCACGTTCCCAATCAAAAACTCCGATTAACGTCTCAATATGTAGGTCGCGTAAAAAAATGATGTCTGTCATGTTTGCTTATTTTCCGATTATTATAGGGTGCTTAAAAAAATGTAAGTATCGCCGCAAAAGCGGCACACTTACAAGTTTTCACGAATTTTAACAGGTGCAAAATGATTCAAGGTTTTCTGATTCCACTCGCATATTTAATCGGCTCGATTTCAAGTGCAATTATTGTATGTCGCTTAATGAATTTACCTGACCCGCGAGAACAAGGATCTGGCAATCCAGGTGCAACAAATGTCATGCGAATTGGTGGAAAAAAAGCGGCTGCAATTACATTTCTGGGCGATTTTTTAAAAGGCTTATTGCCTGTTTTAATCGCAAAAATGCTTGGCGCACCGTCAATTTTATTAGCTCTGACTGGATTAGCAGCATTTATTGGGCATCTTTATCCTGTTTTTTTTGATTTCAAAGGCGGTAAAGGTGTCGCCACTTCAGCAGGTGTTTTATTGGGCTTTGATGTTTTTGTTGGTGCCGCTTTTGGATTAACGTGGTTTGTAATTTACAAAATCAGCAAAATTTCTTCAGTTGCGGCATTGGTTGCGTCGGGATTTTCTCCAATTTACACATGGCTTTTAACGGACGACATTTCTTTAACGCTTTTCACTCTAATTATCGCCGGGCTTTTATTGTGGAGGCATGAAAGTAATATTCGTCGTTTATTGGCAAAAGAAGAGCATTAAAAATGGTCATTTGGCAACGTGAAATCATGACGTTTTTAGGACTATTTTTAGCCGTTTGCGTCATTGGGTTTTTTACAAAATTGTTTGTGTCATTATTTTTTATTTTGACCTTATTTACATTATTTCGGCATTTGTACCAAATTCACTGTTTTGAAAAATGGCTTCGTACAGGTAGACGAAATAATTATCCGAAAACAACAGGCGTTTGGGAAGAGCTTTATTACCAGGTTTATCGAATTAAAAAAAATAACAAACGCCGTAAAAAACAACTCAGCAGAATAGTCCAACAATTTCGTGAATCAACCGAAGCATTGCCTGATGCGGCGGTTGTTTTAAATTTTAAAGATGAAATCGAATGGGTAAATAAAGCGGCGGGTAATGTTTTAGGGCTAAATCCTTCTGATAAAGGGCAACGCATTCCGAATTTAATTAGGTTTCCTAAATTCATTCAGTATTTAAAATCGAATCAGTACGATGATCCCGTTATTTTCCCATCGCCAGTGAATGAAAATTTGATATTAGCAGTTCGGATTATCAATTACGGTGTCGGTTTACGATTGTTATTGGCGCAAGATGTCACGCAATTAAAGCAAATGGAACGAATGCGAAAAGATTTTGTGGCAAATGTGTCACATGAATTACGTACGCCATTGACCGTTATAAAAGGATACATTGAAACGCTTCAAGATGTTGATGAGGGCGATTCCATATTACTTACAACGTCATTGCAAAATATGCAGGGGCAAACCGATCGAATGCAGCATTTAGTTGATGATTTGCTATTGCTTGCTCATTTAGAAACGAAAGGAAAAAAACATGAAATCATTAATATTCCAGGATTATTGCAGAAAATTTGTGATGAAAATTCAGCCGCTTTAGAGCCTGGGCGAATTCAATTAACACTAGATTCAAACGCCTTTTTATTAGGGGATGAAAATGAATTACGTAGCGCATTCACAAATTTATTGTGTAATGCCTTGAAATACTCACCAGAAGACACAATCGTGCAAATTAATTGGTATCAAACTGAAAAATCTCTGTCACTTAATGTGATTGATTGTGGTGAAGGACTTACTCAAAATGACATTTGGCGTGTAACAGAACGCTTTTACCGTGTTGAAAAAAAACGTACTAAAAAAATAAATGGAACAGGCTTGGGATTAGCGATTGTTAAACACGTTTTAATGCGGCATGATGCACAACTTGTTATTCGTAGTGAACTCGGCAAAGGCAGTTGTTTTCAATGCACTTTTCCAATAATAACTGATGTTACGCAGTGACAAAAAAAGGATAGAGATTACAATTCAATTTTTGAAACAAGAAAATGAAACATCTCGAACTGTATAGCGATTATTTGATTTGTAATGCGGCAGGTTATGCGA
>BJHG01000039.1 GCA_014191975.1 Methylococcaceae bacterium | reverse complement strand
ATAAATACGCAACAACAGAAACATCAGTTCTGGTTTAAAAAAATGGGACAGCGCCATTCAGCTGGAGTGTAAACAGACTCTATCTTAAATTAAGACATTATTTGTCTGGACAATGGGGTCCACTTTAGACATTTGATTTAATTCCGCTAAATTTATATAGAGTGTTGAATCATTGATCGATGAATCAAAATCAACGCCACGAATTGAATCTGCAATAAATAGTGTGTCTGCATTGCTGTTACTGGGATTATTAGTCGTTGAAATAACAGTCGCATTGGCTTGAGCCAACATATTTGTATCAATAGATTCGGTCAAAATTTTTAGATTGAAAATGGCTTTTGAGCTTATAAATTGTCCGATATTATCTAAAGCAGTTGTAATGTTCGCTTTTACATTAGCAAGATTTTCACCTAAATCTGCGCCACTTAAATCAATCGCATATTTAAAATTAGTACCACCTGAAATTTTAGTTTGTATTGCAGATGTGACAGGTAGATTGTTGCTATTTTGAGTTAAGGCTTTATACAAATTTTGAGTAAGTTCTTGTAGCGCTGCCTCGGATATTTCAGGCACATTTAATTCTAAAATTTGTAGCGATTGACGAATACGCTCAACAAATGACTGACTATTATCGTGACTCACACTTGACGAATGAGCGTCATCTGTTATCGATGCTGTATCAATACCTAGCGTGATGTTACTTTGTGATATTTGCGATAAATTACCGAAAGTATTTATTTGTCGCCCTACAATTGATGACATATCAGTCATGTTATTTCATCCCGTTTTTTTGATTTTATGAATTCAATTTGTATAAAAATTTTCTGTGACGTGTGTCACGTTAATTTAAAAGCAAATGCAATCTCATCTTATCGGCATAAACGACAAAAAGTATAATTTATTGATTCACGGAGAAGCGATAGCCAAAACCACGAACAGTTTGTACTAAATCTTCACGATCATAATTTTCTAAAACTTTTCGTAATCGTCGAATATGCACGTCAACAGTACGTTCTTCAATATAAACACTGCGCCCCCAAACTTGATCAAGTAATTGCGTGCGAGTAAATACTTTATCGGGATGTGACATAAAAAACTGCATTAAACGAAATTCAGTTGGACTTACATCGACAATCTGCTCACCGATCGTTAACCGATGTTGTTCGGTATCAAGTGTTAAATCACCCGTGATAATCTTAGGTGACCATTGATGTTTACTGCTGCGTCGTAAAACTGCATGTAATCGTGCGACTAATTCTCGTGGTGAAAATGGTTTTATCATGTAATCATCAATGCCACATCCAAAACCGCGCATTTTATCTTCTTCTTCACCACGTGCTGTTAGCATAATAATGGGTATTTCTTGATAAATCTGTTCTTTACGTATGCGACGCGCCCATTCTACACCACTTATATTAGGCAACATCCAATCTAATAAAATTAAATCAGGCAAGGTATTATTTAAAAAATGCTGCGCTTCTTCCACATTAGATACCGCATGAACTGTAAAGCTCACTTGCTCTAATACAACGACCAGCATTTCTCTGATGGCATCTTCGTCTTCAACAATAAGAATTATAAAATTATGCATATTTAAACGTCCAAAATAAAAAAAGGTAAATGTTTCAAAATAAGTTTTATATTGTGAAATTATGAATCACCACCGCTAAATTAAGCGATTGCTCTTCGATCATGGGAACAATTAATATGCCCATTACGCCAATGATAAAAAATATTGCTGTGATTTTTATTTTAAAATCGATTGCTTTGTTATTCACTGGAATTAGGATTGATAAGATTGTTATAGACTCATTCTAACAACTGATTTGTGACTGTTTGATGAAACTGTAATTAGACTGTCACCTTACTTTGTCCAACCACACTTACAAAAATGAAAAAAAATTGTTTCGACGCATTAAAAACGTCATTAATAAATGGTGTAAATCTGATTGAAGCCAGCGCAGGCACTGGTAAAACATACACATTAGCGATGTTGGTTTTACGTTTTGTTGTGGAACAGAATTTTCCGATTGAAAAAATTCTCGTCGTCACATTTACTACAGCTGCAACTGAAGAATTGAAAGAACGTGTGCGTTTAAGATTGGCAGACGCAAAACAGGCTTTAAAGCATGGTGGGAATGAACTTTTTGATTGGCTCGATGCCTTGCCGATTGAAAATAGTGAAATTGAAAACCGTTTGCAAACCGCTTTGCTATCTATTGACCAGGCCAGTATTTTTACAATTCATAGTTTTTGCCAAAAAGTGTTGCGTGAACATGCACTCGAAAGTGGACAACTTTTTAATGCAGAATTAACTAACGATTTAGTACAAATCACCCAAAGTTGCGCCGATGATTTTTGGCGAAAACAACTTTATCAACGTAGCGCAGAAGACGCAGCAATTTTAACGGCGGATTATAAAACGCCTGATGAATTACTTCAAAGTGTCAAAAATATTGGTCATCACGTCAAAATTTATCCCACTCAAATGGAGACGGTTGATGATTTATTGGCAAAATTAAAGCCACTTATCAAAATAGCTTTAATTGAATTAAATCGTTGCACCGCGCAATTACAACAAGCTTTTTCAGAAGGTAAATTCAAGAAAGATATCGATAAGCATTTTGTAGCTGTTCTTGTATGGTTAAACGGTGAAAGCACCCAAATTCAAATTAAACTACTCGATTTTTTAACATCAGATGGCATTTTTGATGCAATTAACGGTACAAAAATTCGTAAACCCAAGCAAGCTGAATTTGTCAGTGAATTAGCATTAAATACCACCATTTTCGACAATTTAAAAACGACTTTTGGCAACTGCGGTTTGATGTTACGTTGCCAGTTGGTTGAAACTTTGCGCCGTGAAATTGACCAATGTTTATTACAGCGTAACGCTTTAACATTTGATCATTTAATTATTCGTCTTGATGAGGCGTTACGAGGTGAAAATAAATCTGAGCAATTAGTTCAAGAATTACGGGAGCGATTTTCAGTCGCGTTAATTGACGAATTTCAAGATACGGACGATAGTCAATGGTTTATTTTTAAAACACTTTTTTCGGCTGAAAGTCAGTTTTTGTATTTAATTGGCGACCCAAAACAAGCCATTTACAAATTTCGTGGTGCAGATATTTATTCCTATTTAAGCGCCAAACACACGGCAAAGACTGCATTTACATTGGCGCAAAATTGGCGTTCACACCCAAATTTAGTGAAAGCAGTTAATTATTTATTTCAACGTGAAAACCCGTTTTTGATTGAAGAGTTGGAATTTAACGATGTTGCCGCAGCAAATCTGCATGAAAATGGCGCGATTTATTTTGAAAATAATCCGTTACCACCTTTGATGCTGTGGGACTTAAAGTCAAATTCTGACCATTCTTGGCAAAATAGTTCAGGCACGAATAAAAATGTTGAAAACATACTATGTCATGCAGTGGTCGAAGAAATTCTGAATTTATTGCAAGACGATTATTCATTACAGCCACAAAACCGACGATTAAAGCCCAAAGATATTGCGATTTTAGTTCGGAAAAATAAACAAGCAAAAGCCTTTCAATCGGCGTTGCGTGATGCTGGTATACCCTCCGTTTTGAATAGTACCGAATCTGTTTTTATGTCAGCCGAAGCAAAGGATTTGCACACGATTTTAAAAGCGGTTGCTAATCCAACAGATATTGAAGCTTTAAAGCACGCGATGACATTAGATTGGTTTGCCAGTATTTCCAATGGCAAAGCGTTTTATAAAATTATTAACGATGAAAATGCTTTGGATTTATGGCTTGCGAAGTTTTTAAGTTATCACGAGCAATGGCAAAAGATAGGCTTAATGGCAATGATGCATACGTTTTTAGCCAATGAAAATGTCACGCAAAAATTAGCCAAAACTCATCTTGCCGAGCGTCAATTAACCAATATTTATCACATTTTGGAATTGTTGCAAGAAGCCGCGCTGGATGAGCATTTGTCACCCCAAAAAACACTGGATTGGTTGCAAATTTCAATCACAAGCGCATTAGCGAAAAAAAGCTGCGGCAATGATGCACAGCAATTGCGTCTTGAAAGTGACGCAGATGCCGTGAACATTGTGACCATGCACCGGTCGAAAGGTTTGGAATACCCGATTGTTTTTTGTATGTCACTTTGGATGCCGAGCGAATTGTGGGGGAAAGATCGCGCGGAATGCCATATCAATCACGAAATGTGTATTGATTTAGGTTCAGACAATTTTGAATTCCATCGAAAATTAGCATTAGAAGAACAACGTGCCGAAGATGCGCGGATGTTTTACGTTGCGGTGACACGCGCAAAATATCGCTGTTATTTGGCGTGGGCAGACGTTCGAACAAAAGATAAATCGAATAACTCGGCGATTGCTGACATTTTTTCAACTGAAAGTTTTGGTGCAGATTTGCCAGATTGTTTTGAACGTAAAATTTTTTATGAGCGTGATAAACCGACGGGGCATTATTCACCCGAAATCAAAAAAGATATTTTCCACCATCAAACACGCCATCGCGATTTACGTTTTAGCCCGTGGCAAATGAGTAGTTACACCGCGCTGTCAGCGTTAAGTAGAATTTCTACTCCTGATTTGCCTGAAGATAAAGCGCAAGAACCATTTGAAAATTCACCGCCGATTCCGCTTGATTTGCCGCGCGGCGCACATACAGGAAACGTGTTGCATGATTTGTTGGAAGTGTTTGATTTTGACAGTTTAGCGAACGGCGTTGATATTTCAACTGCGCGGGATAAAGCGTGTTTACGTTATGGATTGAAAGTCGCGCGACCTGAAATTATTGGTGAACTATTACAAAGCGTGGTGCAAACACCGTTATCGAATGACGTGAATTTTTGCTTGATGAATTTGCCTGAATCAGCGATTTTAAAAGAAATGCCGTTTTATTTAGCGACGAAAAAAATTAACACCAATGAAATCAATCGCATTTTGGCGAATGAACCGAGTTTTCAGTCGCTCGATAGTAAAACGATTAATGGTTATTTGACGGGGTTTATCGATTTGATTTGTGAATACGAAAATCAGTTTTACATCATCGATTATAAATCGAATTATTTGCCTGATTATTCGCGTGCAACCATGCTTGAAGGGATGCGCGAGCATAATTATGGTTTACAGTATTGGCTTTATTGTGTGGTGTTGCATCGGTATTTAGAAAATCGTTTGCCAAATTACAACATCGAAACGCATTTTGGTGGCGTGCGGTATTTATTTCTACGCGGGATGGAAATGAATGTAGCGTTGAGTGGTATTTTTGAAACCAAACCCGCCAGCGATAAATTGATTGCGCTGGCGAATTTGTTTTCAGATTAATTTAAATGCGAGCGTTTTTACTATTTCTAAAAATTAATGGTTTTTCATTTTCAGATAATGCAAATTTACGTGCCGTTGCCAGTAAATCATCAATAACATAATGTTGCGGTGATTTGCTGCAAACAGGATCCGTTGCGCCTGCGTCACCCGTCAATAAATAGGCTTGGCAACGACAGCCACCAAAATCTTTTTCTTTTTCATCGCAACTGCGACAAGGTTCTTGCATCCAGTCATAACCACGAAAGAAATTAAACGCTTTTGAGTCGTGCCAAATGTCAGAAACACTAAAATCATTCACATTCGGGCATTCAAAATTGGGTAAGTTTCGCGCTGAATGACATGGCAACGCCATACCATCAGGTGCAATGGTTAAAAACGTCGTCGCCCAACCATTCATACAGGCTTTTGGACGATCTTCGTAAAAATCAGGCACAACATAATAAATTTTCATTTTGCCTGCGACTTTTTCTTTGTACGCTTGGGCAATCGCTTCGGCTGTTTCAAATTGTTCTTTTGTTGGTAAAAGTAAATCTCGATTTAAATGCGCCCAGCCGTAGTATTGTGTATTTGCCAGTTCCAAGTAATCCGCGCCTAACGCTTCTGCCATTGCTAAAATTTCAGGCATTTGATGAATGTTTTCACGATGAATGACGACACATAAAACCATCGGATAACCATGTTTTTTTACCAAACGCGCCACGTCTTGTTTGTGTTCAAACGATTTTGTGCCAGCAATATGGTCGTTTAACTCTTGTGTACTGGCTTGAATGCTGACTTGAATATGGTCTAATCCTGCAGTTTTCAATTCGACAATTTTTTCTTCGGTTAATCCGTAACCCGACGTGATTAAATTTGAGTAATAACCTAATTCACGGGCGTGCTGAACTAACTCAACCAAATCGGGACGAATTAGCGGTTCACCACCTGAAAAACCCAATTGCACCGCCCCCATCTTTCGCGCTTCTGATAAAACACGCTTCCAATCGCCTGTACTGAGCTCACTTTTATATTTCGTATAATCAATTGGATTTGAACAATACGGACATTGCAAAGGACATGCGTACGTTAATTCTGCAAGTAACCAGCGTGGTGGCGTAATTGTTTTAGGCGGTGATAAAGTCATTGTGTAACGTAACCTGTAAAATCGATGGCTTAAAAATATGTCGTAATTGTAAATAAGTTTGTCTACAAACGTGTATCTATTTGTGATTATACCAACATGACATTATCATTCTGCTTACTGAAATTTAATAATCGCTCCAACGCGCTCATTTTCGAATTTAAAATATGCTAAAAAAACCGCCTAGCTGTGTTGCCGCTGTGGACTTAGGGTCAAACAGTTTTCACATGATTATTTGTAGTTTAATTGATGGCAAACTTCAAACCATTGACCGATTAAAAGAAATGGTGCGTTTAGCATCGGGTTTAGATGAAAGAAATTATTTAGATGACGTTACGCAAGATCGTGCGCTGGCGTGTTTAGAACGTTTTGGGCAACGTATTCGCAATTTTTCGCCCGAAAGCGTTCGGATTGTCGGTACGAATACCTTGCGAACTGCAAAAAATGCCGCACAATTTTTAGAAAAAGCGGAGGTTGCGTTAAATCATCCCATTCACATTATTGCGGGCATTGAAGAAGCGCGTTTGATTTATCAAGGCGTGGTAAATAATTTAAGCAGTCAGGCTAATTTGCGATTGGTGATGGATATTGGCGGCGGCAGCACTGAATATATCATTGGTTCGGGTGATAATCCGCTCGACAAAGAAAGTTTGCCTATGGGGTGTGTCACGACAAGCAAACTCTTTTTTAAAAATGGAAAATTATCAAAATCCGCTTTCAGTGAAGCAGTTTTATTTGCTCAACGGCGTTTAGAACCGTTCCAACAAAAATTTCAACGTCAAAATTGGGACGAAGCGATTGGTGCGTCGGGTAGTTTACGAGCAATTGAAAAAGTACTGTATGCCAAAAACTGGAGTAATAACGGCATTACCCGCGAAGGTTTAGAGGAATTAGTTCAGTATATTTCGACCTGTTCAGATATTGAAAATTTGAATTTACCTGATCTTGAAGCGGAACGCTTACCTGTTTTTGTGGGCGGTGTAGCCATCGTTTATGCCACGTTTAAAAGTCTGGGCATTACGCAGATGACAATTTCCGATGGCGCGTTGCGAGAAGGTTTAATTCACGATTTATTGGGTCGAATTTATGATCATGATATTCGTTCTGCCACTGTTCGCAGTATTGCGGAACGTTATCATGTTGATATTCCACACGCATTGCGCGTCAAAAATGCGTTAGATTATTTACTTGATTCTCTGTCAGCGGACTTTTTTCAAATAGACCGTGTACAAGCGCAACAATTTCTATATTGGGCGGCAGAATTACACGAACTTGGGCGGGACATCGCACACAGTCAATATCATAAACACAGCGCGTATGTGATTGAAAATGGTGATTTTGCAGGGTTTTCACGTCAAGACCAGTTGTTATTAGCCGCCATTGTTAGAGCGCATCGCCGAAAATTTCCGTCAAAAATCTTTGTGGATTTACCTGCGCCTTGGCACAATGACACGCCAAAGCTTGCGTTGTTGCTACGTGTAGCCGTTTTATTGTACCGTAATCGTCAAGATTATGACGTGCCACATTTTAAATTTACATTCAAAAAATCTGTCATTAAATTAAAATTTCCAAAAGGTTGGCTTGAAACCGCTCCATTAACGCATGCAGATTTACTGCATGAAACGGAGCAATTAAAAACCGCTGGATTAACA
The DNA here is from genome assembly GCA_014191975.1 of Methylococcaceae bacterium. Classification (GTDB taxonomy): domain Bacteria; phylum Pseudomonadota; class Gammaproteobacteria; order Methylococcales; family Methylomonadaceae; genus UBA10906. The sequence continues at coordinate 11,294 of BJHG01000039.1, read as the reverse complement.
CTCGAATTCTCTTAATGATTCGTCGCGTTTATTTTATTTTTGTCGCTTGGATTTTAGTGGGATTTTTTACACTTGTTTTTTTGTTAGGTGTACTTTTATTTGTCAGTGGATTAAGTTCTGAAACTAATCAGCCTATTCATTCACCACTAACTTCCGAACATATTATGCAAGCACGGAAAATTTTGTATGAAGGGTCGAAAATAAAACCGAATGATATTGCGGCGATTTCTTTGACCGAAGCGGATTTAAATTTGGCGGGTAATTATTTAGCGAATCGTTATCACCGAAATTCGATACACATTGAATTAGTAAATCAAAAAATGCGTTGTGCATTGTCACTAACACTCCCCAAAAATAATTTTGTTAATTATTTTAATGTTAGCTTTCGATTGGGTAGCGAAGATGGCGAATTATTGCCACATATTACAAAATTTAAAATTGGAAAAGTGTTGTTGCCTGCAAAATTCGCGGATTTTATGATCCACACATTAATTCAGAATTCATTTTTAAATGACTATTTCATATTGGCGACAACTTCTATTCAGCGTGTTGAAATTTCCAATAAAGCGTTAACAATTTTTTATGATTCGAATTCAACTAATCACATTTTTAATCCAGAAAGTCATGAAATTTACCAGCAAAAAATTCTTGAAATCCTTGAGAAACACAATGCAAAATCGCGTTTATCACTTACAGAACTTTTAAAACCTGTTTTTGAATTAGCGATGCAACGCGCCACATTAGAAACGGCTCAAGAAGAAAATAGAAGTGCAATTTTAGCTCTGAATGATTATGTTAATACTGAAAAAAATTCAGGAAAAATGGCATTTTTATTTAAGCGTACCGATTTAGCCCAGCATTTTATAGGTGCGGCTGTTTTATCAGCTTCGATGAATCGTCGCGTGGCAAATGCACTGGGTGAAGCAAAAGAATTAAGCGACTCACAAGCGGGCGGTAGTGGATTTAGTTTTGTTGATTTAGCTGCTGATAAGGCAGGAAGTCGTTTTGGTGAATTAGTTGTTTCGACACCTGAAAATGCACGGCGGATTCAAAAAGAAATAACACAAATAAAAGACTATTACGATTTAATGCCTGATCCACGTAATTTGCCTGAACATATGAGTGCAAACGAATTTAAACGGCGTTTTGAATCCACTCAAAGCCCTAATTATTTAGCGTTTGCCGCACAAATCGACAAACGAATTTCTCAAATGCCGCTGTATCAAATCGAGGGCAAGTAATTCTGCAATCGCTGTGTCACAAACGCCTTCCAAACCTTTCCATGCCGGCACGCTGTTAATTTCAATGACGTTCAATTCCCCATTGTTATCTTCAAGAATATCTATGCCTGCATAATCCATTTGTAATAACTTTGTCGCTTGAATTGCTAAATGTATCATTTCGGCAGACGGTTCAACACGTTCACAACTTGCGCCTTTGGCGACATTATTGAGCCACGATTTACCGCGTCGGCGTATCGTCGCAACAACTTCGCCGTTAATAACAAAGACACGATAATCCGAAAATCCTTCACCCGCACAGGGCACAAAACGCTGTAAATAATACACACCATGAGTACTTGTCAACCAAGGCAAATCCGTGATTTTTTCAATGCGGCGAATACCTTCACCTTGCGAGCCAAAAAGCGGTTTACTAATGACAAAATTGCCATTTTTAAGTTCTTTTTTAACCAACTCCAATGCCGAATCTCTATCGCGTAAAACCCATGTCGGTGGTGTTGTTAAACCTGCGTGATGCAACAAAAAACTTGTCATTGCTTTATCAACGCTACGTTCAATTGCATTCGCATCGTTATAAACAGGAATGCCCATAATTTTCAGTGCATGCAAAAAATCTAAATATAAAACGACTTCTTCCAACGAACCACCTGGTACACCGCGTACAAATGCCGCAACAGGCAATTCGGTTTCAAATTCGGGAATAAAAATGGGGAGATTTTGATTTTCAAGATTAAAACGGCATTCTGTTAATGATACAAAAACGCTGTCGTAACCTAACAATGTAAATGCTTGTTGTAATTGTTTGCCGTGCCAGCCAGCGTCGTCAGTGAAAATAGCAATCTTTGGAATAGTCATATCTGTCATTTTGCGATAATGTTGCATTGAATGATAACAAAACTGAGCGTGGTTTTGTGATTCGCCTCATTTTCAACTTAACTTAACTTTAAAAAATGACTGAAATTAAAGACAATTCATTGCAAAACTATCTCGATACATTGGCAAGTAAATCAGCAACACCAGGTGGTGGAAGTGCCGCAGCGTTAATGGGCGCACAAGCGGCGGCATTAACTAGCATGGTTTGTAATTTAACGATTGGAAAACCGAAATACGCCGAAGTTGAAACTGAAATGTTGGCATTATTAGAAAAATCTGAAACATTGCGTGAAGAATTAACAGGCATGATTAAAGCCGATGTTGATGTTTTTAATCGTTTAATGGCAACTTACGGTTTGCCGAAAGAAACCGACGATGAAAAAGTGGCGCGAAGTGCTGCCATTCAAACCGTTTTAAAAGATGCAACGGATGTGCCTTTAATTTGTGCGAAAGCGTGCGCCGAAGTTATTACATTAAGTCGCATTGCGGCTGAAAAAGGTAGTTCCGCTGTGATTAGTGATGCAGGCGTTGCAGTGATGTCAGGTTACGCGGCATTAAAAAGCGCGGCTTTGAATGTTTATATTAACGCAGCAAGTTTGAAAGATAGAGAATTTGCCGAGGCAAAATTAGCTGAATTAAACGTAATTTTGAACGGTGCAGAAATCGCCAGCCAAGAAATTTACGATTTAGTGAAAAGTCGTTTATAAAATTTCAGGCATAAAAAAAGAGAGCATTTCAGCTCTCTTTTTTGTTTAGCGTTGAGTTTTCTAAAACTTAGAAGCCTAAACCTAAATAACCACCTGCTGTGATACCGTCTGGATTTACGCCATCAACGTTATCGAATGAATGGTGGTAACGAACGTCAGCACCTGCGTAGATGTCTTTCCAAATTTTGTAATCCGCACCCGCACCGAACATCATGCCTGGGTTTAATACTGTAATTGCATCAGACGGTGGGCTGATAACAGTGATTTCAAAACCCGCTGGAATTAACCAAGGACGGAATGCGCTACCTTTTAAGAATTTGATTTTTGGTGAAGCCGCTAAGGTTAATGCGTTGACTGTTGCTGTCTGATTATTAACACCAGCACCACCAAGAGCAGTAGAAACACCTGGTAACGCTAAAGCTGTCACGCCAGCTGAAAGTCCGTTCAATTTTCTTTCGCCTAATTGTTTGTAGTCAAACATCAATTCAGCTAAAACGTCAGTATTTTGCATCATGCCAAATAAATTATCATTGATACCGAAGTCAAAACCTGCACCGAAATACCAAGAATCTCTATCACCAATTGCACCAATTAACGCGCCGTTTGAAGCCGCTGCTGAAGACGGATCTAAAGTACCACCACGTTGGTCGTTGTTATGTCCATAACCGCCACGGAAGAATACCATGTTGTCTTTTGCACCTTTTGCAGAATGACCTTCTGATTTAACAGTGTTCATCCATTGGTCTAACTCTTGAACTTTTGCTGTATCTGGGTCAACTTGGTGGTGACCTGACGCTGCTCTTAAACTACGAATTTCAGCTTGCATGGCTTGCAATTGCGATTCTAAAGCGTCAACTTTTGCATTGCTTGAAGAATGTGAAAACGAAGAAGAATGTGTTTCAGTTGTTTCAACGTGACCTGCGTGATGACCTGCGTGTCCATGTTTGTGTGCATTTGTGCCTTCGTGTGCAACTGCGCCTGTAGCGAGTGTTGCCGCTGCGAATGCAACGATTGCTGTTAAAGCTAATTTAGTTTTTTTCATAGTTAAATCCCCAGTAAGTTGTGAATAGTTGATGGATTGAATTTTTGTTTTTATACAACAAAACGCATTTCACGGCAGTGATAGTATCAGCAAAACGAATTCCTTACAAGTTTTAAAACCATTTTAAAAAGCTACATATTTCGTTATTTATCAATGATTAAACTAAATATTTAAAAATAGATTATAGCTTGTTATGAAAAAACAACATAGCAACAAGCATGTCTTTATTCTGAAAAGACATCTACGCCTTTTGGTGCAATAAACTCAAATAGATTCGCGTCCACAGGTTGATTTACTTTTAAATTTGAAAAATAAATTCGTGTCAATTGCCCAAAATTATCATTCAATTGCATGCCACTCAAAACGCCTTTTTCAAGTCCAATTAATACATATTTAAAGGTGCTGTCTTGACTCTTCGGGATGAGTTTTATCCAGTTCATCGAACCGTCTGCACCTTGTTTCTCAATCGTATAATTATCTTCAAGTGGCACATCGCCACTCAATAACAACGCGGGCGTTGAACCAACTGATTCATCCAGTTTTTTAATCGTGACTTGTTCTAAATCGGTATCGTAAAACCAGACTTTTCCAGATGTTGAAATAATTTGCTGTTGAAAGGGTTTTATATAATCCCATCGAAATTTACCAGGGCGTTGTAAATAAAATAATCCCGAACTGGTTTGGAATGGATCGCCTGATTCATTAATTAAAACTTGTTTGAAATTCGCGGTAATGGTTTTTACGGAACTCAAAAAAGCTTTTAATTGTTTAACGGGAGTATCTTCAGCAAACGCAATAACACTGTTAATGCTTAATAAAGCGGCAATTAGCCAACATGTTTTTTTCATAAAAATCCCTAAATATTTAAATTGTTGCGCCATTGCGAATAAGGTTCTCGCGCTAAATTATTATTGTAATAACGAACATCTTGCGTTACCTCTTCGCCTAACCATTCCGGTTTTGCAAAGACTTCATCTAGCGTATCTAATTCAATTTCAGCCACAATCAAACCGGCATTTTCACCGTCGAATTCGTCGATTTCCCACAAATGATTTTCATAGGTGACGAAGTGGCGTGTTTTTTCAATCACGGGCTTCAAGCACAAATCATTCAAAATCTCATGCGCGTCAAAAAGGGGTATTTCGTATTCATATTCAGCGCGTTGTGTGCCAATCGTTGCACTTTTAATGTTTAGCCACGCTTGTTTGTCGCTGATTCTTATCCGAATTGAGCTGGTAGATTGCGAACTCAAATAACCTTGTTTATATAAAACAGAATGGCTGACTTTTTCGCGCCAGTTTTCGTTAGAAAGTAAAAATTTATGCTCAATTTCTTGTGCCATTTCTAAGCCAATTTTGAATGGCTACCGTCGCAATACGGCGCATTTTCTGTTTTACCACACGCGCATAAATAAACGGCTTTTGTTTCTTCGGGGACAAATTTTAAAGAACGTTTATCAGTGCTTTCATCTGTTTTATGTGTGCCATCACAAATCGGCATTTCACCGCTCAAACCGCAACTGCACCAGCTGTAGGTTTCGCCTGCTTCAACATTTATTTTCATTGGTGCATTATATTTTTGAGTCATTTTTATTTTCCAGAGTTTTGTAAAATGAATGCGAATTATAAGCGAAATCTTTCTTTAATCTGTCAGCAATGCTAAAGTTATTTCGCATTAAATTAGTTGGTATTTATTTAAATTCCTTATTATGGAGACTTTATGGCTTTTGAACTTCCCGCTTTACCTTACGAAAAAGACGCACTTGCACCGCATATTTCTGCTGAAACATTAGAATTTCACCATGGAAAACATCATCAAACTTACGTTACAAACTTAAATAATTTAGTTCCCGGAACTGAATTTGAAGGCTTGTCATTGGAAGAAATCGTTGTGAAATCATCAGGTGGGATTTTCAACAACGCTGCACAAATTTGGAATCATACATTTTATTGGAATAGTTTAGCGCCTAATGCAGGCGGTGAACCAACAGGTGAATTAGCGGATGCTATTAACGTGACATTTGGTTCGTTTGCGAAATTCAAAGAAGAATTCACAAAAACAGCCGTCACAACATTTGGTGCCGGTTGGGCGTGGTTAGTTAAAAATCCTGACGGAAGTTTAGCGTTAGTTAGTACTAGCAACGCAGGTTGTCCTTTAACTGCGGGTCAAACACCATTATTGACGTGTGACGTTTGGGAACATGCTTATTACATTGATTTCCGTAATGCACGTCCTGCCTATTTGGAAGCATTTTGGGCATTAGTTAATTGGGATTTTGCGGCAAAAAACTTTAGTTAAGTAAGGTAGTAAAATTGCCATCATGCGGTGTTTTGGTTGAAAATACCGCATTGATGGCATTCAGTAATTATGGATGATTATTGAGATTGTAAAATACAATAATGAGGATTTATGGCAGTTAAACGCATCGAACACATAGATGTATGGCGATTTTTTGCTGTCATGTTGGTAATTCAAGAGCACTTCTTACTTTTCAGTGGTATCGATCGTTATTTTTCAGATATCGAAACTTACTCCTTACAAATCGAACGCTTTGGCGAATTAGGCGTGTTGATTTTTTTCAGCATTAGCGGTTTTGTGATTTGTATGGGCTTGAATTCTGAAAAAACGAAAACAGGACGCGTTTGTTTAAGTGCTTTTTGTGCGCGACGCTTTTTTCGGATTGTGCCGCCATTGTGGTTGTATTTAGCGTTTGCGACAATTTTAAGCGCATTTGATTTAATTAAAATTAGTGGACAGCAAGTTTTAACATCCGCTGCCTTTTTGTGTAATTTACCATTTGAAAAAGGCTGTTCGTGGTTTGCGGGACATACTTGGTCGTTGGCGTATGAAGAGCAGTTTTATTTGCTATTTCCACTACTTTTTTTATGGGCGTGGCGTGGGAATAAATCGCGGCGAATTTTAGCTTCGATGGGTGTTCTAATCGTTAGTGCGTTAGTTTTGATTTATGTGAATCAACCGTTCTGGGCGGATTACTGCACTTATTTTTTATTTTTATTGACGGGTTGTTATACCGCGTTGTTGCCTGAAAAGTGGATGCGGCGTTTGAGAAATCTACCCTTTTTAGCTTGGTTTTCAGCGTTGTTGTTGTTGGCGAGCGGAATGTGTTTGTTGTCGAAGAATCAAGATATGTTTTTAAAAATTCTAGTTTATCCGGCGTTGATTCAAATCATTGTTTTTGGCACACCGACGCATTTTTCATGGTTTAAAAGCGTTTTTGAAAATGCGGGTTTTCGTTATTTAGGACGGATTTCGTACAGTGTTTATTTGTGGCAAGAATTAGCAACCGCGTATTACAAAAATATGCCCTGGTGGATAAATTTGGTGTACTTGATTTTGGTATTTGGCTTGGCGGCATTGTCATTTCGTTATTTTGAGATACCGTGTCAACAACTAGGAACAACGCTTTCAAATCGACTGAAATTGAGAACATAAAAAAGGGTTACTAGTTAAAACTAGCAACCCTTTAATTTATATGAATCGAAAAATTAAGCTGCTGATTCGGCTTCAGCTGCGTCTTTAATTGCTTCTTTAATACTTAAACGTACACGACCTTGTTTATCAATTTCCAAAACTTTGACTTTAACAACATCGCCCTCATTTAAACGATCACTAACTTTTTCCACGCGTTCATCCGAAATTTGTGAAATATGAACTAAGCCGTCTTTGCCTGGCATAATTGCAACGAATGCACCGAAATCCATTAAGCGAATGACTTTACCTTCGTAGATTTTACCAACTTCTACTTCAGCGGTAATTTCTTCTATCAAGCGTTTCGCTTCTTCGCCCGCTGCTTTATCAACCGATGCTACTTTCACAACACCATCGTCTGTCAAATCAATACTCGCGCCAGTTTGTTCGGTAATGCTACGAATGGTCGCGCCACCTTTGCCGATGACTTCGCGGATTTTACTTGGATCGATTTTGAATGTAATGATGCGTGGCGCAAAATCAGACATTTCAGAACGTGATGACGATAACGCTTTATTCATTTCGTCTAAAATATGTAGCCGTCCTACTTTCGCTTGGGCGAGGGCGGTTTTCATGATTTCAGCGGTAATGCCGTCGATTTTGATGTCCATTTGTAGCGCAGTAATTCCAGTCGCAGAACCTGCCACTTTGAAATCCATATCACCCAAATGATCTTCGTCACCCAAGATATCAGAAAGTACCGCAAAACGGTCTCCTTCTTTAATTAAGCCCATCGCAATTCCTGCAACAGGTGTAGATAAAGGCACACCAGCATCCATCAACGCTAAGCTACTACCACAAACAGAAGCCATTGAGCTTGAACCGTTTGATTCGGTAATTTCAGAAACCACACGAATTGAATATGGGAATTCTTCCATATTCGGCAATACCGCTAAAACGCCCCGTTTTGCTAATCGACCATGACCGATTTCACGACGTTTGGGTGAACCGACAAAACCTGTTTCGCCTACGCTGTAAGGAGGGAAATTGTAATGCAACATGAAAGGTTCTTTGTATTCACCAGCCAGTGCGTCAATGATTTGTGAATCGCGTGCTGTGCCTAAAGTAGCTACCACTAATGCTTGTGTTTCGCCGCGTGTGAATAATGCTGAACCGTGTGTGCGCGGTAAAACACCTGTACGAATGCTGATTTGACGGATTTTATCGAGAGGGCGACCATCGATACGTTGACCATCATTTAAAATCGCACCACGAACCACGTTATATTCCAATTGCTCGATTACACCTTTAATTTCACGTTCATCATAGGCTTGGTCAGCGATTAATTTTTCAATTAACGCAGTACGAATTTCTTTGAGTTTATTTTGGCGAGCCAATTTTTCAGAAATTAAATACGCTGCTTTTACGTCCGCTTCAATTACACCCACCAAACGATTTAATTCGTGATTCGTTTCCGGTGCAATCCATTCGATTGGCGCATGATTTACCATAGCGGAAAATTCGTTAATCGCATTAATGGCTGTTTGCATTTGTTCATGACCAAATAACACCGCACCAAGCATAATTTCTTCAGATAATGATTTCGCTTCTGATTCTACCATTAACACTGCGTGCGCTGTGCCAGCAACGACTAATGTTAAATCAGATTCTTTTAAAACTTCAGGCGACGCATTTAATAAATATTGACCGTCTTTGTAACCGATACGCGCCGCACCGATTGGACCGTTAAATGGCAAACCAGAAATTGCCAAGGCAGCCGATGCTCCAAGTAACGCCGCAACTTCCGTGTCTACATCGGGATTTAATGACACTACAGTGGCAATAATTTGCACTTCGTTAGTGTAGCCTTCAGGAAATAAAGGACGAATCGGGCGATCAATTAAGCGGGAAATTAATGTTTCTTGTTCAGATGGGCGACCTTCACGTTTGAAAAAACCACCTGGGATTTTACCAGCCGCGTAGGCTTTTTCTTGGTAATTAACAGTTAGCGGAAAAAAATCACCGCCAGTTGCTGATTTTTTTCCTACTACTGTGACCAATAAAGACGTGCCGTCAATATTAATCATCACTGCACCGTCAGCTTGACGGGCAATTTCACCTGTTTCGAGAGTAACTTTTTGATCGCCGTACTGAAATTCTTTCCGAATAGGATTCACGCTGAGATTTCCTTTGTTTGAAGGTAATTTTAAAAAATGAGTTTGTATTTTTCTAAAGCAAAAACGGCACAAGATGTGCCGTTTTCTAGGTATTTTTTTATTTACGCAACCCTAAGCGTGCAATCAATGTGCGATAACGCTCGCCATCTTTACCCTTCAAATAATCCAACAACTTACGACGTTGATTAACCATGCGTAACAAACCGCGACGTGAATGGTTATCTTTTTTATGTGCCGCAAAATGTGGAGTTAAATGATGAATGTGCGCTGTCAATAAGGCAACTTGAACTTCTGGTGAACCTGTATCAGTTTCTGATTGACGATAGGCTTCAACGACTGCTTTTTTTTGTTCTGCTGTAAATGGCATTGCGGATAAATCCCTAAAATTATATAAATGAGCGTTTCCACGTTTAGGGTGTAGAAACTCGAAAAGTTAATCGTTCAAATTGAACAATCTAACGGTGGTTATCTTATCATTTAATCCGACTTCACCCAAACCTAAAAACAAACTTCCTGCATATAAACGCACGTTTTGTGTGCTTTCATTAGTTTTAAAATCAATCGCTTGACCAAAAGAAATCGCCTTTGCTTGTTCGGGTGATAAATGAATTGCCAGTAAATTTTCTAACGGTTTATCGATGGGCATTAAACTCGCGTGTAATTCATCCAAAGTCATTGCACTCAGTTGCTCAATCGTTTTTGCTTCGTCCAAATGAAATTGTCCCGCTTGGGTTCGACGCAATGCCGTAACGGTTCCACCGCAACCCAAATCATGCCCAATATCTTCGGCGAGTGAGCGAATATAAGTGCCTTTAGAACACGCCACATCGAGTGTTAACGTTTCGTGCGTAAATTCAAGCAAGTTGATTTCGTAAATCGTAATGTTTCGAGGTTCGCGTTCAATCGTAATGCCTTCACGCGCCAATTCGTACAACTTTTTGCCGTTATGTTTTAACGCAGAATACATCGGCGGAACTTGCGCTTGTGCGCCCGTGAATTTCACCAAACATGCCTGAATTTCTGCCAGCGATAACCGCGGCACGGGTTTCGTTTCGATAATTTGCCCTTCGGCATCGCCCGTATCCGTCATCACGCCCAATTTCACAGTGACTTGATAACGCTTGTCATCGTCCAACATTAATGCCGACACTTTGGTTGCTTCACCAAAACACAGCGGCAATAAACCTGTTGCGAGCGGATCTAAACTACCCGTGTGTCCCGCTTTGTTTGCGTTGAATAATCGCCGCACTTCCTGCAACGCTTTATTCGAGGAAATACCTAAACGTTTATCGAGAAAAATAATGCCGTGAACATTTAAGCCTGAGGTGCGCTTACTCATTTTTTATCCTCAAAACTTAACACGATGCCACCTACATTAGTCCAATCGGACAAGACAAAACGCTGTGCTTTTTTGTCATTTAGTTTAAATTCATGTAAGAACGGACGGTGCGTGTGTCCATGAATTAAGCGGGTACATTGGTGTTGTTGCATGAGTTTTTCGACAGTTGATTGATTCACGTCCATGACGTAATGGGATTTTTTTTGCTTGTGGAAAAAACTACGTAATCGATACCAACGCGCCGCACACAATCGTAACCACAACGGTTTTGACAGCACATTTTGTTGCCATTCGGGCGAGCGCGATTTGGCACGAAAAGCTTGATATGGAAGGTCATCACTACATAATAAATCACCATGCGTTAATAACGTGCGTTCATTTTCCAGTTCAATTACAGCATAATCATCTAGTAAAATAATACCTGTTCCTCGCGCAAAACGCTCACCAATTAAAAAATCTCGATTACCGCGTAACAAATAGACTTCT
>BJHG01000038.1 GCA_014191975.1 Methylococcaceae bacterium | reverse complement strand
ATGGTACGGGCATTGATCTGAAAATTATTAGTCGTCTTTTCGATCCATTTTTCACCACAAAACCACAAGGCGAAGGTACTGGATTAGGTTTGTCAGCGGTGAGCGGTATTGTTCATCAATCGAGTGGGCATCTTTTGGTTGAATCTGTATTAGGTCAAGGAACTTCGTTTAGATTGTTATTCCCACTTGCTGTTTTAGGCTAAAATAACTCTCAATCCCGACAATATAAGCATACTGTCCTTTTTAGGTAAAACCAAAACGTGAATTTAGAATTAACAACAACTTTAACAACTCGATTACCCACGGAAAACGGCGAGTTTGTGCTACATTATTATCAAACTAATCAAGACAAAAAAGAGCATTTGGCGTTAGTAAAAGGTGACGTTTCCGAACAGGAAAATGTGCCAGTGCGTGTGCATTCCGAATGTTTGACTGGCGATGTATTTGGTTCGCGTCGCTGTGATTGTGGCGAACAATTAGCACGAGCAATGCAATATGTTGATGAATCTGGTTGTGGCGTCGTGATTTATTTACGTCAAGAAGGGCGAGGCATTGGCTTATTTCACAAGTTGCAAGCCTACAATTTACAAGACAACGGTATGGATACGGTAGATGCAAATTTAGCATTGGGATATTTAGCAGACGAACGCGAATACGGTGTGGCGGCGGCAATTTTAAACGATTTAAACATTCGCTCGGTGGCATTATTAACCAATAATCCAGCCAAAATTGAAGCATTGCAATCACTAGGAATTAACGTGGTCGCCCGCTTACCGTTGGTGGTGCCATCAAATTACGATAACGTGGATTATTTAAAAACGAAAGCAGTAAAAATGGCGCATGTATTTAATAACTGATTCGCTATCTCTTACATAAAAGGAAAAATAATGCGCCGATTACTACTTATCTGTTTATTACTGTTGCCGCTTGTTAACTATGCAGCTGAAGATGATGCACCACCCCGTTTGGAAAATGTGCCTGATGTTCCCGAATCACCTGCGCGAGTGAAAAGCGGTGAAACCTTAGAGCCAGACATCACGATTATTCGAAAAGGCAAAAAAACGGTTCAGGAATATCGACGCAGTGGAAAATTATATATGGTTAAAATCATTCCAGACGTAGGTTTGCCGTATTATTTACACGATACGGATGGTGACGGAAAAATGGATGTGCGAAGTAATCAAATGGATCGTGGCGCGGATGTGAATATGTGGAATGTGTTGGAATGGTAAAAATGTTACACCATAAAAAACGCCTATTGAAAATTCAGAAGGCGTTTTTTAGCATCAATCAATGACTAATTCCGCCCTTCGGGGAATGCACCCCTTCAGCGAAATCTACCAATATTCTCGCGCTGGGCATTAAATCACTGTCAAATACATTTAATGAGGCGCAAATTTTATTGCGAATAACATCGTAGGCATGCCGTGTAATTGCGATATGATCTTTAGATAAACTACCGTCAACCCATTGAGGAATCGGGGCATCGCACAAATCACGTCCATAATCTATACATTTTGTACTCACTGCATGTGCAAGTTTATTATAGTTCGCCATGTCAGCAGCGTTTCCATTTGCTTTTGCTTTGGCATAAGCTTTATCACGCGCTATAATTTCATGGCGAATTATTTGTAATTTCTCTAAAAACGCCTTTGATTCTTTAATAATAAACTCTGGATTAAGGACAAGATTTGCAGAATTTTTTTTTTCTTTATTTTTTTTATTACCTAATTTTAATACCACAATCGTTCTCCTAATTTTTATCGCTCAAATTTAAAAATAAAACTTTTTAATTTGTCGAATTTACTAACCTAATTGCATTCTTTTCAATTTCAATTTGTTTTTGTTTATACAATGCACCAATAGCTTGTTTAAATACTTTTTTACTTACGCTAAATAGCGCATAAATCTTATCAGGCTCGCTTTTATCACCAACTGCAAGTTGACCGCCATTCTCACGCAATGCTTGTAAAATCGTATCGGTTAATGTCATAACTTTACCGTAACCAACTTCGTGTAGCACTAAATCTAATTTCAAATCATCACGGATTGTTTTTATAAAACCATCGATTCGCTGACCTTTTCGCAAGGTTTGAAAAATCTCATTTTCGTAAAGTAAACCCCAATACCCATTATTCACAATTGCTTTAATGCCTAAATCTGTTTGATCTGTGATTAATAAGCTGACTTTTTGCCCAACAGTAAAATCACTTTCTTCAATTTCATCGGTAACAAATTGATTCAATTTCGTAGTCGCAACTAAACGCTGTTTTTCATCTAAAAACAGTTTGAAAAAATACCATTCGTCCACTTCTAATTCGTGATGTTGTTCACTGTAAGGCACAAGTAAATTTTTCGTCAATCCCCATTCTAAAAACGCACCATAATAATTAACGGACACGACTTCTAAATAGGCAATATCACCAACTTGCGCGACAGGAATTTGTGTTGTTGCGGCAAAATGTCCGTCACTATCAACATAAACAAAAACGTCAACGATTTCTTCTAATTCAAATTTCCGGGGCTTTTTATCAACCAACAAAACTTGTTTTCCAGAATCGTCGCTTAAATAAATGCCTGAACTATCTTGTTTGCTGACGTTGAGCGTGTTTATTTTACCAATATTAATCATAAGAAGGAATGCAGGTTAACGTTTGAATGGCGCGGATTGTAGCATAATTTTAAGTGTTAAATTTTATGGTAAAAAAAATCCAACCGATTCACAAATAAATAATAAACCTGCCGCAGCGAAACCTGCTAAAACATCATCGAGCATAATGCCTAAACCACCATGAACATGCTTATCCACCCATTTAATGGGAAAGGGTTTTAAAATATCGAAAAATCGAAAGAGTACAAAACCTAAAACCACAGCTTGCCAACTAAACGGTACAAACCAAAGCGCGATCAAATAACCGGCTATTTCGTCCCAAACAATGCCATTAAAATCGTGTTCACCAAGTAAATCTGCCGCCTCACCGCAAATTTTAATACCCACCAAAATCGAAATAATCGTCAAAATGCTATAAATCGCAAACGATGTTTGAGCCAATAATAAATAAACAGGAATCGCTGCAACAGTGCCACTTGTACCAGGGGCTTTTTTGACTAATCCTGAACCAAACCCAAAAGCTAGAAGTAAAATTGGATTCGTCAAAATCTTTTTACACGTGAGTTTATTTTTACCGTAATTTTCAAGAAAAATGTTCATAACCTTTCGCCGTTAATATTTCGATTTGACCTGATTTTTTTAAACGCAAACCCAATTCAGATTCGATTATGCCAATTGCAGTACAGTTTTTAGGAGCACGATTTGCGAATCGTGGTGGAATCGTAAAACATAATTCGTAATCATCACCCGAAATAATAGGCATCAATACATCACCCGTGCTTTCAATATAATTTTTCACGTCATCAGAAAGTGGTAATTTGTCAAAATCTAACGTCGCACCAACACCACTTTGCTTCAAAATATGCCCTAAATCGCTCGCTAAACCATCTGAAATATCAATACATGAGCTCGCTATTTCACGCAATGCAAACCCTATTTCAATTCGTGGCATCGGTTCATGAAAACGCACCAACGCATTTTCAGCATCACAATCATAGCCTTGCAGTATTTTTAAGCCCAACCCGGCTTCGCCCAACAATCCAGTCATATAAATTAAATCACCAGTTTTTGCTGTTGAACGCTTTAATGATTGTCGCCAAGGTGCCAAACCAATGGCTTGTACCGTCAATGTCAACGGACCTGTTGTGGTATCACCACCAATCAAATCAACGTTATAAAATTGTGCGAGTTTTAAAAAACCTCTTGAGAATTCAGTTAACCAATTTTCATCAATGTGTGGCATCGTTAAGGCTAATGTTACAGCGATTGGCGTTGCACCCATTGCGGCTAAATCACTCAAATTCACCGCTAATAATTTATGACCTAATTGTGCAGGATTTACGTTTGGAAAAAAATGCACAGCTTCGACCATTGTGTCAGTGGTTATAGCTAATTCATAACCTTGTGGAATGGACAGCAACGCACAATCATCTCCGATACCTAAACGTGTTTCAGGATTTTTTGGCGTATTTTTGAAAAACTTATCGATTATCGAGAATTCTGTCAACATCGTTTATTGCGTGAGTAAGTAACGCTGTTTAATAGATTGCCCAAGTTGATGAACAGCCATCGCATACTTATTACTGCTGTTGTATTTTTTAATCGTAGTGAAATTAGTGCCAACAGCCCAAAATTGACTGCCATTATCCGCTGCTAAAATGATGTATTCGTCATCAATATCACCGTTAATTGGAGTTGCGACAGGCTGATTAAATTTCCAACCTGAATTACTGAAATAATGTGCGACACTGCCAATTGCATCAACAGGATTCCATAAATCACGTTTGCCATCACCATTGAAATCCACCGCCAATTTACGAAAACTTTTTGGCATAAACTGACCTAAACCCAAGGCCCCGGCCCATGAACCAATAACTTTACGGGGTTCATAATTTTCTTCTTTTGCCATTAGCAAAAAATTTTCCAGCTCTTTAGTAAAATATTCCGCACGTCGTAAAGAGAAAAATGACAATGTACTTAACGCATCGAAAGTATTGGTTTTACCAACATTGCGCCCAAAATAGGTTTCCACACCAATAATTCCAACGATATATTCAGGATCAACGTGATACGTTGCACTTGCACGCTGTAAGGCTTCAGCATTTGCACGCCAAAAATCAACACCATTATTGATGTGTGTATCATCCAAAAATTGTTTGCGATAACTCGACCAACCCAATGTTGCTTTAGGCTTCGGCGGTAAAACAGGCAGCGGTGAAACAGGACCTGTATATTTTGGTTTTGGTGGCACAAAAGGATCAACTTCCAAACGTAAAACAGAATCTAATTTATTGGCTTGTGAAAACAAGTTGTTCAAATAATCTTCCGAAAACCCATAATCGTGAACCATGTGCTGCACAAATGCGGTAACAGTTGGCTGATTTGCATAAACTCCAACAATCGGACGCGCTTCGATGTAATCTGGAATTCGACCTGTATCAACTGGTGTTGGCTTACTAGGACGGATAACTGGCTCGGTTGCGCAACCCACCAATAAAAGTAGCAGAAAAAAAACGAATAATTGTCGGAAAGTCTTAGTCATTTCAAGCAAATCTCAAATGGAAATGGGAGCGAAAATATGGCTATCGGCATCATAGCCAATAAGTTCAAAATCTTCGTAAATATAATCGAAGATTGAAGCAGGTTTGCGCTTGATTTTCATCTTAGGCAAATTGTACGGGGTCCGCTGTAATTGGGTTTTAGCTTGTTCTTGGTGATTTATGTATAAATGCACATCGCCACCAGTCCAAACAAATTCACCTAATTCTAAATCACATTGCTGAGCAATCATCATCGTGAGCAACGAATAACTTGCGATGTTGAACGGCAAACCAATAAATGTATCACAACTACGCTGATAAAGTTGGCACGACAGTTTGTTATTCGCAACATAAAACTGAAAAAAAGCGTGACAGGGTGAGAGTGCCATTTTGCCTTGTGCAACATTTTCTTTTGGACTGATTTTTTCGTCTGGTAAATCTGCTACGTTCCACGCTGAAACGATAATTCGGCGGCTATTTGGATTGTTTTTCAATTGTTCCATTACGCTTGCAATTTGATCAATCGATTCACCATTTTTAACTTCCCACGATCGCCATTGTTTGCCATAAATTGCGCCTAATTCGCCATTTTCTGCGGACCATTCACGCCAAATTGAAACCCCCTTTTCTTCCAGTAAATTATTGTTTGTGTCGCCATTCAAAAACCAAAGTAATTCATGAATAATTGACTTTAAATGTACTTTTTTTGTGGTGACTAAAGGAAAACCATCTGCCAAATTAAAGCGCATTTGATGACCAAAAACCGATAATGTACCATTTCCAGTACGATCGCTTTTTGGCGTACCTTCGGTAAGTAATTTGTCTAAAAGTTCAAGATAATTTTTCATTTTTTAGGTTCAGGCGGAATGTAAGTCTTATCCAAAATCTGATCTATTTTTACGGTCAAGGTTTCGACACCTTTCAAGGTTAATTTTTTATCGCCGCCTTTTGATTCAACAATAAAATTACCTATCAAAGCGGCGTTATCGGCTTTCACCAAATGCCCCATTAAATACGCAAATAAAAAACTCGGTTTATGCAAACGCCCAACTAAAATGTAATCTGCGCCCACTTTTTTAGCTAAATCGGCGGCAACATCATCATGATCAAAAAGATAACCAAAACCGCTATTTGCTTGTTGTTGCGTAACTAATGGAACAGGAATAATTTGATACCCTGCACTTTTTAATTCGTTTTCAAGCATTCTTTTCACAGCTGCTGTTCGTTCAATTTCAGCTGGAATCCCAGGTGCAAGCGTTAAATCTTTTAATTCAAAATCTAAAATTGCAATTTTGGTTTGAGCAAATACAGAACCACTAAAACATAAAACAAATACCGCCAAAATTTGACACATCTTTTTGTTCATATTTTCACCTTACGTTTGTACGCCAAAACCATCAAACCCGCGCCAACAATAATCATTGGCGTTGACAAAATTTGTCCCATCGTGACCCAATCTAGCACCAAATAACCCAAATGCGCGTCAGGGACACGATAAAATTCAATAATAAATCGGAATACACCGTAACCCACAACCGCTAAACCTGTTGCTGCCATTGTCGGACGTGGTTTTTGAGTGTAAATCCACAGAATCACAAATAGCACGAAACCTTCCAAAAATGCCTCGTAAAGTTGCGAGGGATGACGCGCCAGGTCGCCACCATTTGGGAAAATCATTGCCCAAGGTACGTCCGTTGGTCTTCCCCAAAGTTCAGAATTTATAAAATTCCCAATTCGTCCCGCGCCTAAACCAATCGGCGCGATGGGCGCGATTAAATCGGTTAATTGCCACAAACTGCAATTTTGTTTTTTTGCAAACCATGCCATTGCCGCAAATACGCCCAACATTCCGCCATGAAAAGACATTCCACCTTGCCAAATTTTGAACAAAATTAGCGGTTCTTCTAAAAACGCGCTGAAGTTATAAAACAAAATATAACCTAATCGTCCACCCAGAATCACGCCCATCGCACCGTAAGTAACTAAATCTTCAATCGCTTCGGGCTTAATAAACGACCACGCCTGTTTGGCGCGATACTGCCCTAACACATATGTCGCAGCAAAACCAATCAGGTACATGATGCCGTACCAATGGATTTTTACGGTTCCAATCGAAACTGCAACAGGGTCAATGGCGGGGAAGTTAAGCATAATTACACGTCCAAATTCGACACGTCGAGCGCATGTTTAACAATGAAATCACGACGCGGCTCAACTACATCCCCCATTAACGTGGTGAAAATTTCATCCGCCGCAATCGCATCTTCAATGCGAACTTGTAACAAACGACGATTATTGCTGTCGAGCGTCGTTTCCCACAATTGCTCTGGATTCATCTCGCCCAAACCTTTGTAACGTTGGATTGTTTGCCCTTTTTTGATTTCACGCATCATCCATTCAAATGCTTGTTTGAAATTTCCGACAGGTTGTTGACGTTCGCCCATTTGCATAACCGATTCAGCATTAAATAATCCTGCCGTTTCGGTAGCATAAGCTGAAATACGTTGATAATCGATACTGTTGAAAAACGCCATTGGCAACTCAAAAACTTTACTTGTTCCATGGCGACGTTTTGTCACGGTAATTTTAAAATTGTGCGTACTGTGATATTCCAATTCACTTGTAAATCCTGCTAATCCACCTGCTTCAGACAAGCGTACATGAATGTTATCGAGCCAAATTTGCATTGATTCCGCAGAAGATTTTGTTTCATCAGTCAATTGTTGAATATAGCAAAATTGATCCAAAAACAAATCGTCATAACGTCGTGCTAAACGTTGAATAATCGTGTTTACGTCTAAAAACGCTTTGGCTAATTTTTCTAAACCTTGTCCTTGAATCGCGGGAGCGGATGGATGGGTAATTAACTGGGCTTTTTCGAGTGCGAGTTGAATCAAATAACTGTTTAATTCTGCATCGTCTTTGACGTAATGCTCTTGTTTGCCTTTTTTGACTTTGTAGAGTGGCGGTTGCGCGATATAAATGTAACCTTTCTCAATAATTTCAGGCAATTGGCGATAGAAAAACGTCAGCAACAATGTGCGAATATGTGAACCGTCAACGTCCGCGTCTGTCATGATGATGATGCGGTGATAACGTAATTTTTCGAGGTTATATTCTTCTTTGCCGATACCACAACCTAGCGCAATGATTAGCGTGCCGACCTCTTCTGACGAAATCATTTTGTCAAAACGTGCTTTTTCAACGTTCAAAATCTTACCTTTTAACGGCAAAATCGCTTGTGTTCTGCGATCACGTCCTTGTTTTGCGGAGCCGCCAGCCGAATCGCCTTCGACTAAAAATAATTCTGACAACGCAGGATCTTTTTCTTGGCAATCGGCTAATTTTCCTGGCAAACCTGCAATGTCCAACGTGGTTTTTCGACGTGTCATTTCACGTGCCCGACGTGCGGCATCACGCGCTCTGGCGGCATCAATAATTTTTCCTGCAATCAATTTTGCGATTTGCGGTTTTTCTAATAAAAATTCTTGCAACTTTTCGTTCATGGTTGATTCAACCAGCGGTTTGACTTCCGATGAAACGAGCTTATCTTTGGTTTGGGAAGAGAATTTTGGGTCTGGCACTTTCACTGATAATACGGCGGTTAATCCTTCACGTGCATCGTCACCAGTTGTTGAAACTTTTTCTTTTTTCGCTAAACCGCTGTTTTCGATATATTGATTTACTGTCCGAGTTAATGCGCCACGAAAGCCTGCTAAATGTGAGCCACCATCACGTTGTGGAATGTTATTTGTGTAACAAAAAACATTTTCTTGGTATGAATCGTTCCACTGCATCGCGACCTCAACAACCACACCTTCTTTTTCAGCACAAAAGTAAAAAACATCTGGAAATAACGGGGTTTTATTTTTATTCAAATGTCTGACAAACGCACTGATTCCGCCTTCAAATTCAAAAACATCTTCGCGTTCGTTTCGTTCGTCAAACAAACTGATTCGCACACCTGAATTCAAAAACGATAATTCGCGTAAACGTTTTGCCAAAATATCGTAATGGAATTCTACGTCCGTAAACGTCACTTTGCTGGGTAAAAAACGAATAGTCGTGCCCGAGCCTTCAAATTCGCCAAATGAGGCAAGAGGTGCAACCGGTTCGCCATTTTTGTATGTTTGTTTGTAAAGTAATCCGTTCTTGCGAACTTCAAGATGCAATTCTTCCGAAAGTGCATTGACAACTGAAACACCTACACCGTGCAAACCGCCTGAAACTTTGTAGGCATTGTCGTCGAATTTACCGCCAGCATGTAACACAGTCATAATAACTTCCGCAGCCGACACACCTTCTTCCGCATGGATATCTACTGGAATACCTCGACCGTCGTCAGAAACGCTTACAGAACCATCTATGTGAATAATTACACGAACTTCTTTGCAATAGCCAGCCAACGCTTCGTCAATCGAGTTATCAACAACCTCAAAAACCATGTGATGCAAACCCGAACCGTCATCAGTGTCGCCAATGTACATTCCTGGGCGTTTGCGAACTGCGTCTAGCCCTTTAAGAACTTGAATGTTAGTGCTGTCGTATTGCGTGTTTGGATTGCTCATAGCGCGTGGTTTTTCCTGTAGATAAAAATCTGAAAACAAAATGCCCGAAAATCGGGCATCGTTTTTTTGGTGGTGCATTATAACGTGAAAGTGGCTTTAAAGGCGCATTGCCATAACCACGTATTTATATTTTTCGTTATTGGGCTCATAGATGAAACAGCTACTTGAATCACTTGCAATGGTAATAAACGCAGTATCGCCATCTAAATTTGATACGGCTTCAGATAAATATTGCGCGTTAAAAGCAATTGATAACTCTTCGTCACCGTAGATAATTGCTAATTCTTCTTCAGCTTCATCGTGCTCAGGATTGTGTGCGCTCATTTTTAAGCTGTCGCTTGTAATATCGAATGTGACACCTTTGAATTTTTCATTTGATAAAACGGCAACACGAGTCAATGCATTTTTTAAAACGGTTTTTTCGATGTGAATCGAATTGAAAAAAGATTGCTGAAACACTTTGCTAAAGTCCGGATATTTTGAATCGACAAGTTTGACTGAAAAAATCATGTCGTTAATAAAAATTCGAAGGCTACTGCTTGAGAATTCAATCCGTAATTCAATTTCACTATCGTTAAGCAATTTACCGAGTTCCAAAACACCTTTACGCGGCAAAATGATTCGTGCTTCAAAACCTGTTGGGACTTCGAGTTGATCTTCGTACAGCGCCAAACGATGCCCATCTGACGCGACGATTTCAAGTTGGCTGTTTGAAATATGTAAAAGCATCCCGTTTAGGTAATAACGTACGTCTTGGTTTGCCATGCAGAATGTTGTTTTATCAAGAGCTTTTTTGAATTGTCCTGCGTTAATAACGAATTGATGATCCAGTTCGCCTTCGTTAAATTCGGGATAATTATTAGCAGGGAGGCAGTTCAATGAAAATTTACTACGGTTAGACGTAATTTTAACTTTGTCGTCATTTTGTTCGAATTTGATTTCCGAACCTGCTGGTAATAAACGGCAAATATCTAAAAATTTACGGGCTGGAATAGTTATAGATCCTGATTGTGCGTTAGGTAAATGTAATTTTGAAATTAACTGAACTTCCAGGTCAGTTCCTGTCATGGTGAGGTAATCCTTTTCGAGTACAAGTAACACGTTCCCCAGAATTGGCATTGTTTGGCGTTTTTCAATTACGCTGACAATTTGCTGTAATGGCGTGAGTAATGTTTCTCGGTTGATGGTGAATTTCATTGTGATTCCTAAGGGTTAAAAAAGTTAGATTTTAAAATATGTGAATGTCAATAAAAAATTAATTATTGCCTATTTAAGAGATTCAATAATAATAATAATATATATAAATACAATTCAAATATAATAATATATTTATATATTATTATATTATTTAATATAAATTATTTAGTCTAATTATTTCCATATTCTAGCTTTTGCGTTTTAAATCGAATAGTTATTTCATTTGGTTAAAGTGATGATTTAAACATAATCAAAAAAAAGTTATGCACAGGGTTGCGCACAGTTTTTGGGGAGTTATGCACAGTTTTTGGGGAGTTATGCACAGTTTTTGGGGAGTTATGCACAGAGTTATACACAGGTAAGTTGCCAGGTATTTTTTATTTAAAAAACAATTTAGAATCAAATTATTATGCGTAAATTAACTAAAATGTAGGAAATATAATTAATTGATTTAGATGGGATTATTTTTTAACGGAATCTGAAAAAAAAATTTATAGAAATCGCACTTTTTGCGGTTACGCTGATAAAATTCGAATCAAATTAATGTAATCGTCTGACAATTTCAGATCAATTTTTTTCAAATCATCAATTTTTTTGCATGCGCTCATGATTGTAGTGTGATTTCTACCATTAAATGCGAGGCCGATTTCTGGAAAGCTGTGTGGCGTTAATTCCCTGGCTAAGCGCATTGCAATTTGGCGTGGTCGTGCAATCGATTGTATCTTCGTTTCCGAAAGTAATTCATCGATATTTAGGTTGAAATATGTTGAAACTGTTTTTTGAATTGTCATGATACTGACAATTTTTTCCTGCAAAATAATCAGATCTTGCAATACATCTTTTGTAAAATCTAGCGTAATGGGGACGCTTTCATATTCAGCATTTGCAATCAATCGTCGCAATGCACCGGTTAAATCACGGACGTTAAATGGCATGTGTTTCGCAATAAAAAATGTCACTTCGTCAGGTAGATAAATTTGTGCAAGTGCAGCTTTTTTCATCAAAATTGCCGCGCGTGTTTCCATATCTGGCGGCTCAATTAAAACCGATAAGCCATAACTAAATCGTGATTTTAATCGCTCTTCGATTCCTGAAATTTCTTTTGGGTATTTGTCACAAGTCAAAACAATCTGGTGTTTTTGGTCGATTAAGCTATTGAAGGTATGAAAGAATTCTTCTTGGGATTTATCTTTTCCAGCAAAGAATTGAATGTCATCAATCAATAAAACATCGGCAGTTCGATAAAATTCTTTAAATGCATGGAGTGCGTTTTGCTGTATCGCCTTTACCATTGCTTGTACAAAACGTTCCGCGTGTAAATAAACTATTTTTGCATCCGAATTTTGCGCCAAAATCTCATTACCAATCGCGTGCATGATGTGTGTTTTTCCTAATCCTGAGCCACCGTAAATGAGTAAAGGATTGTGGGTTTTTCCAGTATTAGCAGCAACTTTTACAGCAGTAGTTCGGGCGAACTCGTTTGATTTTCCTTCGATAAAATTATCAAACGTAAAACTTTTATTCAGTGTACTTTTGAAATTTTTGGTCGCGATACTCATATCTGCGGGTTCGCTTGAGACAACAGGTGTAAGCATGTGTCGGTTTGAACCGATATTTAAAACGAGTTCCATTTTACCATTTGAAAATTCCGTCACAGCTTTGTTTATTTGGGTGATGTGATATTTTTTAATCCAATCTAAAACAAAACGATTTGGTGCAAGTAAATGTAATTTACCTTCTGTTTCAACGGCTTGTAGCGGACGAATCCAAGTGTTGAAATCAGTGCTAGGCACTTCATTTTCAAGTTTGACAAGGCAGATATTCCAAAGTGAATTCATTGAAATTTAGAGTGAGTTAGAGTTGTAAAATATGAAAAACAGTAAGTTAAACAAGTAACTTAAGACTGCGTAATTGACACGGATAAGTGTTTATCTTATCATTAACCAACTATTTAATCCGTTTTTGTTATCATAATTTAGGCTATAGCTCTCATGAAAAGAACCTACCAACCAAGCAAAATACATCGCGCTAGAACCCACGGTTTTCGCGCGAGAATGGCAACCCGTAGCGGTCGTAAAATCATTAATTTACGTCGTGCAAAAGGTCGTGAAAAATTAACCACTAGCGGTTAATTTTTTTATTAGCGTGACAACAATAGACTTCAGTTTTCCACAACAGGCAAGACTCAAAACGCCTGCTGATTACAAGAAAGTTTTTACTAATCCGACGAAATCTAGTGACGGTTATTTCACGTTGTTAGCGGTAAAAAACGATTTCGAATACCCGCGACTCGGATTAGTTGTTGCCAAGAAAAATATAAGAAAAGCCATACATCGTAATCGTGTTAAACGTGTAATTCGAGATAATTTTCGCCGACATCGACACTCGATGATTAACATCGATATTGTCGTTTTAGCCCGAAAAGAAGCTCTTGATGTAGCGCCATCACTACTGCAAAAGTCATTGGAAAAACATTGGCTTAGATTGGTCTCTCGATGCAATTCATACTTACTGCCCTAATAAAATTTTATAAATATTTTATTAGCCCAGCACTTGGAAACGTATGCCGTTTTTATCCAAGTTGTTCGAGTTATGCTTTGGAAGCCGTTGAGCGTCATGGTAGTGTCTGTGGGTCTTATCTCACTCTCAAAAGATTATCGAAATGCCATCCGTTTCACGAAGGCGGCATCGATCCTGTCCCAGAAAAAATCGGTAAATAAAAAACATGGACAATATAAGATTTTTACTCATCGTTACCTTTGCAATGCTTGTTTTTATGTTGGAACAAGCGTGGCAAGCAGATTATGGTCCGAAACCAGCTATTCAAACGGTTGTCGAAAACATTAATACTCATGATGACTTGCCTGCGGGTTCAAAGGCTATTCAATCGCCTGTTTCAATTCCAGTTGCTGATATAACTACTGCGAAAGTTATTAAAATTACGACGGACGTTTTTGCCTTAGAAATTAATACCGAAGGCGGTACGATTCAGAATTTAGATTTGCTGGCTTATCCAGTAGAACATGAAAATACCGCAGTGAATAAATTACGGGAAATGTTTGGTTTTGAACGTCCTGAAATAAACAAAACATCTGTACGAATTTTCAACGGTGAAGCAAATAAATTATTCGTCGCCCAAAGTGGTTTGATGACTAATGCAGGCTCAGTTGAGGCCGCAAATCACCACAGTATTTTTGTCGCACCTCAAAATAATTATGCGTTAGCAGTCGGACAAGAACATTTAGTTGTGCCATTAACTTGGACAGATGCGAATGGTTTGACAGTTACTAAAACCTTCACCTTTGAACGCGGTAGTTATGAAATTGACATGGCGCAAAATGTGAAAAACGGTTCGCAAGCTGTTTGGACAGGTCGTCAATACAGCCAATTACTCAAAACGCCTGAAACTGAAAACAAAGGTGGAATGTTAACAAGTGGAATGCGTGCGTACGACGGCGCTGTGATTTACACAGAAGCAAAAAAATATCAAAAAATTGATTTTGATGATATGCACGATGATAATCTGGATATAGCTAATATTGGCGGCTGGACTGCAATGATTCAGCATTATTTTGCGTCAGCTTGGGTTCCACCCGCAGATCAAGAAAATCACTTTTACAGCAAAGAGTTAAAGCTCGGTCAATATGTGATTGGTAATTATTCACCAGCGATTACGATTGATGTCAATGCAGAAGCGAATTTTGCAGCAAAACTTTTTGCTGGTCCAAAAATTCAACCCATGATGGAAAAAACGGCAGCGGGTTTGGAATTGACGGTTGATTACAGCGTATTAACTTTTATTGGTAAGCCTATTTATTGGTTACTGAATCAAATCCATGGTTTGATTGGCAACTGGGGGTTATCAATTATTGGTGTAACGTTTGTAATTAAATTATTTTTCTTCCCGTTATCACACGCCAGTTTTAAATCGATGGCGAAAATGCGGAAAATTCAACCTCGGTTGAAAGAATTACAAGATCGTTTCAAAGACGATCGTCCACGTTTCAATACAGAAATGATGGCAATGTACAAAAAAGAAAAGGTGAATCCGCTTGGAGGTTGTTTACCGATTTTGATTCAAATTCCCGTATTTATGGCGTTATATTGGGTACTTAGCGAAACTGTTGAGTTCCGTCAAGCGCCATTTATGTTATGGATTCAAGATTTGTCGATTCAAGACCCGTTCTTTGTATTGCCAGTTATCATGGGTATCAGCATGAAGATTCAACAAAGTTTGAATCCAGCCCCGATTGATCCTGTACAAGCAAAAATAATAAAAATGTTCCCAATTGTATTCACTGTGTTTTTCTTGTTCTTCCCCGCAGGCTTGGTGTTGTATTGGGTTATCAATAATACGTTATCAATTTTGCAACAAACATACATTACGCGCCAAATCGAAAACGCGAAATAATGTGCTAAACACAGACACTATCGCGGCAATTGCGACACCGTCAGGTAATGGCGGTGTCGGCATCATTCGGATTTCTGGGACGCTTGTTTTAGAAATCGCTTCAAAATTACTTTCAAAATCGATTTATCCACGCACAGCTGTTTATTCGCCTTTTCTTGATCAAGCGGGTGAAACTATTGATTCAGGCATCGCGCTCTATTTTCCTGCGCCAAATTCCTACACAGGCGAAGCTATTTTAGAATTGCAAGGTCATGGTGGCGCAGTTGTTTTGGATATGTTGTTGCGTCAAGTTTTGGCATTAGGCGCACGGTTAGCACGCGCTGGTGAATTCACTGAACGAGCATTTTTAAATAACAAACTCGATTTAGCACAAGCCGAAGCGGTTGCTGATTTAATAAACAGCACCACTGAACAATCCGTACGCTCTGCCCAAAAATCGATGCAGGGAATTTTCTCAATACAAATCAATGAACTAGTTGAAGAATTAACCTATTTACGTGTTTATGTGGAAGCGGCAATTGATTTTGTTGATGAAGAAATTGATTTTTTAAGCGATGGTTTAATTGATCGACGTTTGCAAACATTGCTTAATCGAATTGAGAAAATTCAAGCTACCGCACAACAAGGACGATTATTGCGTGACGGCATGACGTTGGTTTTGGCGGGTAAGCCAAATGCAGGGAAATCGAGCTTACTCAATGTGTTGGCGGGGCATGATGCCGCTATTGTGACTGACATTGCGGGAACAACGCGTGACGTGTTGCGAGAGCGTATTCAATTAGATGGAATGCCATTGCACATCATTGATACAGCTGGTTTGCGTGAAGCGGATAACGTGGTTGAACAAGAAGGAATTCGTCGCGCTCATGTTGAAATGACTAAAGCAGATTTAATTCTGTTGTTGATTGATTCGCGTGAATCCGAAAGTGAAATTGAAAAGTTATCCACAACGTTACCCACAGGTGTTGACGTAATTCGGGTTTATAATAAAATTGATTTATTGCCGCGCCAACCTGAAATTATAACAAATGAAAACGGCACTGCGATTTATGTCTCGATTAAAAAAAATATCGGTTTAGATTTGTTGACTTCGCATTTGAAAGAATTTGTAGGATTCAATGCCAATGCAGAAAACGTTTTTATTGCTCGCCGCAGACATTTAGAAGCTTTGAAAACGGCGCATGAATTTGTTGTTCAAGCTCTTTCACAGTTGCAAAATGCTTTGGCAGGTGAATTAGTTGCTGAAGATTTAAGGCAAGCACAACAACATTTAGCTGAAATCACAGGTGAATTTACGTCAGATGATTTGCTCGGCAAGATTTTTTCAAGTTTTTGTATCGGTAAGTAAGGCGGTCAAAAAATCAAAATTTTATACTAAAAAGCCCTTGTTCAGAACATTCTGAACAAGGGCTTTTCGTTTAATACGAAGTCAAAATTTTATTTTTTCACTTCTTCAAAATCGGCATCAATTACACCGTCGTCGGCTTGATGAGCATGTGAATCATCGCTATGTGAATGATCAGCCTCTGCTCCGCCTTCTTGAGCGTAAGCACGTTCCGCTAATTTACCAAATAATTCACTCAATGTTTCTGATTTTGCTTCGATTTCTGATTTTTCGTCACTTTTCAATGCTTCTTTAACCGCTTCAATTGCTTTTTCAATGTCAGATTTTTCGTCCGCGCTAACTTTTTCACCTAAATCTTTTAGCGATTTTTCAGTCGCATGAACTAAACCATCTGCATGGTTTCTTGCTTGAACTAATTCCACCAATTTACGATCTTCATCTGCGTGAGCTTCGGCATCTTTAACCATACGTTCAACTTCTTCATCTGACAAACCGCTTGAGGCTTTAATCACAATCGACTGTTTTTTTCCGGTTGCTTTGTCTTTTGCGGACACGTTCAAAATACCGTTTGCATCGATGTCAAAAGAAACTTCAATTTGTGGCACACCGCGTGAAGCAGGTGGAATATCGGACAAATCAAAACGTCCGAGTGATTTATTCGCATTGGCTTTTTCGCGTTCACCTTGTAAAACGTGAATGGTTACAGCGGTTTGATTGTCATCTGCTGTTGAGAATACTTGTTGGGCTTTTGTTGGAATGGTAGTGTTTTTTTCAATTAATTTTGTCAAAATTCCGCCCATCGTTTCAATACCCAAAGACAATGGAATTACGTCTAATAACAATACGTCTTTCACGTCACCCGCTAAAACACCAGCTTGAATCGCAGCACCTAAGGCAACTGCTTCGTCAGGATTTACATCTTTGCGTGGTTCTTGACCAAAAATGCTTGTGACCATTTCTTGCACTTTAGGCATGCGAGTTTGACCACCTACCAAAATCACATGCTGAATGTCCGACGCAGAAACTTTCGCATCTTTTAACGCCATTTCGCAAGGAGCTTTGGTTTTCAAAATCAATTCTTCAACCAATGATTCTAGTTTTGCGCGGGTTAATTTAACATTTAAATGTTTCGGACCTGAAGCATCAGCTGTGATGTAAGGCAGATTTACGTCAGTTTGTTGGCTAGATGATAATTCAATTTTCGCTTTTTCAGCCGCTTCTTTTAAACGTTGTAATGCCAATGGATCGTTATGAACATCAACGCCGGTGTCTTTTTTGAATTCTTCTGCAAGATATTCAATGACGCGCGAATCAAAATCTTCACCACCTAAAAAGGTGTCACCGTTGGTCGCTAAAACTTCAAATTGATGTTCGCCGTCGATTTCAGCAATTTCAATAATTGAAACGTCGAAAGTACCGCCACCCAAATCGTAAACCGCGATTTTGGTATCGCCTTTTGGTTTATCCATACCGAATGCTAATGCCGCTGCGGTTGGTTCGTTGATGATTCGTAAAACTTCCAAACCTGCAATGCGTCCAGCGTCTTTCGTGGCTTGACGTTGCGAATCGTTGAAATAAGCAGGAACAGTAATAACCGCTTGCGTGACTTCTTCGCCTAAATACGCTTCAGCATCTTTTTTCATTTTCATTAAAATGCGAGCTGAAATTTCGGGTGAAGCCATTTTTTTACCGTGAACATCGACCCACGCATCACCGTTTTCAGCTTCGACGATGGAATAAGGAACCATTTTGATGTCTTTTTGAACGGCTTCTTCTTTGAATTTACGACCGATTAGACGTTTAATCGCAAACAAGGTGTTTTTAGGATTGGTAACGGCTTGACGTTTTGCCGATTGACCGACTAAAACTTCGTCATCGCTGCTGAATGCAATGATGGACGGCGTTGTTCTTGCGCCTTCGCTGTTTTCAATAACCTTTGCTACGCCGTTTTCTAATACTGCGACACATGAATTGGTGGTTCCTAAATCGATACCGATAATTTTTGCCATGATACTTTTACTCCAAAATAATTTTTAAAAGATGTTATGAATGTAAAGTTGTTTTTTCTGATTTCAAGGGGTTAGTCGGCCGCTTTTGTGACAATAACCATTGCAGGGCGCAATAATCGACCATTTAATAAATAGCCTTTTTGAAGAACGTTAATTACTGTGTTAGGTTCAGTACCTTCAATAAATTGTGCCATCATTGCTTGATGATGCTCTGCGTTAAACGGCATTCCCGTTGGATCTACGGTTATAATATTGAACTTTTCAAATGCCGATTCAAATTGTTTAATCGTTAATTCACAGCCTTCACGGAAGCGATTTACTTCGTCGCTGTCACCCATTGCAAGTTGTAAACCCATAAATAAACTATCCAAAACAGGCAGCATTTCGCTAGCGAATTTGGTTAAACCGAATTTGTGTGCATCTTCTAAATCTTTTTGCATACGACGTTTTAAATTTTCCATTTCAGCGAATGTGCGTAACATTTTGTCATTCGCATTATTTACAGCTTGTTTCGTTTCGGCGAGTTCGACTTTTAATTCGTCAATGGTGTATTCATGTTCGTCAACTTCTGTATTACCTTCGTTTAAGTCAATTTCGATTTCTGGCATAACTAAATTTTCTTCTGTTGTACTCATGCAGTGCTTTTCCTTTGAAAATAAAAATAACGATAAGTTTAAAATGGGGGATTTGATTTTGGTTTCAAGGGGAATTTACGAAATTTTGAAAAATATGCCAATTGATTAGATATAATTACATGGAGGCTTTAAATAAATTTACGACAAATGCTGAATTCAAATATGAAATGCAACAGCGGAAAAATGGTAGAACTAAGTGATCAAAAAAATAGAATAAAAAGTAGGATTTGATGGGACATAAACAAATTACAGACAAAGACCGATTTCAGATTAGCG
>BJHG01000037.1 GCA_014191975.1 Methylococcaceae bacterium | reverse complement strand
ACATCAGATATTCGGCTGGCAATTGAAGCAATGTCAATTGCTTACACGCATCCTGATATTAATATTTTTGCGATTATTGCCAATGACCGTGACTATATGCCTGTTTTTTCGAAACTCAAGGAAATTGGAAAAACTATTATTGGCATTGGTAGCACAAAAACAACCGTCGGTGAGTTATATCGGAGCGCATGTGATATTTTTTATTATCACGAAGATTTCGGTAAGAACGAAAATACTGTGAAAAAAATCGATATGACAATTGCTGATGATGAAAATAGCTTGATTGATTTGCTAATCGAAAAAGTCATTTTTAATACCGAACACGGTTTAAAAACGAATCAATCTACGATTGCCGCAGCGATTAAAAACAGTCGAGCAGTTGATTTCACGACGTATAAATCGTTTCAAGGTTTTGGTGATTTGTGTCGGCTGGTTGAAAAACGTGGAATGCTGTCTATTATCCCGCGCAATGTGGGTGATTTAGACCCTGTTTTATCGTGTAATAGCCAAGAAAATGAAGCAGCCATTTTTAGCTTTCACGGTCAACAAAAAGAAGCACAGCAATTCGATACGTCAACGAGTGAAGATATGGTGCGAATTTACAATAATTTTATTAAAACGAAATTGAGTTTAAAAACCGACTTTCCTCAGCATGCAATGCGTGAAAAGATTTATCAACAACTTGATATTTTGCTGGCAGAAAGTGAACCTTATGGCGGCGTTGGTTTAAAAGCGGCTTCGGAACAAGTTACAAAAGCACTCGCATTTGATCCAGATGATCAATCTTCTGTCTTTAAAATTTTATACAGTTTGTATCGTTCAGGTTGTTTTATCGTTCGCCGCACTGAGGATAATTACAATCCCATTATTATGAGTAATCGCGTTGCCATGAATTATGTTTATATGGATAAAAAATTGATGGAAAGTTTAATTAAACTATTCAAATGGGACAGTGAAGACATTAAATTTGATCCAGGTCGCTGGTCAGAATTTTTTATTGGTGACACGTCATATTCTCAAATTGCTAAATTTGCTTATAACTATTTGTAATGGTTCCAGAAAAAGTGCCACCAGTGATTTTACTCATGGGGCCAACCGCTTCCGGTAAAACAGCGTTGGCGGTAGAACTGGCGCAATCTTTGAATGGCGAAATTATCAGTGTGGATTCGGCATTGGTTTTTAAAGGGATGGACATTGGTACTGCAAAACCTACGTTCGAAGAACGTGGTGGTATTCCACATCATTTGATTGATATTCTTGACCCGAGTGAATCTTTTTCCACAGGGCAATTTCGCAATCAAGCCTTAGCGTTAATGGCGGATATTACGGCACGTGGAAAATTACCAATTTTGGTCGGTGGTACGATGCTTTATTTCAAGGCATTAACGCAAGGCTTAGCGGAATTACCACCTGCAAATATCGAAATTCGTGCTTGTTTAGAAGCAGATTTAGCGCGTGATGGTAAAATTTTGTTACACCAGCGTTTGGAAAAAATTGACCCACAAGCCGCAAATCGGATTCATTTCAACGACCCACAACGTGTGCAGCGCGCGTTAGAAGTTTTTGAATTAACGGGCAAGCCTATCAGTGAATTTTTCACAAACAATCAAGAATCTTTGCCATATCAAATTCATAAATTCATTATTGCGCCAGAAGATAGAAAAATTCTGCATGACATTATCGCCCAACGCTTTCATAACATGCTTGAAAAAGGATTGTTAACGGAAGTTGAAAAATTGGTTTTACGCGGTGATTTGAACGATAAAATGCCTGCGATTCGTGCCGTCGGTTATCGAGAAGCGTGGGCGTATTTTCAGGGTGATTATGCTTTAGAAACGATGACTGAAAAAGCGATTATCGCAACGCGCCAACTTGCCAAACGTCAATTTACCTGGTTGCGCCGTGAAACAGATGCACATTTATTGGTGACAGGTGAAATTAATTTACTGGCTCAAGTTTTGAGTAAATTCAAAACCATGCTGTAATAATCCTGTCATTTTAAATTTTGATAATAGCATCTCAAAATTTCACTTTCTTTAGCGGGTTCACCATGAAAAACATTTTCAAAAATAAAATATTATTAGTCGCAATGGGCTTATCAACAGGTTTAGTCAGTATGTCAGCAAGCGCGGTACAAACGGTTGATGCGGGTATTCCAACTTATGAAAAAGCCCAAGGTGTAGCCGGAAATTTATCAAGTGTTGGTTCTGATACGTTAGCGAATTTAATGACCTTATGGGCAGAAGAATTCAATCGTGTTTATCCAAACGTTAACATTCAAATTCAAGCGGCGGGTTCTTCAACTGCGCCACCAGCGTTAACTGAAGGTACATCAAACTTAGGACCTATGAGTCGTGAAATGAAGGACGACGAATTGGAAGCCTTTGAAAGTAAATACGGTTACAAACCAACTGCTGTTCCTGTTGCAGTTGACGCGTTAGCGGTTATGGTTAACAAAGACAATCCTGTTAAAGGTTTGACGATGGAACAAGTTGATGCGATTTTTTCAACGACGTTGAAATGTGGTGGCGCACAAGAAATCAATACTTGGGGCGATGCAGGTGTTGCTGCTTGGGGAACAAAAAGTATCCAGCTTTATGGTCGTAACTCGGTTTCAGGCACGTACGGTTATTTCAAAGAACACGGGCTTTGCAAAGGTGACTTTAAAAGCAATGTTAACGAACAACCAGGTTCTGCATCAGTGGTTCAATCTGTTACGTCTTCCGCGAACGGCATAGGTTATTCAGGTATGGGCTATACCACTTCAGGCGTAAAAATGGTGTCTTTAGCAAAAAAAGGTTCAACGACATTTGTTGAGCCTACTCCAGCAAACGCACTTAACGGAACTTATCCTTTAACACGTTACTTATTTGTTTACGTTAATAAAAAACCGAATCAACCACTTTCGCCTTTAGACAATGAATTCATGAAAATGGTTCTTTCTAAAACGGGTCAACAAGTCGTTATTAAAGACGGTTACATTCCATTACCCGCAAAGGTAGTTGAAAAAGAATTAGCTAAATTGAAATAAGCAACAAGGCTTTTACTTTTCAAAGCGTGGGTGACGACGAATATGATCTGTCTGTCACCTGCGCTTTTTTGCCTTGAACCTATTTAAAAAAGAATTTATGTCTGAACTAAACAATTCGATGACGCAATCTTCGCTGAATACAGCGACAACTTCCGCCTATGAAAAATGGCGATTACTCAAAGATGCCATTATGCATCGTGCTGTCGTGGCTGGTGGTTTGAGTGTCATTTTTGCCATTGTGGTGATTTTCTTTTATTTACTTTACGTTGTGTACCCGCTGTTTTTATCGGCTAACGCCGAGCAGGTCGCACAATATCCGATTCCAGAAGAAAGCGTTGGTAAAACCCTCTTTTTAAATATAGAAGAACAAAATGAAATTGCGGCGCGTTTTACCGACAATGGACAAGTGATTTTCTTTGAAGCTAAAACAGGTAAAACAATCTCACAACGCACGGTTTTATTGCCACCCGATACAAAAATCACAAGTATTGCACAAGGCAGTCCTGTTAGTGAAGGCGCAGTAATTTATGGTTTGTCAAACGGTCAAGCTGTGATTGTGAAACAACAATATAAAGTAGCTTTTGTCGGTGATAAACGAGTGATTGCACCCTCGTTGAAATATCCACTTGGTGAAACACCCCTCGTCATTGATGACACTGGTGCCGCGTTAGAAAAAATTGCTTTTAAAGTTGGTGAAGGTTCTGCAACGATTGTTGCAAAAACGGCTGACAAAATTCGTTTAACTAGCCTAGAAAAAGAACAATCGTTATTTGCTGAAGAAGCAAGTTTGACACGTACAGATTCATTTTTAGATATGCCTGCTGCAAATATCACGGATATTTTGGTTGATAAAGAAGATCGTAATTTATTTTTAGTTAGTGATGACGGTAGTTTAAGTTTTATCGACATCAGCAAAAAAGATGCACCTGAAATTAAACAACATTTGAATGTTGTTGATGTAGGTCAGAAAATTACTAGTTTGAGTTTTTTAAACGGTGATTTATCGATCATGATTGGTGATTCGAGTGGTTTAGTGTCGCAATGGAGTTTGGTCAAGGATACGTTTAATAAACCTGCATTTCAACGAATTCGTGCTTTCAAAGTTTCAGATAAACCTGTCATTTCAATTAATACTGAGCAACGCCGCAAAGGTTTTTTAACGGTAGATATTGATGGTGGAATGGGTATCTATCATTCCACGGCTGAACGTGAATTGATTAAAGAAAAAATAAGTGATGGCGCACCATTGTCAACGATTTTATCACCACGTGCGAATGCGCTATTACTGCAAAGTAATGATGGAAAAATTCATTTCTGGAAGGTCGATAACGAACATCCTGAAGTGTCGATTAAATCGATGTGGAAAAAAGTGTGGTACGAAAGTTATGCGAAACCCACTTATATTTGGCAATCTTCTTCGGCAAGTAATGATTTTGAACCGAAATACAGTCTAACACCATTAGTTTTTGGAACATTGAAAGCCGCGTTTTATGCGATGTTAGTCGCGATTCCTTTGTCATTGATGGGCGCGATTTATACCGCTTATTTTATGTCACCAAAAATGCGAATTTACGCCAAACCTTCGATTGAAATTATGGGGGCGTTACCGACAGTAATTTTAGGATTTTTAGCAGGATTATGGCTTGCACCATTTATTGAAGAAAATTTAGCAGGCTTGTTTGCATTACTATTGGTTCTACCTATGGGCGTAATGTTATTTGCCTTCGGCGTGCAATGTTTACCCGAAACGATGTGCCAAAAAATCCCAGAAGGTTGGGATGCCGCAATGTTAATTCCCGTCATTATGATTAGCGGTTGGTTTGCGTTTAGTATCAGTATTCCATTGGAAACAATTTTATTTCATGGCACGTTGCGTGATTGGTTTAAAACGGAATTTGGCATCGGTTACGACCAGCGAAATGCATTAGTTGTAGGTATTGCGATGGGATTTGCAGTTGTGCCAACGATTTTCTCAATTGCCGAAGATGCAATTTTTAGCGTACCAAAACATTTAACGGTTGGTTCATTAGCGTTAGGTGCAACACCTTGGCAAACCATGATTCGAGTTGTTTTATTAACAGCGAGTCCAGGTATTTTTTCAGCCATTATGATTGGTTTTGGTCGTGCAGTCGGTGAAACGATGATTGTTTTAATGGCTACCGGAAATACGCCTGTTATGGATTTAAGTGTTTTTCAAGGAATGCGAACGCTTGCGGCAAATATCGCGGTCGAAATGCCTGAGTCCGAAGTGGATAGTACGCATTATCGCGTGTTGTTCTTAGCGGCATTGGTGTTATTTATGTTCACGTTTGTATTTAATACGCTTGCTGAAGTCGTTAGACAAAGGCTGCGTGAAAAATACAGTTCATTATAATTTGTGAGCGTTGAGAATGATTAAAATATGGTTTAAAAGCGGTAGTCCTTGGATTTGGTTAAACGCCGCCGCAGTGAGTATTTGTTTGATTATGGTAGTGGGTGTTTTAGGTTTGGTAGCATTGCGTGGTGCGGGGCATTTTTGGGCATCACCAATTGTGCAATTCAGTTACCAAGACGACGACGGACAAGTAAAAGATATTATTGGTGAGCATGTAGATACCACAATTACTTCTGCGTTAATGGCAAAATCGTCTGGTTACAAACTGGCGGATAACGAAGATGTTTTGATTCAATATCTTATTAAAACGGGTAATCGTGATTTAACGGATGCAGATTTTCGTTGGATTCAAGAGCGCCGCGTAAAATCTCAAGCTATGCCAGCGGATATGATTGTTGTTGAACGCCGTGAATGGGGTAATTTTTACGGGCAACTCACCGGGGTTAAAGAAGGCAATACGGTCATTGCGTCTGGTGAATCTGCGTGGGAGATGTTGCAAGCGCGTTTAAAAATTACACTGGCGCTGCATGAACAAATTACGCATTTAGAGAAAATAGAAATTGGTGCAATTAATTATGGTTTTGAACAGTTACGTTTGAAACAGCACAGATTAGAGCTTAAAAATCAATGGAATGCTCAAACGGCAAAAGAATTTACTGATAAAAAATCCACTTACGATATAGATTACAAAAAATATCAAGCACAACTCGCCGAACTGTATCAAAAAATCCGCCGTGACAGTTTGGTCGCTACGACAGAAGATGGTACTGAGTTGGTTATTCCACTGTTAAAAGTAGTTGAAGTAACGCAGCCTAACAAAATGGGTGTATTTACTAAAATTGGACATTACTTTAAGAAGTTGGGTGAGTTTTTAAGTGAAGATCCCCGCGAAGCGAATATGGAAGGCGGTATTTTCCCTGCTATTTTCGGCACAATTATGATGGTCATTATGATGTCGATTATCGTCACGCCATTTGGTGTGATTGCGGCGGTGTATTTGCGTGAATATGCGAAACAAGGTTTTACCACACGATTGATTCGAATTGCGGTGAATAATTTGGCAGGTGTTCCGTCGATTGTTTATGGCGTATTCGGTCTTGGATTTTTCGTTTATATTTTGGGTGGCAATATCGACAAATTATTCTTCCCTGAAGCCTCTCCCGCACCAGTTTTTGGTACACCTGGTTTACTTTGGGCTTCGATCACACTGGCTTTATTGACGTTACCAGTCGTGATTGTTTCAACAGAAGAAGGTTTGGCACGCGTTCCAAAAGCTATTCGTGAAGGCAGTTTGGCATTGGGCGCAACGAAAATTGAAACGCTTTGGCGCACCGTTCTACCGATGGCAAGTCCAGCGATGATGACAGGTTTAATTTTGGCTGTCGCGCGTGCGGCCGGTGAAGTAGCACCGTTGATGCTAGTCGGTGTGGTGAAACTTGCGCCAACGTTGCCGCTTGATGGCAATTATCCGTTTTTACATTTAGATCGTAAATTTATGCACTTAGGTTTTCATATTTACGATGTAGGTTTTCAAAGTCCGAATGTTGAAGCTGCTCGTTCATTGGTTTACGGAACATCGTTACTGCTGGTTTTAGTTATTATTGGCTTAAATTTAGCCGCTATTCTTATTCGTAATCACTTGCGCGAAAAATACCGCGCTTTAGAAGGTTAAAATTATGTTAGTACCAGAATTCCGATCGCACAGTTTTGATGCAAGTTCGATTTTACGCAGCTCGCACAAACATGATGACCCTGTTGAATCTTGTATTAAAGTTGAAAACCTCAATCTTTTTTACGGTAAAAAACAGGCGTTGCACGACATTAATATCGAAATGCCAAAGAAAAAAGTGACTGCCTTTATTGGTCCTTCAGGTTGCGGTAAATCAACATTGTTACGTTGTATTAACCGTATGAATGATTTAGTTGACAATGTCACAATTGATGGCAAAATTTTATTGCATGACGACAATATTTACGACAAATCTGTGAATGTTGCGGCTTTACGTCGCCGTGTTGGGATGGTTTTTCAAAAACCCAATCCGTTCCCCAAATCTATTTTTGAAAATGTCACGTATGGTTTACGGATTCAAGGTATTAACGACAAACGTATTTTGGAAGAAACAGTTGAAGCATCATTACGCGGTGCAGCGTTGTGGGATGAAGTGAAAGACCGTTTGAACGATAACGCACTTGGTTTGTCTGGTGGTCAGCAACAACGATTAGTGATTGCACGAGCCATTGCGATTGCACCAGAAGTGTTATTGCTTGACGAACCCGCTTCGGCGTTAGATCCAATTTCAACGTTGAAAATCGAAGAGTTAATTAATGAACTCAAAGAAAAATACACCATTGTTATCGTGACGCACAATATGCAACAAGCAGCGCGTGTTTCTGATTACACCGCTTTTATGTACATGGGTGAATTGATTGAAATGGGTTCAACAACACAACTTTTCACCAAACCCACAAAAAAACAAACTGAAGATTACATCACTGGTCGTTACGGTTAATTAGGAGATTTTAGTGAACAGATTTAATAGTGCGACTCACATTTCAACCCATTTTGATAAAGAATTAGAAGAAATTCGTGAAAAAGTTTTTGCTATGGGTGATTTAGTAGCACAACAACTTGATTTGGCGATCGAAGCCTTTACGAATGGCAATGTCGAATTAGCAATGCAAGTTTTAAAGCAAGATGATGTGATTGATGGGTATGAATCGGATATCGATCAGAAATGCGCAGCGACAATTGCATTGCGCCAGCCAACAGGACATGATTTAGATTTGTTAATTGCCGTTATAAAAGTCACTACTGAATTGGAAGGTATCGCTGCAAAAATAGAAGGAATTGCCGATATAACAATTAAATTGAATAATTCGTTACCCGCAGACGCATGAGGTAAAAAATGGATAACAGCAAAGTAGCATACCACATTTCAGAAAAATTTAATAAAGAATTAGAGGATATTCGTAACCAAGTTTTAAGGATGGGGGGATTAGTTGAATCACAAATTCAACAAGCCGTTCATGCACTAACTACGGGTGATACGGAACTCGCTGAGTTAGTCATTAAGCAAGACAGTCAAATCGATGAATTAGAAATGGTAATTGATGCTGAATGTACACAAATTATTGCTTTGCGTCAGCCAGCGGCATTTGATTTACGTTTGTTATTGACTGTTTTGCGTGTCATTAACGAACTCGAGCGGATTGGCGATTTAGCAGAGCGTATTGCGAAAACTGCCATTTATCTTTCAGCTAACAGTGAAGGTAGAACAGATCAGTATTACGAATTACAACACATGTCAGGATTAGTTAGAGAAATGTTGCATGATTCGCTGGACAGTTTTGCAAGGATCTCAGTTGATGGCATTACTGATATTACAGCACGTGATGAACAGGTTGATCGTGAATATTCGAGCATTATTCGTCAGTTGATTACTCAAATGATGGAAGATCCTCGCAATATCACTCGTTCGTTAGATATGTTGTGGACCGTGCGTGCATTGGAAAGAATTGGTGATCATTCACGCTATATTTGTGAGCATTTGGTTTATATGGTGAAAGGTGAAGATGTTCGTCATTTAACACAGGCTGAACTTGAGTTAAAATTGAAAAACTAAAAAGCTTGGCAATGTTGAAACCTTGGTTGTTTCAACATTGCTTTCATTTAGTCTTTAGGCCTTATTCAATGCTTTCATAAAGTTCCAAATACTGCCTTGCGCTATTTTCCCACGAAAAATCACACGTCATTGCGTTTGTTTGAAGACCTATCCAAATGTCTGGAAAACTATGTAATAACACCGCGCGTTTAATGGTTTCGAGCAATGCCCCCGGACTTTCTTCATTAAAAATAAAGCCTGTCGCAGTTTTATCTTTTATAGTATTTGGTAATGTATCGACCACTGTATCGGCTAAACCACCAGTGTTTCTGACAATCGGTAATGTACCATAGCGTTGGCTATACATTTGATTTAACCCACAGGGTTCAAAACGTGACGGCATCAAAAACACATCCGATCCAGCTTCGATTAAGTGCGCTAACGATTCATCATAGCCTAGCGATAATGCCATTTTGTGAGGATAAATTGCTGAAAATTGACTTAATTGTTTTTCGAAATCTTTATTACCACTGCCCAAAATCACAATCTGTATTGGCAAGCTCAATAATGCTGGAAAACAATCTAAAACCAAATCGATGCCTTTTTGCTCAACTAATCGACTGATTAAACCAATCACGAACACATTTTCATCCAAAGGCAAATTGAGCTGTGTTTGCAATGCAATTTTATTAATAACTTTGTTTTGTAACGAGTTAATCGAGTATTTCTGGGGGATAAATAAATCATTTTCAGGATTCCAATCAGCATCAATACCGTTAATAATTCCCTTCAAATCATTGTTGCGATAAATTAACAAACCTTCCAAACCATAACCAAATTCAGGTGTTTGAATTTCCTGTACGTAAGTTGGACTCACTGTTGTGATTTTATCTGCGTAAACAAGTCCGCCTTTGATGAATGAAATCATGCCATGAAATTCCAACCCATTTTGTGACAATAATGGCATTGGTAACCGTAAAACCGATGCCATTAAACCACTAAATAATCCTTGATAGGCGATGTTATGAATCGTAAATACCGTTTGTGGACACTGATATTCCAATGACAATAACGCTGGAATAAGACCTGTTTGCCAATCGTTACAATGCACAATGTCTGCTTTCCAATCGTGTTGAATGCGATTCATTGCAACCGCAATGACAGCACGACAAAATAACGCAAATCGCTCTGCGTTATTTGGATAAGAATCCCCCGCTTCATCAACATACGGATTACCATTCATACCAAAGTATTCAGGGCAATCAACCAGCCAAACTATAACCTCGCTATCGGGTAATTTTGTTTCTAACAACCGCACTGTGTGCATACCAACTCGAAACTCACTTCGAAAATTGATTTCATTGTTGTGTTTCAACGCCCCATAATTAGGCAAAATTAAACGAACATCTTGATGTAATTCTGCAAGTGCTTTCGGCAAACTACTCGATACGTCAGCTAGACCACCTGTTTTAATAAATGGATATGCCTCGCTGGTGGCAAAAAGAATTTTTTTCATAAAACGTGTTAAATTTTTAAAATAAGCGCACCGAGTGGTGGCAAAGTGAGAGTTAAAGAGTAATCTTGATTCATCCAAGGCGTATCTTCGGTTTTAGCCATATCATTTCCAATATTTGTTCCAGCATAATAACTTGAATCCGAATTGAAAATTTCACGATAAACACCTTTTTCAGGTACGCCAATTCGGTAATTTTTACGAATAATTGGCGTGAAATTCAAAACGACAATAATGCGTGATTGCCCGTGAATGCGTTGAAAACACAAAATCGATTGCTGAACATCGTGACAGTCAATCCATTCAAATCCAAGCTGTTCAAAATCGTGACGATGCAACGCAGGTTCGGATTTGTAAAGTTGATTTAAATCTTTCACCAATGTTTGTAAGCCGCTGTGATGCGGGTATTCCAAAATGTACCAATCCAATTCTTTTTTGAAATTCCATTCCGTACCTTGCCCAAATTCACAGCCCATAAACAACAATTTTTTACCTGGATAAGCGAACATGAACGTATAAAGTAAACGTAAATTCGCGCAACGCTGCCATTCATCACCTTTCATTTTGCTGAGTAGTGAGCCTTTACCGTGAACGACTTCATCATGTGAGAAGGGTAGGGTGAAGTTTTCACTGAACGCATAAAGCATTCCAAATGTGAGTTGGTTATGATGGTATTGACGATGAATCGGATCTTGTTGCATATACGATAAAATATCGTGCATCCAACCCATATTCCATTTCATCGAAAAACCTAAACCGCCTGCCCAGGTTGGACGGGTAACTTGCGGCCAAGAAGTTGATTCTTCCGCCATAATCACCGTGCCAGGTTGCTGCTGATGGGTAATTGTATTGAGTTCGCGTAAGAAATCAATGGCTTCTAAATTTTCATTACCGCCGTAACAATTGGGAATCCAATCATCCGCTTCGCGTGAATAATCTAAATACAACATCGACGCAACAGCATCAACACGCAAACCGTCAAGATGAAATTCTTCTAACCAGAAAATTGCACTCGCAAGTAAGAAGTTACATACTTCGTTGCGCCCATAATTGTAAATTAATGTCCCCCAATCACGATGTTCACCTTTACGCGGATCTTCATGTTCATAAAGTGGACTACCGTCAAAACGGGCCAACGCAAAATTATCTTTCGGAAAATGTGCGGGAACCCAATCGAGAATCACACCGATAGTATTTTGATGGCAATAATCGATAAAATAACGAAAATCGTCTGCTGAACCAAAACGACTTGTTGGTGCGAAATAACCGGTTGTTTGATAGCCCCACGAATCATCCAGCGGATGCTCCGTAATTGGTAATAATTCAATATGCGTAAAGCCTAATTCTTTAACGTATTTGACCAATTGCAGCGCAATTTCACGGTAATTTAAAAATTGCCCATGTTCATCGCGTTTCCATGAACCCAAATGTACTTCATAAATTGACATGGGTTGACGTAGCCAATCGTGGTTTTTACGTGCTTTCATCCATTCGGAATCTTGCCATTCATGCGTATTTTTACCGACAACCATAGCGGCTGTTTTAGGACGATTCTCAAATTGTTGTCCATATGGATCCGTTTTAACTAAAATTTCTTCACTAGCACGATTCAATAATTCAAATTTATAAAAACACCCAACAGCTAATTCAGGAATAAATAACTCCCAAACACCACCACCGCCTAAACTTCGCATCGGGTGGCAACGTCCATCCCAATGATTGAAGTCACCAACAACACTCACACGTCCTGCATTTGGAGCCCAAACCGCAAAAAGTACCCCTTGAATGTCGTCTACAGTATGTAAATGTGCACCCAATTTTTGATAAATGTGCCAATGCTTGCCTTCACCAAATAAATGTAAGTCAAACTCTGGTAATTGAACACCAAAATCATAAGGGTCATGCCCTTCATGACTGAATCCACTTTTGTCCAACCAAGTGATTTTGTAATGTGGTGGTAATTCCCCTTTTTTTGCTATGTATTCAAAAAAATCTGTGCCTTCGATACGCGAAATTGAAACATTATTATGGGTAAAATATACTGTTTCGGCATAAGGCAAATAAAGTCGAACATGAATTTTGTTTGCTTTTGGGTGACGACCCAAGACAGAAAAAGGATTATGATGTTTTGCGGCAGCGATTTTGACTGAATCGAAATCCAACGCAACGGAAGATTGCTTTTCCATTATAAATAGCCTCGGTGAAGTAGGATGTTGTTTGTAAAGTGTAGCAAACAAAAAAAATTGTGTATCAATTAAACTATGGAGATTAAAAATGTCGGCATCAAACAATGAAATTCCAGATCGTTTTGTTAGCCACTTAACTCGTAATACCATTGCTTTAATTTTAGCGGGTGGTCGTGGGACACGTTTAGAAAATATGACAGATTGGAGAGCAAAACCCGCAGTACCGTTTGGTGGTAAATTCCGAATTATTGATTTCCCACTGTCAAACTGTATGAATTCTGGAATTCGTAAAATCGGCGTGCTGACGCAATATAAATCCGATTCACTCATTAGACATATTCAGAAAGGTTGGGGTTTTTTGCGTGGTGAATTTGGTGAATACGTTGATTTAATGCCTGCACAACAACGTCATAGTGAAAATTCTTGGTATCAAGGTACCGCCGATGCTATTTTTCAAAATATCGACATTTTACGTAGCCGAGCTCCTAAACACATTTTGATTCTTGCGGGCGATCACATTTACAAAATGGATTACGGTTCGATGCTTGCTGACCACGTTGCAAAACGTGCCGATTTAACGATTGGTTGCATTGAAGTTTCATTCGAAGAGGCCTCGGCATTCGGTGTAATGGATGTTGATGAATATCGCCGCGTGAAAGCATTTGT
Organism: Methylococcaceae bacterium; assembly: GCA_014191975.1. Lineage (GTDB taxonomy): Bacteria > Pseudomonadota > Gammaproteobacteria > Methylococcales > Methylomonadaceae > UBA10906. The sequence continues at coordinate 7,936 of BJHG01000037.1, read as the reverse complement.
TGAAAAACCTGAAAATCCACCTGTCATGCCCGGTCGCACGGATACCGCATTGGCCTCGATGGGCATTTACATTTTTAATACCGATTTTTTGTTTGAACAATTGATTAAAGATGCTGATACAAAAGGTTCTACACATGATTTTGGTCATGATATTATTCCGTCCGTCATTGATAAATATGTGGTCAATGCGTACCCATTTTTAGATTTACAAAGTGGCGCACAAAGTTATTGGCGTGATGTAGGTACGATTGACGCTTATTGGTCAGCAAATATGGAATTGATTGGTGTTAAACCCGATTTTAATTTGTATGACAATACATGGCCAATTTGGACTTATCAAGAACAAACACCCCCCGCAAAATTTGTCTTCGACGAAGAAGATAGACGTGGCATGGCAATTGATTCAATGATTTCAGGCGGTTGTGTGGTTTCGGGGGCGACAGTTCGACATTCACTTTTATTTTCAAATGTTCGGGTGAATTCTTATAGCACGATTCAAGATTCGATTGTTCTACCTGATGCGAATATAGGGCGTCATTGCAGAATTACACGTGCCATTATTGAAAAAGGTTGTAATATTCCTGAATATACGATTATTGGTGAAAACCGCGAAGATGATGCCGCACGTTTTCACATTAGCCCAAATGGTATTGTTTTAGTGGCACCCGAAATGTTAGGAGATAAAAGACATTATGTCCGCTAGTAAAAAATTAAAATTGGTATTTTGTTGGCACATGCACCAGCCAGAATACCGTGATTTACAGTCAGGTGAATTCAAATTGCCATGGACGTATTTACACGTCATGAAAGATTATGTCGATATGGTGGCACATTTAGAAGCGGCACCTGATGCTAGAGTTGTCGTGAACTTTGCGCCAATTTTACTTGAGCAAATAGAAGAATATGCACGTCAAATTAACAGCTTTTTACATAACCAAACACCGTTTACCGATTCATTATTAGCCGCCTTAACAAATGATTCTTCGTTAGTTGCAACACCGTTTAAAACGATGACTGATTGTTTAAAAGCAAATCGTGTGCGTCAAATTAACCGTTATCCACAATTCAAGCATTTAGCCGAAATGGCAGAGTTATTCATTGAAAAAGAGATTACGCAATATGTGAACGTGCAATTTATTGCGGATATGCTGATGTGGTATCACTTAGCATGGCTCGGTGAAACTGTTAAGTTATCTGATGCAAGAGCGCAACGTTTATTGTTAAAAGGTGGCAATTTTACGCTGGCTGATCGCTTGGAGATGTTGAGTATTATTGGCGACCAATTAACGCATGTTTTAGGTCGTTATAAAGTTCTGGCAAAAAAAGGACAAATTGAATTATCGGTTACACCGTATTCACATCCGATTATTCCGTTATTGTTGGATATAAATACTACGCATGAAGCCATGCCAAATGCGCCATTACCTGAATTAAAGGCATATCCAAATGGTGAGGAGCGTGTGCATTGGCATTTAGAAAAAGGTGTAAAAACCTTTAAGCATTTTTTTGGTTTTGAACCCAAAGGATGCTGGCCTTCTGAAGGAAGTGTTAGTGACGAAACGATTAAACAATTGGATAAATTTGGTTTTGAATGGACTGCAAGTGGTGGCGCGGTTTTAGGAAACAGCTTGAATCTCCCTGAAAACGAACGCCCCAAAAGTACCTTCCATCCGTTTCAATTAAAAGGTAGTAAAATCAACTGCTTTTTCCGTGACGATGGGTTATCAGATTTAATTGGTTTTCAGTATTCAAAATGGCACGCAGACGATGCAGTCAATGATTTAATTCATAATTTGGAACAAATTGCACAGCGTGCTATTCCTGACGCTGTCGTGTCCATAATAATGGACGGCGAAAATGCGTGGGAGTATTTTCCAGAAAATGGTATTTATTTCTTGAGTGCGTTATATCGACGTTTATCAAATCATCCACAAATTGAAATGACAACGTTTGGCGAATGTATCAAGCAAAATGTGAAGCCAAAACCGTTGAATAAATTAGTCGCGGGAAGTTGGGTTTATGGCACATTTTCAACGTGGGTTGGAGATCCTGACAAGAATCGTGGTTGGTATATGCTTGGGGATGTGAAAAAAATGTTTGATCGTGTGACAACAGCGAAAGAATTCGATGCTAAATTACGTGAAAAAGCCGAGTTACAACTTGCGGTTTGTGAAGGTTCTGATTGGTTTTGGTGGTTCGGTGATTACAATCCAAGCGATGCTGTGAGTAGTTTTGAAGCACAATTTCGATTGAATTTGGCAAACTTGTATTATTTACTTGGTGAGGAGCCACCTGCATATTTGGCTCTTTCATTCACACAAGGATCGGGCGCGCCTGCAAATGGTGGCACGATGCGTCAAGGCATGGAATCCTAAAGTGCTGGACATGAAAACTGCTTTGAATCAACGCCGCGCAGGCGTTTTATTGCATATTACGTCATTACCAAGTCGAAATTTAGGGCAGGATGCTTATCGATTTGTTGATTTTTTAAAAAATTCTGGTGTGACAGTTTGGCAGGTATTGCCACTTGGCATTACACACGACGATGGCTCACCATATCAATCTCTGTCTGCTCATGCTGGAAATCCAGCGTTGATTGATTTTAAAGCATTACTTGAAAAAGGTTGGTTAACAAAAGAAGAATTTTGTGTCAGTTGTCAAAATGCGACATTTCACCATAGCTGTTTATTAAACAAAGCCTTTGGCGGCTTTCAAGAACAGGCAACCGCTGATGAAAAAGTCGATTTTAAGGAATTTTGCGACATAAATGCTTACTGGTTAGATGATTTTGTCATGTTTATGGCATTGCGGCAGAAATTTGGTCAAACCAGTTGGAATACTTGGGCAGACGAATATAAAAACCGTTATCGTGCCACTTTAAACGATGTGCGTTTTGCATTGAAATTTTCGATGATGAGTATCAAATTTGAACAATACATTTTCTTTAAACAATGGGTTGCGCTAAAAAATTATGCAAACGAACGTGGTATTTTACTTTTTGGTGATATTCCAATTTTTGTGTCTTACGATAGTGTGGATGTTTGGACAAATCGGGATGTCTTTAAATTGAATGATAAGGGTGAAATGTCTGTTGTTGCGGGCGTTCCACCTGATTATTTTTCTGAAACAGGTCAACGTTGGGGCAATCCGCATTACGATTGGAATTATTTAAAATACACCAAATTTAAGTGGTGGATAGAACGAATGCAAACGCAAGTAACATTGTTTGATGTGGTGCGAATTGATCATTTTCGTGGCTTGGAATCGGCTTGGGAAATTCCTGCAAATGAGCCAACAGCCATGACGGGCGAATGGGTTTTAGCGGAAGGTGATGACTTATTAACAGCACTGACAACGCAATTCCCTAATGTTACATTGATTGCTGAAGATTTGGGGATTATTACAGATGAAGTAAATACGTTACGGATCAAGTTCGATTTAGCAGGTATGAAAATTATGCAATTTGCCTTTAGTGGTGAATCGGATAATCCTCATTTATCCGAAAATCACGAAGTAAATTGTGTCGTTTATACCGGAACACATGATAACGATACGACGGTTGGTTGGGAAAGTAGTCTGGATGAAAATCAACGTTCACAGGTTAATAAAGCGTTAAACCTCGATGAAAGTACGAATATTCCCCAAGCGTTAATGCGTTTCACGTTGAATTCCGTGGCAAAATTAGCAATTTTACCGATGCAAGATATTTTAGAAATCGGTAGTTCAAACCGTATGAATACACCTGGAACGACGTGGGGAAATTGGCAGTGGAAGTTTAATTGGGAGCAAATTCCAAGTGATTGTTCGGCACGACTTGCTATGTTAATTCACGAAGCGAATCGTTAAGATTAACACATTAAAAAAGCCCATCGTTTTAAAAAACGATTGGCTTTTTGTGGTATTAAAACCATTCCAACCGATATAAATCTGTGCGGCGTTTGGATAAATTTTGTGCTGCTCCACGTGTTCTTGCCTGTTTCAACAAATCTAAATTTACATCCGCTATCAATGTCATTTCTGTATTCGGTGTGGCTTCAGCGAGAATTGCATCGTGTGGAAATGAAAAATCACTTGGACTAAAAATTGCCGCTTGCGCGTATTGAATATCCATATTTTCGGCGTGTGGTAAATTACCCACGCTACCTGTGATTGCTACAAAGCACTCATTTTCAATTGCGCGTGCTTGTGAACAACACCGAACACGCAAATACGCATTTTTGGTATCTGTCCAAAAAGGAACAAAAAGGATTTTTGCACCTTGTAACACCGCTAATCGTGCTAATTCTGGAAATTCAGAATCGAAACACACTAATACTGCAATTTTACCGCAATCGGTATCAAATACTTTTAGTGCGTCACCGCCTTTTACACCCCAACAACTAACTTCGTCTGTTGTGATATGGATTTTATATTGCGCCTCAAATGTGCCATCTCGACGCAACAACCAAGAGACATTGTAAAGTTCGTGATTACTGTATTCTGGTAATGAACCTGCAATGATATTGATGTTATATGACATCGCCATTTCGAGTAAACCGTTCCGAATATCTCGACTAAAACCTGCTAAAGCACGAATTGCATCAGGCGGATGTTTATCATTAAATAAACCCATTAACGGCGCACTCATATATTCGGGGAATAATACAAAATCAGCGTGATAGCCTGCGACTGCATCGATGAAAAATTCGGCGTGTTTTAAAAGTTCTTCAACGCTGGTCATTGTTCGCATTTGCCATTGCACAACCCCTAAGCGAACAATGCTTTTTAAATCACCAATCGATGAGGGAGTGTCGATATAATCCAAATTCACCCATTCCAGCAATGTCGCAAAGCCTTTCGAGTCTTTATCAATGGGCAAATAATTGGTTAATAATTTACGAACATGAAAGCCATTAGCCAGTTGAAACGATAAAACGGGATCGAAAATTTCGCGGTTTTTAACTTCTTCAATATAACGCACAGGCGTGAAATTGTCGGCATATTTTGAATAGCCAGGAATTCGTCCACCCGCAATAAATCGGTGTAAATTTAATTTACGACACAATTCTTTTCGGGCATCGTACAGTCGTCGTCCTAGACGTAAGCCCCGATATTTTGGATGAACAAAAATGTCTACACCATACAACGTATCACCATCAGGATCGTGATGGGTCAAATAACCATCGCCTGTAATTTGCGCGTAAGTATGTACATCACCAAAACGGTAGTAATTCACGACCATACTTAACGCTGCAGCGACTAAAACGCCATTATCTTCAATGACAATTTGTCCTTGGGAAAAGCGGGTGATTTGTGAAATGTACTGATCTTTTTTCCACGCTCCACCGAGATTACCGTAGACGTGTTCCATTAAAATCGCGAGATTGTCATAGTCATCGAGTGTTAAATGGCGGAGTAATAATTTATGTTTTTCAGCTTTTGTTTTTTTCATGGTATGAAAATTATTAGGGCATGTTTTACAAAATTATGACATTAATGCATGACAAAGATATGACTGTCGGTTCTCGCCAATTGCTTAGGTTAATTGTCATGAAGCTGGTTTTAAATATCTTTTTTTTCGATATTTATATCTAAAAATACCGTTTTCCAAAGTTACCGTCTTTCCCTACCATGTTTGCCAACAACTAAAAATTTTGGAGAGCAAACTATGAAATCCCCTTTTTTTAAAGCAAGCGCACTCGCGTTACTTTCATTATCAAACTTAGCGAATGCTGAAGATTTTTATCAAAAAACCAAAGGGTATCGCGTTGAGCCCGAACCTGACCCACAAAGTTACGTTCGCAATTTAAGCAAAACCCAATTTGAACAATTTCGTGATGTCGAATGGCTTGATGTTGGTTTAGATTTTCGGACTCGTTACGAATACCGTGAAAATGATTACCGTCCGAGCGCAACAGACAAAACAGGGTTTCGAGAAAATCCTGACAATTTATGGTTGCTGCGTACTCGCGCTTATTTAGGGGTGAAAGAGATTTTAGACCCGCTACGTTTTGCAGTGGAATTTGAAGACGCACGTAGTTACAACGGACTTTACAACCGAACCGATGCGGATGTGAACGAATTTGAAATTATTCAAGGCTACGCCGAACTCTATTTTGATAATGTGTTTGGTCATAATCATCCATTAAGTTTTCGTGCGGGGCGGCAACATTTAGAGTTGCTTGACCGCCGTCTAATTGGCAACAATCAATTCCGAAATACAACCAATAATTTTGAAGGTTTTCGCGTTCAACTGGGTAAAAAACAAAATAGCTGGCATTTAGACACCTTTGCGTTAAAACCTGTTGAACGGTTGAAATACAATTTTGACCAACATGACGAAGATACTTGGATTTATGGAGGCGTTTTAAATTTACGTCAATGGTCAGAATTTGTGACAATTCAGCCGTATTTTATTGGACGTAAAGTCGATGGTGATCCGACAAATCCTAACAATTCTTTCCGAAAAGCCGACTCTGATATTTACGCGCCAGGTTTGCGTGTTTATGGTTTATTTGGTGCCAGCGGTTTTGATTTTGATGCTGACATAAACAAACAATTTGGGCGTTTTGGCTCATTGACGGGTAAAAAAAATAAACCTGAAACGTATTCTCAAGCGCTACGCCAACATGATGCGCTCGCTTACTCATTGGAATTGGGTTACAGCTTTGACCATGAGTGGAAACCTCGTGTGAGTGCGTATTACGGTTTTGGTACAGGGGATAAAAGTTCTGCTGATAACATCAATCAACGTTTTGATGCGTTTTATGGTTTTAATCAACCTTGGTCACGAAATGATTATTTTTCGTGGGACAACCTTCACGCGCCAAAAGCCCGTTTGGAATTTACGCCCTATAAAGACGTTCGGATTGATACAGGTTACAACGCTTTTTGGCAAGAAAGTGAAACAGGTGGTTGGAATCGAGCAGGCTTGCGCGACACAACCGGTAAAAGTGGCAGCTTCTTAGGGCATGAATTTGATATTCGGATGCGCCACAAATTAAACCCGTATGTCGATTGGAGTTTGAGTTACGCGCGTTTCAATCCTGGTGGTTTTACTGAAACAGTTTCAGCAAAAACAACAGGTGCACAAGGCACAGAAGCGAGTAACTTCTTTTATTTTGAAGTGAACTTGAATGCGTTTGGCGATGGCAAACCAAGTTATAAATAACAAAATTCTAATTGGAGAAATCAAAATGAATAAAGTAGTAACATCAGCGTTATTTAGTTTAGGATTATTACTGAGTGCAGAGGCATTGGCAGATCGTACATTACTTAACGTTTCGTATGACCCAACTCGTGAACTGTATAAAGAATTCAACCAACTTTTTATCAAACATTGGAAAGACAAAACAGGCGAAGATGTTCAAATTCAACAATCACATGGCGGTGGAGGCAAACAAACTCGAGCTGTGATTGAAGGCTTGCAAGCCGACGTGGTCACACTTGCGTTATCTTACGACATCGACCAAATTCACGAAAAAGCGGGTTTATTACCGAAAGATTGGCAAACAAAATTGCCCCATGACAGCATTCCTTACACATCAACTATTGTTTTTTTAGTTCGCAAAGGTAATCTTAAAGCGATTAAAAATTGGGACGATTTAGTAAAAGACGGCGTTTCAATTGTTACACCAAATCCCAAAACTTCAGGTGGCGCACGTTATAACTATTTAGCAGCGTGGCGATTTGCTGAAAAGAAAACAGGCAACGAAGCTGGTGCAAAAGAATTTGTGACAAAATTACTTAAAAATGTCCCTGTTTTAGATTCAGGCGCACGCGGTTCGACAACGACTTTTGTTGAGTGCGTGTTTTAAAAGTCAGAAATCCGCTTTAAAGCCGTCCGAGCATCAAGTTTATCATCGCAATATGTATGAACGCCGTACTTGAATCGGTTAAGACTTCATAATCTTTACTTAAACGGCGATAGCGATAAAGCCAAGCAAAAGTTCGTTCA
>BJHG01000036.1 GCA_014191975.1 Methylococcaceae bacterium | reverse complement strand
CAGCCATTTTTTATCATTCAAATTTGTTGGGTAACGCTTAATCTTCTTGGATCGATTCTTTTTCATTGTGGAAAATTGCGGATTCTTCTACATTTCAGCCCTTTTTTCCACTTTTAAAACACGCACTAAGCAGACAACAAACCGCTAAAACCGCGTTTTCGTTATCGCCTCAGCGAAGACGGCAAATCGCGCATCATGCCGTATAACCCTGCGAGTCGTTATTATTGGTTAGACCGTACAAATCAACGTGTTTTAACGCGAGCCGAACGTTTAAGCGTCACAAATGGCATCGACAGCGAACCGAAAACATATCAGGACGTAAAAGATTTAAAAACCAAATTTGACGATTTACTCAAAGCAAAAGGGTTTAAAAATCCAAATTCACAAATGATTTGGACAGAAACCAACGAGTATTTAATTAGTCATAATACGCGCCCATTGGCAGACACGATGCCTTGCACAGATTGTCACGACAAAAAAGCAAATGGTTCAATCTCTTCAGCGGTAACAAAAACAGGCATTTTAGGTTCTGAAAATATCCGTATCGTGGGCGAATTAAGTGATAACGCTTACCCAAAATTGATAAAAGAAGGCATTGTGAAATTAGCGATGCCGCATTTTAAACTTTCAACTGACGGCAAAATTGTTGAAAACGTCGCCGATGTTTTAAGTAAAACAAAACTAAATCCGTTCACAACGCAATTGCAAAGCAACAAAATCAACGCAGTTTCAGGTGAATTTCAGGTTGTAGCGCGTGATGAAATTTTTAGTGTAAATGACACGGATTTAAAAACAATTTTATCGTCGCAATTAACAACCCAAATTTCTGTTTTAAGAAATCCTTTCACAGGCACGAATACCAAAGATTTTTGGCTTGTTACAAATCACACAGAATCTAATGCTGAAAATTTATCGAATTTTCGATTTGAAATTATTGCGTCAGATTGGACGGCATTTTCTTACGCTAAAAATAAAAAAGTTGGCAAATTAACACTGGGTGACGTGTCGAGTTCTGTATTTTATTTTCAATCACGTTGCTTAAATATCACGCCTGTTTGTTCGCTTGGCAAAGAAAAATTCTTTTTGAAATTACCTTACAACGGCACAGCAACAGAACTTAATAAAGTCGGTTTATTTGCGGTGAATTTGGTGAGTGGAAACGTGATTGAGCCGCCAAAAACACAAATTCCCGCAGATATTATCGCAGTGAAATCAAATTATGTTGTTTTGTCTGTAACTGCTTTGCCTGAACGTGCTGTTTTAGTGGATTTGAAAAAATGAAAACGACCGATTTAGTTGCTCAAACTTTGCCGTGGTTGACTGGTTCAGGCGTGGCATTAAGTCAGGGATTATTAGCAACCGCTTGCACTGTGCCGAAAATTGGAACATGTGCAGGTTGCGGCAGTTGCATTATTGCGGTGGCGACTTTTACGGGTTTAGCGTTAAAAAAACACCGTGAAAAACGTGAACAAGGTCTTGAACCGTTTGAGATTCGTACTCGAAATGATGAAACGTTTTAGTCTTTTTTTGTTTGTTGCTTCGACAACTAACGCCTTTGCCACCGACCAAAACGACAGTTGGCGCGGTTCTGTGCGAACAAAATTGCAAACCGATAACCGTTACGACATGGATAACGGCGATTACACGGGCGAGGTTTGGGGAACATTGGTTTATAACAATCCGAATCAAAAATTAAACGCCCATATCAGCGCAATCAGTCGATTAAGTTCCGATATTTACCGCGATAAACAACAAATGTATCAAGCGTATGCCGAAAAACAATTCGATTTTTTGCCCGTGACATTGCGCGGCGGACGTTTTGAAAAATCTGATAATTTGGGTTTGTATTTAGTTGATGGCGCGTCGATAAAATATCAGTTTTCAAATCCGTTGAGTTTTGAAGTTTATGGCGGAAGACCATTGCAAATCGACCATGTTCAATCGTTACGCGGGAATTTAGTTGGCGGCATTGAAAGTGCGTTAAATCTCACGCCGAATTTTTCAATGTCTTGGTTCAAAGTTGAAAAAACGGATTTTCGTTTGGGAATGCAAGCGGTTCAGCGTAGCGAAACGTTTTTACAAAATGTGGTGCGGACAACAACATCTAACTCAAATACGACTTACAGTTCTGAAATCAATCCTGAATTTTCGTTATTAACCCCGATTTTCAACGAAGGGCTAATTGACGGAAATTTTGATGTTCCCGATACACCGCCACCTGTTTTAGAAGCGACCACAGACATTGATAATCAAACGAATTCCGATGTGTTAGGAATGCCAAGTCAAGTATTGAGAAAACGCAACTTAACCACTTATCGCTACAACGCGGCGACTCGTTTGACAGGAAATTTACTCGGCGAAAATAAACCGTTTGAAATGTATTTAAAAGGGTCTTACGCCAGCGAAAAAAATCGTCTTGAAAATGTATTTGTTGATGCGTGGTGGGATGTTTTGAAAAGTGTGCGTTTGCGAAATTATTTTGAAGCCTATCGACCTGTTCAGCCTTACGTTACGTTTCGAGACCGTTTTTATTCCGCTTACGCGCTGGGTGAACAGCAAATTTGGCGCGGTTCAGTTGAGCATCGTTATTCAACTGATTTGCGTTATTCAGCAGGTTTGCAAGTGGCGAATCGTCCAACGGGTTATGACGGACAAGGTGCCAATGCGAATATCAGTTATCAACTCAAACCGAATATCACGCTTCAAGGCACAGTCGATTATTTGCGATTAAGTAGCGGCGAATATGCGACCAGTTTTTACGTTTCGCATACGCACGCACTCGATAGCAAAAACCGTTACAGCGTGAATTTAGCGTTTCGAGATGAAGAAAAAAGTTTGTACGGCAAAAATTATGCGACAGGTGTGGAAGCTGAATGGCAAACAATGATTAAAAATAATTGGGTGCTGTCTTTGAAAGGCAGTTATATCAACAATTCTCAACTGACAAATGAATATCTCGGCGCAGTTCAAATGACCTATTACTTCGATTATTTTCAGGCGAAAAAACCATGATTTGCCGAATAATGACATTTTGTTTGTTGCTAATTTTGAGCAATGCCGTTTTTGCGATTGATACGAAAACGGATAATTCGTGGTGGGAAAAACGTAATCAAAAATCCGATGTACATTACCCTCACAACGCGCATTTAGACGTAATGAAACAAGAAGGCGATAGTTGTTTGCTTTGTCATTCTTACGCAAAATTTGATGTGGTTGATATTAAAAAAATTAAAAATTTAACCGTAATTGCGAATGAAGCGTTAAAACCAATTTGTCACAGTTGCCACGTTGATGAACAGCGTGCGCCTTGGCGTTGTGATGTTTGTCATACCGATAAAGAGCGAATTCAACCGCCTGACCACAAATTTGATTACAAAAATCATCATAACGAAGCGTCGCGTGGCAATGAAAAATACTGTGAAACCTGCCATTTAGATGTGAATTTTTGCACCGATTGCCATTTACGCCGTGATACGTCTGGCCCGGGTTATCACCCTTTAGGCTATCGAACCTTACACGGTTTGGAAGCACGTTTTGATTCGGCACGTTGCGGACGTTGCCATAACGAATTTTATTGCAGTGATTGCCATGCGACACGTTAAAAGTCTAATTTTTCTGATTTGTTTAATTTTTGTGATGCCGATTCATGCGAAAACGGTGTCACAAAATGGCAGTTTACTGTTAACGCCTTCGCATGGAAATGGCAGCGCGTGGGGAAAAGCGAATTGTCAAAGTTGCCATTCAATGCGCCGTTTGCATCAAAGCGTCCCGAAAATTAAAACGATTGTGGATAAAAAGAAATTCGCTACTTGCACAGGTTGTCACGGTTATAACGGCGCGAAACAAACAGAACCGCAATGCCTCGTTTGTCACAATCCAAAAGATATGCCGAAAAATCCGTTTAGAACGGGGAAACATCGACATGATTTTGATTCGTCAAAAGATTTACCGACAACCAGTCGGCAATGTGTGGTTTGTCATGCTGCATCGAATATGAATGGAAAGTTTGAACCTGCGATTGATTTAACGATGTTTAAAGATAAATCCGACACCGAAACGCCTTACGAAAATCAAAATGAATTTTGTCTGCGTTGTCACAATCGCAATCATCAACAAACGAAATATTCGATTATTCATGCAGGTTCACGAAATGAAGCGATTGCCGCAGAAGATAATTATCGCGCCATCGACAAACATGGTTTAACACAAGGCACGAGCGACGGGCTTTATAACGGTTTGCGTGGTGGTTATAACTATAAAACGGTGGTGGATTGTGTCGATTGTCACGCGATGCACGGCTCAGAAAATAAAGGTTTGATTATCGACGATTCACGAAAAGGCGCATTTTTATTGGATTCCAACATTCGCAACAAACCTTACGCCGTGAAATTACTCGAAGCTGATACCAATTACAGCCAACTTTGCGCGTTGTGTCACGACATGAAAACAATTTCAGGCGGCGGTGAAACTGACACAGGAAATGGATTAAGTGGTGTGCATTTTAATGATGGTTCGGATTGTGTACGTTGTCATAGTCACGGCGAACAAGAGCAGAAAGGCTTATGAGAATTTGGTTCTTTCTGTTGTTGATTTGCAATGTTGCCTTTGCCGATGAATTCACCGATTGGCAAACGCAATCTTATAAACAATCAAAACATTTGCCCGATTTGCATCATGCCGTTGATGTGAAATTGCTCGATGAAATGCAACTGCCAGCGGAATTTGTTTTAAAAGAAGATAGAAAAATCGGTTGTAAAACCTGTCACGGTTTAGAAATAATCGCCGAAACGCCTTACGACAAAATTGATAAAAACGCGCCTAATTTTTTACGCAAAGACGGTTACAAAAAATTAGAAACATTTTGCTCAAATTGTCACGATAAAAAAGCACATGAACGACCAAACATCCATTTGATGCTCAACGATGACGGCACGCTTAAAAAAGAAAACTGTTTGTTTTGTCACAGTGAAATCAACGAACAGCGCGATAAATTACGCCCATTAGTGGACACACATTTGCGTTTACCAGTTCAAAAAGTGTGTTTGGGTTGCCATTTAAAAACGCCGCATTTCAACGCTGTTGAACATACTGATGCGAATTTGAAAACGCTAGAAAATTCAAAAAGTTCAGCACGAAATATGAAAACCAATTTGAAAAAAACCGAAAAAGAACAAGGCGTACATTTGCCACTTTCAGAAAATGATGAAGTGCTTTGTTTAACGTGCCATTCGCCACACGCAAAAGGGGTTTTAGGTGAAAAAAACCCTGCCAGCAATCAAGTAAATGGCGATATTAAAAAAGGTGTGGAATATGAAAAACATAGTTGGAGCAACGTTATGGAAGCCGATAAACACGAGCGTTTAGAAAAAATTGCCGCGACCTTGCCGCCTTATCAACGTTTAAAAAATGAAGTTTTACTGCGTTTGCCTGCGAAAGACGGCACGTTGTGTTTGAGTTGTCACGAGTTTGAGAATTAAACAATGAAAAATCCCTTTAAAACCGCCTTGCAACGTTGGCGCGACGTTCCGAAAGTGCAACGTTTTCGTTACACCACGATTTTTATTTCCTGCATTTTATTTTTAACGCCGCTCGCCATTTTGCCAAAAATCGCGGGTAACAGTGATTTATGCGGGCGTTTGTGTATGCGGCGGTTTTATTTGTATTTTCCGAATATGTCGCTCGAAGATTTTGCCACGCACGTTTCAGCGGCAATGATTGGCGTGATTGCCTTCGGGCTGATTTTGCTGACGACGTTATTTTTTGGGCGGATTTGGTGCGGTTATTTGTGTCCAGTTGGTGGATTTAGCGAATTAGTCAGCCGATTATTAAACGACCGTTGGAAAATCGAATACCGCTGGTTGCCGCAATTTCAAATCCGTTACAGCTATTTAGGAACGTATTTAGTTGTTTTGCCAGCCATCGGCGTGAGTGCGTGTACGCTGTGTAATTTCGTCACCGTGCCACGTTTAGTCGAAGCCATGTCAGGCGGCGCGGGGGGATTAGCGTTTATTTTTTCAGCCGTTGGTTTGGTGAATTTATCGCTCCTTTTATTGCTCGGATTTTTCTCAAGCAAAGGTCGTGCTTATTGCCAATTTATGTGTCCGATTGGCGCGATTGATGGAATTGTGAACAGTTTTGGCTCACGTTTTCGCAGCACGCATCGAATCCGCGTCGCAAAAGAACGTTGTACAGGTTGCAATGTTTGCGCGAGAAATTGTATGTGTGGCGCGATAAAAATGATTGATAAAGTCGCGGTCGTCGAACAATCGTCTTGCATGGATTGTCACGAATGCGTCGATGTGTGCGATTGGAACGCGATTGAATGGACAACAGCGTCGCGTCATAAAGAACCTAAGCGCGTTAAAAAAGGCACAGAAATTTTCCCCGATCCCGATTGGCAAGTGATTACGTTTAAACCGCGTTTTGAACCCAAAGTCACGCCAGTTCAAACCATTTCATGGGCGCGAGTGATTAACGGAACGATGATTTTAGGATTCCTGACAGCGTTAACGATTACGGTGGTTGTGCACTGATGAATCGTTTTAACTTTTTCTTTTTGGCGATATTGCTGATTTTTTGCCACGCCGCATTTGCTGATAAACGCCAGCCTGACCCAGATGGCTGTTTTTCGTGTCACGGTTTGCCTGATTTGAAATATATTGATAAACAAGGGCAAATTCGTTCGGCTTCAATTTTGAAATCGGATTATTACGGTTCATTGCATGGCAGCGTTCCATGTAAAGATTGTCATCGAAAAATCACAGATTATCCTCATGAAGAAAAAGACGGTTTAGTGGATTGTGGTGAAAGTTGTCACGTTAAAGAACCTTCCAATGGCAAAGCATTCACGCATAAAGACATTGCGAAAGAATTTGAAAAATCGGCACACGGCAAAGGTTTAACCAAAGATTTTGCAGCTGGGAATCGGATTCAAGAAGATAAAGATTCTGCGTTACCGTCATGTCAGCGTTGTCACGATAACGCGCCGTATATTGCCGCGTCACAAATGGAAGCCTTCAAAGCTGAATTTTCACACAATGACGCAGAATGTGGCACTTGTCACGAGGGCGATGCTTGGCGAAATCAATTCAGTGGTCATATTTTGCGTCGTTACATTGGCAATCATTTGAATAAAAATGTTTCAAATAAAATCTGTGTCGATTGTCACGGCAACATCGAAAAAATGGCAAAAGTCGAGCAAGAAGACCCAAAAACACATGAGAAAAAAGCCGTGAGTTTGGAGTTCATTCATTCGACAGAAAGTTACGACAAAATGTTACACGGACGTTTATTAGCCGATGGAAATTTACACGGCGCGTCATGCGTTGAATGTCATGCGCCAACAGGTTTGCACCACGGAATAAAACGCGACGAAGATTCCGAATCTTCTGTTAATTCTGCTCATCTTTCGCAAACGTGCGGGCAATCAAATTGTCACAAAGATTATTCCAAAAGCGTGGCGAATAACGGTTTTTTAAATTCAGAAATGCACGGTGTGGCAACGCTGGGTTTAGGTGTTGAAACGAAAATTGAAGACGTTTTGAAACCTGATTTCGAAACGTTCAAAAAATTGTCGATTTGGTACAAACTCGCGGCAATTTTGGGTTTGCTTTCGATTGTGTTTTTAATCGGTAATATCGCCTGGAGCATTTTTGGTGATGATAAAAAATTGAACAAAAACAACAATAACTCCATTTTTGGTGCGGAGAAATTTCAACGCATTATCATCGGTTCAAAACCGAAGAAGAAAGAAAGTTATTTTGCAAAAGTGAAACGAATTTTAAGAGAGCGTGTTCAAAAAGTGCATCATCATTTCATTAAACCGAAAGCGATTGCGGATTATGAACACAACCATGTTGAAAACGATAAAAATGACGAGGACAAATTATGAAAATATACTTTTTATTATTTCTGTTTGTCGTTAAATTAGCGTTTGCGGCAGAAATTCCATTACATCAACAGAAAATCGAAAGTACGGTTATCAATCAAAATGCGCTCGATTTATCAGTAAAAAAACTGCGTGAACATAGAGACGTTGAGATTGCTGAAAAACTCGTGATTCCACCGTTTCACAAACAAGCTGGCGAATTAGAAACCGCGTCACAAAGTTTTTGCCGAACCTGTCACACGCCGTTGCCGCATCAAAAAGCTCTGCGAACGCGCACATTTAACAATATGCACGTTAAATTTATGGCTTGTGAAACGTGCCATTTTGAAAACGAAAAATTGTCTTATCGTTGGTTTGATATGGAAAAAACGAAGTTTGTTTCAGGGGAATTGCGAATTGGCAAAAAACTCGATAATGAAAATGTGCGTCCGACAAATCCTAAAATTGCGCCATTTTTGAATGATGAACGGATTTTTTTGTTAAAAAATGACGATTTTGCAAAACAAATTGCCGCGATGTGGAAAAGTGCAAATGAATCTGAAAAAGCGACGTTGCACGCAAAAATTCACGCACAGTTAAATTGGCAAAAAACTGAAAATTCGCATCAAGGCACGCCTTGCCAAGATTGCCACAACGACAAGAAATCAAAACTTGATTTGCAAAAATTGGGCGCGAATCCTGAGCAAGTGCAAGCGATTCAAACGCACATCATTCCACGCTTTTTAGAGCATTACAAAAACGATGACCAACGGATTACCATTCGTGAAATGCTACGTTAAGTTATTTTTGGCGTTTTTTTTGTGGCTGATTTCTGCCAATTCGCACGCGGTAGAAATTACGGCTCAACGTGTTTTAGCTACAAATTTACAGCAACCTGTTGGCGTTGCCGTTTCTGCTGAAAAACCGATTTTTTTAGATGCACAAGGTTTGCATTTTGAAAGTGCCGTTGTTGAAACTGAAAGCGTGGCGTTAAGTATTTTCGCTTATAAAAACGAAATTTGGTCAGCGAATCCAACCAAACGTGACTTTCACGTTTTGATAATTCGGGCAAACTCACCAAAAAAATTGATGTTTCACAAACGGCTGACAGCAAAAATCCGCCTGAACCTGTAGCGATTGCAATTTATGAAGACCTGATTTATTGGGCTGACCGTGCCAATCATAGAATTTGCCGTTTTGATTTGGTGAAAAATACGCCGCTTTCGTGTTTTGGCAAACGCGGTGAAATGGATGGCGAATTTCAATATCCGTATCAAATGGCATTTGACCGTGACGGCTATTTGTACGTTGTCGATATTATGAATTCGAGAATTCAACAATTTGATAAAAACGGGCGATTCTTTTCGACAATTGGCAAATTCGGCACAGACAAAAATTCATTATTTCGCCCAAACGGGATTGCAATCGACACAAAAACCGATTTGCTTTTTATCAGTGACAGTTATTTTGGCACAATTAAAGTGTTCAAAAATGGCGAATCACTTGGCGAATTAACCGAGCAAAACGGCAACTCGTTAGTTTTAAAATCGCCAACTTCATTAGCTTTTCAAGACAGCAAACTTATTGTTGCGGAAACTTTAGGCAATCAAATTGTCGAATTTTCAATCAATCCAACATTCTCAACACCCGCAAAAAATAATTCTGAACCTATTGAAACGTCACAAAAAAATTGTTTAGCCTGTCATTTGTCGTGGAATAAAGAAACCGCGCAACCTGATAAACAAGGTCAATTACCAGATGGTGGTTTTTCGATGTGTTACAGTTGTCATAACGGCGCGATTGTGGATTCACGTTTGCGAATCGGCGTAAATAAACAGCATTCGAGTGTTTATGACGATGAAAAATTGAAAAAAGAGCGTTTTGTCGAAAAACGTGCGGATAAATTACCCAATGATTTTCCACACGGAGAGCATAACGAGTTGAATTGCGCGAGTTGCCATACGCCTCACACAAAAGAAAATATCGAAAAATAAAACGAAACGCTATACAAAGAACACGGCAATGCGTGGCTTCGCGTGCCGAATAAAAATGGTGATTTGTGCGAAAAATGCCACGAATCAAAAAGTAAAAATGCGCGTGAAAAAGAAGTTAAAAATCGCGGCGTAAATCATCCGTTAGCGATTAAATTAGCGTTACCACCTGAAAAAAATGCTCTCGTTTTTGCAACAGAATCGAAATTACAACAACACGGTTTGCCGAATTCATTGCTTAAAAATGGTGGCGTTTTAGGAAATCAAAACGAAATGCTATGCCAAACGTGCCACCAAATTCACGGCGGTTTTGATAACAGCGCGTTGACGGTTTCGGAAAATGAAAAAGCATCGCTTTGTTTAGAATGTCACGAGCGACAAAATTCTGAAAACGAAAAAGACGCTCACAAAAAAGGCGTGCATCCTGTCAACATCAAACCTGATCCTAAAAAATACCCAAAACCAATGCAAAAAGACGTTAAAAACGTTGAGTTTGTGAGCTGTCAAACGTGTCACGTTGTTCATGACGGCAAATTGGGTTCTGCGTTGCTTGAGAAAAAATATCCGACTTCAAACGCACTTTGTCAAACCTGCCACGATAAACAAGCCTCGAAAAATAAAGACGAAGCACGTCACAAAGGCATTCATCCAACCAATGTAAAACCAGATGAACCAATGAAACAAAACGACAAACCTGTGACGTTTATAACGTGTCAAAGTTGCCACAATGTTCATTTGGGAAATCCAGAAACCGCGTTGCTCGACAAAGGCATTAAAGATGCGGAATCGCTTTGTAAAACCTGTCACAAACGTCAACATGCCAAAGATAAAGACGATGCAGCAGCAAAAGGCGTGCATCCTGTGAATGTGAAAATGGATGACGAAGTTGAAATTATTGCGGGCAAAAAAACCAAAGAAATCGGTTGTTTAACCTGTCAGGCGGTTCACGAAGGCAAGCCCGATACGCCTGCGTTAGTTGAAAATTATAAAGATGGCGAATTATGTTCACATTGCCATCAAGGTAAACAGGCGGTTGTGGGAAGTGACCATGATTTGCGAATTACCGCGAAAAATAAACTGAATCAATTTAACGAAAAACCGCATCAAAGCGGCGTTTGTGGAACGTGTCACAGTTTGCACAAAGCCGATAAAAATCCGCCGCATTTATTTTCGACAAAATTTGTTGTTGAAGATTTTGCAGATAAAGAATTGCAACACAGCGAATTGCGCGAAGATAAACTTTGTATTAACTGTCATCAAAAAAATGGCATTGCAGAATAGAAAATTGTGAAATTTTTTAATCATCCACATAAAGATATGGTTTTGCGTTCAGACAAAAAAATTATGCCTTTGTTGAATGCAAAAGAAAAAATTGATGACATCGGCGGAATTGCGTGCAAAACTTGCCACGAGCCACATTTTTGGAGTGCGAAAATTCAAAAAAATGCGTTGCAATCTAAACCAAAAACGATTTTGTCTTTGGGGCAAACTGATAACGTTGAAGGTTCGCCGCTGAATAGCTTTTTGCGAACTGAAGGCGTGAAAGGTACGTTTTGCGTGGATTGTCATGGCATGAATGCGTTGCCGAAATTTAAGTATTTTCACGACAAAGAAAAAGTCCGTGACATCGTGGATTATTTGCAATGACAAAACCTGAACCCCGTTTGCTTTTAGCGTTACCGATAATTTTAGCGATTCTTTTGGGTTTGATGTACGGTTACGGTTTGACGTACGACCCAAATAAAAGCCCGTCACGCTTAATCGGTAAAAAAATCCCCGTCGTTAATTTGCCGTCTTTAGCGAATACAGAAATTATTTTAAACAGTGCGGATTTTAAATCACCAGCCATTATTAACATTTGGGCTTCATGGTGCGCGGCGTGTCGGGCTGAACATGAATTTTTAAAACAACTCACTGCCGAAGGTATAACGATTTATGGCGTGGATTATCAAGATGATGTGGAAAATGCGCGGGCATATTTAAAACAAAATGGTAATCCGTTTGTGACAATTATGTTTGATTCTGAAATGGCAAGCGCGATGCCGTTTGACGTGCAAAGTTTGCCGCAAACGTATTTAGTTGATGAAAATGGCGTGATTCGCGCTCGTCATATTGGTGCATTAACGCCTGAAACTTTGAAGTCGATGCAAGCAACTTTGCGAACTCCTTTATAATGCACGCCACTTTAACCTTTTCACGACTTTGTTTTTAATGAACACAAAAAAATTAGAAGCGCGTAATTTAAGCTGCATTCGTGATGAGCGTATTTTGTTTAGCGATTTAAATTTCACCTTAAACAGCGGACAGGTTTTGTTGATTGAAGGACGAAATGGCGCGGGAAAAACCTCGTTGTTACGGATTTTGACAGGCTTTCGCAAACCCGATGAAGGCGATTTATTTTGGAATAATGAATTGATTGATGACACACAAGAATTTTATCAAGATACCGCTTACATCGGACACAACAATGGCTTGAAAGAGTCGCTAACCGCTGAAGAAAATTTACATTACGCGCAAGCCTTGGCGATTAGCACGTTGACAATTGATGACGCATTGGAACAAGTTGGCTTGAACGGTTATCAAGAAACGTTTGTGCGTTTTATGTCGGCAGGACAAAAACGCCGTTTAGCCTTGGCGCGATTACTTTGCACGCATAAACCTTTATGGATTCTTGATGAACCTTTCACTTCATTAGATCGCGCGAGTATAAAATTATTTGAAAAATTCATTGAAACGCACGCAAATCAAGGCGGTTTAGTGATTATGACTTCGCATCACGACACGTCGATTCCTCACACTTTGCTGCAAAAAATTCACTTATGAAAACGTCTTCTTTATTTCAAGCCTTTGGCGCGGTGATTAAACGGGATTTATTGCTCGCTTATCGTCATCGTGCCGAATTGATAAATCCACTCGCGTTTTTTGTCATGGTGATTACGTTGTTCCCATTGGCGTTAGGGGCTGAAGTCGCGTTATTAAAACGGATTGCCCCGGCGATTATTTGGGTCGCGGCGTTATTGGCTTCGTTGATGTCGATTGATAATTTATTTCGTGCTGATTACGACGATGGTAGTTTGGAATTGATGGTCATGACACCGCATTCGTTATCGGTTTTAGTATTGGCGAAAGTTATCGCGCATTGGTTATTGTCAAGCGTGCCGTTACTTTTTATCGCGCCGTTAATGGGGGTGATGTTGCACATGGATAGCGACGTAATTGGTGTTTTATTGTTGACGTTATTACTCGGCATGCCTGTTTTAAGTTTAATCGGTGGCATTGCGGTGGCATTGACGTTGGGTTTGCGAAAAGGTGGCGCATTATTGGCAATTTTAGTGTTGCCCCTTTATGTACCGATTTTAATTTTTGCGAGCAGTGCTGTTGATGCTGCCATGAGTGGATTTCCCGTGTCAGGGCATTTGTCGATGATGTGTGCGATTTTGTTTTTAGCCATTACCTTAACCCCGCTGCCAACTGCGGCAGCTTTGAAAATGAGTTTGAGTTAATTATGTTCATGCGATTTATTTATAAATTTTCTTCGCCACCTTATTTTTATGCGATTAGCGGCAAAATGCTCCCGTGGCTAACTGCGCTATTTTTTCTGCTTCTTGGTTATGGCTTATACGGTGGATTGGTCACTGCGCCAGCCGATTACCAACAAGGCGATAGTTTCAGAATTATTTACGTTCACGTTCCAGCGGCATGGATGTCGATGTTTATTTATGTGGTGATGGCAATTAGTGGCGGAATTGGCTTGGTTTGGCGCATCAAACTCGCTGAAATTGTCAGTATTTCGAGTGCGTCAATCGGGGCAAGTTTTACATTTTTAGCCTTGGTCACAGGTTCACTTTGGGGCAAACCAATGTGGGGTGCGTGGTGGGTTTGGGACGCACGTTTAACGTCAGAATTGGTTTTGTTGTTTTTGTATTTAGGCGTAATTGGACTTTATAACGGAATTGAAGACAAACGTACTGCGTCGCGTGCTGTGGCAATTTTGGCATTAGTGGGTGTGGTGAACATTCCGATTATTCATTATTCGGTCGAATGGTGGAACACCTTGCATCAAGGCGCGACCGTTTCAAAATTAGATAAACCGTCGATTCACATTGATATGTTAATTCCGCTTTTAGTTATGGCTTTAGCATTTAAGGTTTATTACGTCATTGCGGTTTTGTTACGTTGTAGAAACGAATTATTAGAACGTGAACCGAACGGCAAATGGATTGATGAGTTATTGGAGAAAGTGAAATGAGTGAATTTTTCGCAATGGGCGGTTACGCCTTTTATGTATGGACTTCTTACGGCTTGACGTTTGTGCTGATGTTTATTGGCATCATAAAACCGTTAATGATAAACAAACAAATTTTGCGCGGCTTATTATTGAAACGTAAGCGGGAGCAAAATGTATGAGAATTATTAAACAAAAACGTTTAGGGCTGATTTTATTGATGGTGGCGGGAATTGGAATTGCGGTATTTTTCGGACTTCGCGCGTTCAACGACAATTTGATGTATTTCTTTTCAGCAACAGACGTAATTGAAGGCAAGTCCCCGAAAGACCATTTATTTCGTTTAGGCGGCATGGTGGTGAAAGGCAGCGTCATTCGGCAACCTTCTGGTTTAACCGTGCGATTCGTTTTAACGGACATGGCGAAAGAAGTCACCGTCGAATATACGGGAATTTTGCCTGATTTATTCAGAGAAGGGCAGGGCATTGTGGCAAACGGAAAATTAGACGCAAATGGCGTTTTTATCGCACAAGAAGTATTAGCAAAACATGATGAAAATTATATGCCGCCTGAAGTCGCAGGTAGCATGAAAAATAAACCAGCGGAGACACAAAAATGATGTTGCCTGAATTAGGACAGTTTGCGTTGATTTTGGCGGCGTGTTTATCATTGGTGTTGGCAGTTGTGCCGCTCATTGGCGTACAAAAAGGCGTAAGAAGTTGGATTGCATTAGCGCGACCTTCCGCATTCGGGCAATTATTTTTTATGATTGTGTCTTACGGACTTTTAACGACTGCGTTTATCAAACATGATTTTTCTGTTTTATACGTTGCTTCAAATTCCAATACGCATTTGCCATTTATGTATTTAATCGCAGGCGTTTGGGGTTCGCACGAAGGTTCGTTGCTACTTTGGGCGTTGATTTTGTCAATGTGGACAGCGGCTGTGGCAATGTTTAGCAAATCATTACCGACTGAATTAGTGGCGCGAGTATTGAGCATCATGGGCGCGGTTGCAGTTGGATTTTTGTTGTTTGTAATTTTTACTTCGAATCCGTTTGAACGGCTATTTCCTGTGCCGCTCGAAGGTCGTGATTTAAATCCATTGTTGCAAGATCCTGGGATGGCAATACATCCGCCGATGTTGTACATGGGTTATGTGGGTTTTTCAGTGGGATTTGCGTTCGCAATTGCGGCGTTAATGAATGGCAAACTCGATGCCGCATGGGTGCGTTGGACACGTCCTTGGACAACTACCGCGTGGATGTTTTTAACGTGTGGAATCGTTTTGGGCAGTTGGTGGGCATATTACGAATTGGGTTGGGGTGGCTGGTGGTTTTGGGATCCTGTCGAAAATGCGTCATTCATGCCTTGGCTTGTCGGTACGGCGTTAATTCATTCGCTTGCCGCCACGGAAAAACGTGGGATGTTCAAAAGTTGGACAATTTTATTGTCGGTCTTCGCGTTTTCGTTAAGTTTATTAGGCACGTTTTTAGTGCGATCAGGCGTTTTAACGTCGGTTCATGCTTTCGCTAGTGACCCAACTCGCGGGATTTTCATTTTAGTATTTTTGGGAATTGTAGTCGGTGGTTCGTTGCTGTTATTTGCGATTCAAGCCCCAAAAATTAAAAGCGAAGGACATTTTGAACTCGTGTCCCGCGACGCACTCTTGTTGGTGAATAACCTGTTATTAGTCGCAACTACCGCGACTATTTTGCTCGGAACGCTTTATCCGTTGGTGATTGATGCGCTCGGTTTAGGCAAAATTTCTGTTGGCCCCCCATATTTTAATGGCGTGTTTATTCCTTTGACTGCGCCACTGGCGTTTTTTGTCGGAATTGGTGTGTTGTCACGCTGGCGACAAGATAGCGCAAAACGTTTGTGGCAATTGGTGATGATTCCGTTGGCAAGCAGTTTAGCGATTGGTTTGGCGTTAGCCTTTTTACAAACACATTTTACTTGGGCTGCGTTTATTGGGCTAACGTTGGCGACGTGGACAACAATTGGCGCAGGGTTTGGGATTTATGACCGTTTGCGAAATAAAACGAATAAATGGGAGGCGTTAATTCAACAGCCGTTGAGTATTTGGGCAATGACGACCGCGCATTTAGGCATTGCAGTGTTTGTTGTTGGTGTGACGCTGGTTTCAACGTATTCCGAAGAAAAAGATATTCGCCTCGCACCGAATGAATCGTTGCATTTAGCAGGTTATGATTTTCTATTTCATGGCGTAACGCCCACGAAAGGCGCGAATTATGACGCAAATCAAGGGTATTTTACCGTGACACAAAATCAAAAAATCGTTGCTGAACTGTATCCGCAAAAACGCATTTATCAAGCGTCAGGAATGCCGATGACCGAAGCGGGCATTGATGCGAGTATTACTCGTGATTTGTTTGTTGCACTCGGTGAACCACTTGGAAATGATGGCGCGTGGGCGTTGCGGATTTATTACAAACCCTTTGTGCGTTGGATTTGGATGGGCGGATTATTTATGGCATTGGGTGGATTGTTAGCCGTCATGGATAAACGCTATCGCCGTGACAATAAAGCAGAGGCATTTTAATGAAATTACGATTTTTATTGCCACTTGGCGCATTTTTGGTAATGGTAATTTTTTTGGGCATCGGTTTAAAGCTCGATCCACATGAAGTACCTTCACCGTTGATTGATAAACCCGCGCCAGCGTTCATGTTAGCGCAATTACACGACCCCCAAAAAATGTTTTCGCCTGCGGACATGAAAGGCAAAGTTTGGATTTTGAACGTGTGGGCTTCGTGGTGTGCGTCGTGCCGTCAAGAACACGTTTTTTTCACCGAATTTGCCCGAACGAATCCGTCGGTGAATTTAATTGGTTTGAATTATAAAGATGAGTCATCGGCGGCGGCGCAATGGTTAGCGAAATTAGGCAATCCGTATTTGGTCAGCGTTTCGGATACCGAAGGTTCAGCAGGTTTGGATTGGGGCGTTTATGGTGTTCCTGAAACATTTGTGATTGATAAAAAAGGGATTGTGCGCCACAAACAAACAGGTCCTGTTGATTTAACGATTTTGCAAACTGTGATTGTGCCGTTGATTGCGAAATTGAATGCGGAGGCAGAATGAAAAAATTAGTTTTAGCTTTATTTTTGTTGAGCCAAAGCGTTCACGCTGAAATTGAAGTTTATCAATTCGCAAATCCCGAACTCGAATTGCGTTATCAAACTTTGACCGAAGAATTACGTTGTTTAGTTTGCCAAAATCAAAATATCGCCGATTCACATGCCGAACTCGCTCAAGATTTACGTCGCAAGGTTTACGAAAAACTCAATTCGGGCGAAAGTAATTCGCAGATTATCGATTACATGACCGAACGTTATGGCGATTTCGTGTTGTACCGTCCGCCGTTTAACGCGAAAACGTTGATTTTATGGATTGCGCCCGTGTTGACGTTGTTAATCGGTGGCATTGGCTTTTGGTCATTACTGAAACGCCACGAAACGAATACTAACGAAAAATTATCGGACAGCGAACGCGCCAGCCTCGATGAACTTTTACACGCAAAAATGAGTAATAAAAAATGATTCAATTTGGTATTTTTGTCGCGTTATTGATTGCGATTGCGTTATGTTTTTTACTGATTCCACTTTGGTTGAAACCCAAGATTGTGTCGAGTGATGATTCGGAAATTAACATCGAATTAGCGCAAAAAAAATTGCAAACATTAAAAAATGATTTGGCTAATGGTGGCATTACGGAAGCACAATATGAATCACTGAAAAGTGAATTGATGTTGAATTTGCATCGTGATTTGAAAATCACCCCTGCCTCTCTTTCTAAAATGGGAGAATCAAATGGTCGTTGGATGGCGATTCCATTAGGTGTTTTTGTTCCGCTGTTGGCGTTGGCGATTTACAGCGTAAAAGGCGATTTTCGTGCCTTCGATGACGCAGCGATTAAAGGTGAAATGCCCACAAAAAACGTTGCTGATATTAACGGTATGGTTGAAAAACTCGCGCAAAAAATGAAAGAAAATCCCAGCGATTCCGAAGGTTGGATTATGTTGGCGCGTTCATACAAGGTGTTGAAACGTTATCCTGAAGCAGTTGAAGCCTTACGAAAAGCACGGAATTTGATGGGCGAACAAGCCGAAATTTTATTGCAATTGACGGACGTGATTGCTATGGAAAAAGGAGGCACGTTGCTCGGTGAGCCGACTGAATTGGTTGCGACAGCTTTAGAAATTGATCCAAATAATGAAATGGCGTTGTGGTTATTTGGTTTAGCGAACGCGGAAAACAGCAAATTCAACGAAGCGATTGGTTATTGGCAAAAATTGCAAACGCATTATCAGCCGCAAGATGCTGATTATTTGGAAGTACAAAAACTAATTGATCAAGCGCGTGAAGCTTTGGGGCAACAAGCAGCGCCCATCGCTGAAAAGAAAGCCACGTCGAATCACAAGGGTATTCATTTGATGGTTTCATTAGACGAAAAATTCAAAGCCGCCGTGAATGCTGAAGACGTTGTGTTTATTTACGCACAACCCGCGCAAGGTGGCAAAATGCCGTTAGCCGTGCTGAAAAAACAGGTGAAAGATTTGCCGTTAGACGTGACGCTTGATGACAGTATGGCGATGATGCCAGCAATGACGATTTCATCGGTGAAAAATGTGCAAGTCAGCGCGAGAGTTAGTCACACTGGCAATGCTATCGCACAATCGGGTGAACCCATTGGAAAAATGCCATTATCGACGACAGTAGATAACGGCTTGGTGAAATTGAATATTAACGATATTGTGCATTGATCGATTATAAAAAAGTGCAGAATTATGTTAATCCTGTACTTTTTTAACGTGAATTTTATACTAATTAAAATTCGCATAATGTTTATTATGTTAAATTAATAATGATTCGTCATCGAGTGCCATGCCATAAAATTTAAAGTTGTTTGTTTTCAATAAATTTCAATTCCATAATCATGAAATCCTATATTTTGTGATTATTTTGAATATACAATTTGCATATTGCGACAAGATAGATTTTTAGAACAAATTACCGCAACGCCTAGAAACACAAAGTCACCCCCATCCCTATTCCGCTCTAAATGAAAAATTTTTAATCAAGGTAATACAAAATGATTGTACTCAAACGAAATGGCGAATCCCAAAAAATAGCTATCGCCAAAATTCATAAAGCAGTCGAATGGGCGTGCAATAATTTAGATGTTTCATTGTCTGAAATTGAAACTAATGCTCACATTCAATTTTTCGACGGCATCAAAACCGCACAAATACACACTGCCCTCGTGAACAGTGCTGCAAGTTTAATTGACGTTGGTAAAACAGATTATGAATTTGCCGCAGCACGTTTATTATTACAGCAAATTTACAAAGAAGTGACAAAAAACACTGTTTATCCAACACTTGAAAGCTACATTTCAAACGCGATTTCATTAGATAAAATTAAGCCAGAAATGCAATCGTTTGATTTAGAAGTCTTAAATTCTGCAATTGATGTTTCACGAGATAATTTATTCAAATATTTAGGGATGCAAACGGTTTATGACCGTTATTTATTGCGTGATGCAAGCCAAAAACTGATTGAAATGCCTCAACATTTTTGGATGCGTGTCGCAATGGGTATTTCATTAAATGAAACACCTGAAACGCGCACAAAATGGGCAATTGAATTTTATAACGTGTTATCGAAATTTGAATTTGTAAGTTCTACACCCACATTATTTAATTCTGGGACAAAATTTTCACAAATGAGTTCGTGCTTTGTCACAACAACAGACGATTCAATTTGGGAAGAACAAGAAGGCGTGAATTTCGGTAAAGGCATTTTTGCGACCATGACAGAATGCGCGTTGTACTCAAAATTTGCAGGTGGCATCGGCACAGATTGGACACGTGTCAGACCTGCTGGCGCAGGAATTGACAGTACACACGGAATGTCGTCTGGCGTTGTTCCATATTTAAAAGTTTTCAACGACACTGCCGTTTCTGTGAACCAAGGTGGTAAACGTAATGGAAGTTTCGCTGCTTATTTAGAACCTTGGCACGGTGATATTGAACGTTTTATCAATTTGAAAAAACCAAACGGCGACGAACGTTTAAGAGCACGTGAAATTTTCCCGTACATTTGGGCAAATGATTTATTTATGCAGCGTGTTAAGGCCCGTGATAAATGGTCATTATTTTGCTCGCACAAAAATGTGGAATTATGTGAAACCTACGGTGAAGAATTTCAACGCAATTACTTAGCCGCAGAAGAGCGTGGTGACGCAATTAAAGTGATTGATGCAATGGAATTATGGAAAGGAATTATCACTGCATTGGTTGAGTCAGGTGCGCCGTTAATAACCTTCAAAGATGAGCATAATCGTCGAAATCCACAAAATCACATAGGTATCATTCGCTCAAGTAATCTTTGTTCAGAAATATCTCTGAATACAAGTGATGATGAATCAGCCGTTTGTAACCTTGGTTCAATCAATGTTTCAGTTTGTAAACAAGATGATTTTTCACGTGTTATACCAATTGCCATGCGAATGTTAGATAACGTGATTGACTTGAATTTTTATCCTACTGCAAAAGCACGCCGCTCTAATTTAAAACATCGCCCTATCGGTTTAGGTTTAATGGGTTGGACAGATTATATAATTTCGCAAGGAATCGATTGGGAATCTAACGAACATTTACGTTTAACGGACCATGTTTTTGAAGATTTTTCGTATTGGGCAATTAAATCCTCAATGGAAATTGCGAAAGAAAAAGGCAGTTACTCAAGTTACAAAGGTTCAAAATGGTCAAATGGCATTTTGCCAATTGATACTGCTCGCAAATTACCTGATGAATGGCGACACGCTAGTCGTGATTCTTCTGAATGGCATGAATTACGCACTGAAATTAAACAATATGGAATGCGAAATTCAAATTGCATGGCAATTGCACCTACTGCAACCATTGCAAATATTGTTGGTACAACACCTTGCATCGAACCAATTTATAAACAAGCCTTCGTAAAAGAAAACAAATCAGGGAAATTCAAAGTTATTGATCCTGCGATGCGTCATAATCGTCCAGAATTATGTAAAACAGCATTTGAAATTGATCAATCTTGGCTAATTAAAGCCGCCGCAGTTCGTCAAAAATACATTGATCAATCCCAATCAGTTAATTTATTTAAAAAAGCGGGCGTGAAAGGTAATGTAATTTCAGATTGGTATTTCTTGGCGTGGGAATTAGGTTTGAAATCTACGTATTATTTAAAACAACAAATTTCTGAGCTGTCTTACGAAGACGTTATTAAAGAAGATGCGCCTGCGGAAATGTGCTCAATTGACAATCCTGATTGTGAATCTTGCCAGTAATTTTGTAAGTTCGAATCGTGTCATGAACATCACAATGAAGTTAACAACATAACTAAGGATACAGTCAAAAATAACATCCCGAATTAGCAATGATTTAAAACGACACGATAATTCCATTTTGGAAGATGAGCATCAAAAGCAATGTCCGAGTTTTTAATGAAATCAATAGTACATTTCT
>BJHG01000035.1 GCA_014191975.1 Methylococcaceae bacterium | reverse complement strand
CACCGTCATGATTTTTTAAATGTTCAACAATTTCTTTTCGCATGGTCAAATGCCACGACCGCAAAATGTGATTTTTCACACCTTCTGCCGCAATAGTTTTATCTGGATCAGCATTAAAAAAATTGCTGATGTCATTTGCCATTCTGACTAATCTATCTACTTTTGAACTCATTAAATTACTCTGTAAATCGTTGTGAATGACTGTAAATTACGCAAGAATTATCCCGCGCAAACCCAATTAAAGTTAAACCTGACGCTTGCGCTAATCGAATTGCTAATGCTGTTGGGGCAGAAATCGCCACCAAAATTGTCACACCAACTGCCGTGGCTTTTTGCACCATTTCGTAACTTGCGCGACTGGTGGTAATCATAAAACCTGCGCCAAAATCCGTGTCACGTTTCAGCAACGCGCCAATCAATTTATCCAGCGCATTGTGTCGCCCAACATCTTCGCGCAACTCAATAATTCCATTTTCCGGTGAAACCCACGCGACCGCATGAATTGCACCTGTCAATTGATTGAGTTTTTGGTGTTCTGACAAATTCTGCAACGCCGTTGTAAGTTGCGAAGCGGATATTTTCAACTCACTAGAAACCGAGCGAGTCGGTTTAATGGCTTGTTTTAACGTCGTCGCGCCACACAATCCACAGCCTGTACGACCTGTGAGATTACGCCCTTTATCCGCCAAGCCTTGAAAACGTACTTCGGGAATTTTTACCTGAACTTCGATGCCATCGGAACGTTGATAAACTTTCGCCGATTCCAATTCTGAAGCGTTCGCAATAATGGCTTCGGTCAAACTAAAACCTAATGCGAAATCTTCTAAATTTGTCGGCGTTGCCAGCATCACGACGTGTGAAACGCCGTTATACATCAACACAACAGGCACTTCTTCTGCGACAAAGTCTTTGATTTCAATACGTTGACTGTTTTGAAAACGTTCAACTGGAACGGATTGGTAACTTGACCAACCCAATTCCAAAACCGATGAAAGTAGCGCGTCGTTAAACATTCGACGCTTGCGCCAACAAATCAAGTTGATTGTCAGAGAATGCGAGATAACCCGCTTGCCATTCCGATGTTTGACTCACTTTTGCCACTTGAACCGCCGTGACTTTGTATTCAGGGCAATTTGTCGCCCAATCTGAATTGTCCGTCGTAATCACGTTCGCGCCAGATTCGGGAAAATGGAACGTGGTATAAACAACGCCAGGCTGCACGCGGTCTGTCACTAAGGCGTGTAACACAGTCTCACCTGCACGACTTTTAATGCCCACCCAATCGCCGTCTTTAATACCGCGATCTTCTGCATCGTGTGAATGAATTTCCAAGCGGTCTTCGGTGTGCCAAGCGTTATTTTCAGTACGGCGAGTTTGTGCGCCCACATTGTATTGCGACAAAATGCGTCCCGTCGTCAAAATCAATGGGAATTTACCATTGACGCGCTCTTGTGTTGCCACAAATTCGGTCAGCATAAACAAGCCTTTGCCGTTATCACGCATGAATTCTTCCGTGTGCATAATCGGTGTGCCTTCGGATTCTTCGTCATAACATGGCCATTGAATACTGCCCAACTGGTCAATTTTGTCGTAACTAACGCCGTTAAACGTAGGTGTAAGCCTGGCGATTTCATCCATAATTTCAGACGGATGTGTGTAATTCATCTGATAACCCAGCGCATTGGACAGCATTTGCGTGATTTCCCAATCGGCATAACCCGCGAGCGGACGCATGACTTTTCGCACCGGTGAAATACGGCGTTCCGCGTTGGTGAATGTGCCGTCTTTTTCTAAGAATGACGCACCTGGTAAAAAAACGTGTGCGAATTTTGCCGTTTCGTTTAAGAAAATATCTTGCACAATCACACATTCCATCTTATGTAATGCCGCGTGAACGTGCTTAATATCAGGATCAGACTGAGCAATATCTTCGCCTTCGCAATACAAACCCATAAAGCTCTTGTCGAGCGCGGCATCGAACATATTTGGAATTCGCAAACCGGGTTCATTACTCAAATTCGTTTGCCACGCATTTTCAAACATGGAAAGTGTCGCAACATCCGAAACGTGGCGATAACCTGGAAATTCATGCGGGAAAGAACCCATGTCGCACGAACCTTGCACGTTATTTTGACCACGCAATGGATTCACACCCACGCCGTCACGTCCTAAATTTCCCGTCGCCATCGCTAAATTCGCAATAGTGATAACAGCTGTTGAACCTTGGCTGTGTTCCGTTACGCCTAAACCGTAATAAATCGCGCCATTTTCCGCCGTCGCATACAAACGGGCCGCCGCTCTCATTTCAGCAGCAGGAACGCCCGTAATTGATTCAGTCGCTTCAGGTGAATGACGTTCGTCAGCAATAAACGTAAGCCATTTGTTAAATGAAGCCACGTCGCAACGCGCATTTACAAATTCTTCATCCACCAAATTTTCGTTAACAATAACGTGCGCCAATGCGTTGACTAACGCGACGTTCGTACTTGGACGCAATTTCAAATGGTAGCTTGCTTCAACGTGTGGCATTTTCACAATGTCGATTTCGCGCGGATCAACAACAATCAGTTTTGCGCCTTGACGCAAACGTTTTTTCATTTGCGAGCCAAAAACGGGATGTCCGTCGGTTGGATTTGCGCCGATAATCAAAATTACGTCGGCTTTCATAACCGAATCAAAATCTTGTGTGCCAGACGATTCGCCAAATGTTTGTTTTAAACCGTAACCCGTTGGTGAATGGCAAACTCGCGCACAGGTATCAACGTTATTATTTCCAAAACCTGCACGAATGAGTTTTTGCATAATATAAACTTCTTCGTTGGTGCAACGTGAAGAAGTGATGCCACCGACGGAATCTTTGCCGTATTTATCTTGAATGCGCTTCATTTCTGACGCGGCGTAAGCAATCGCTTCTTCCCACGAAACTTCTTTCCAAGCGTCTTCGATGCTGGCGCGAATCATCGGTTGCGTGATGCGGTCTTTGTGCGTAGCGTAACCAAACGCAAAACGTCCTTTTACGCACGAATGTCCATGATTGGCTTTGCCGTCTTTATTTGGCACCATGCGAATAACTTGTTCGCCTTTCATTTCCGCACGGAATGAACAGCCCACACCGCAATACGCGCACGTTGTAATAATGGCGTGTTCTGGCAAACCGTTTTCAATCACTGATGTTTCCATCAATGTTGCAGTCGGGCAGGCTTGAACGCACGCGCCGCAGGATACACATTCGGATTCCATAAAAGATTCATTTTGTCCCGCAGAAACTTTAGAATCAAAACCGCGTCCATCAATGGTCAATGCGAATGTACCTTGCACTTCTTCACACGCGCGAACGCAACGTGAACAGACAATACATTTGCTCGGGTCGAAACTAAAATAAGGATTTGAAGTATCTTTTTTTGCATCCAAATGGGTTTCAATTGGGTGGTAACGCACTTCGCGTAAACCGACCGCACCCGCCATATCTTGCAATTCACAATCGCCGTTTGCCGAACAGGTTAAACAATCCAGCGGGTGATCTGAAATATATAATTCCATTACGCCGCGACGAACTTCCGCGAGTTTTGGGTTTTGTGTGATGGCTTTCATGCCTTCAAAAACAGGCGTCGTACACGAAGCGGGCAAACCGCGACCACCTTCAATTTGCACCACACACAAACGACATGAACCAAATGGTTCTACGCTATCGGTCGCGCACAATTTCGGAATATCAATTCCAATAGTTGCTGCGGCACGCATTACCGACGTTCCCGCAGGAACGGTAACTTTAAATCCGTCAATTTCTAAATTGACCATTTCGGTGGAATCGCTCGCTGGCGTGCCGTAATCTTTTTCTTTATTTAAACTCATTATTTTGTTCATTTTATTCTCGTTATTATTTTAAGCGGCATTATGTTCGACGTTGACACCAAAATCTTCAGGGAAGTGATTCAAAGCACTGAGGACGGGGTAAGGTGTCATGCCGCCTAACGCGCATAATGAACTGTTCAACATCGTGTCACACAACGAACGTAACAATGGAATATTTTTATCCAAATCGCGTTTATTGACAATTTCAGTCATGACTTCATAACCGCGTGTTGCGCCAATTCGGCACGGTGTACATTTTCCACACGATTCTTCGGCGCAGAATTCCATGCTGTATTTTGCCATTTCTGCCATATCGACGGTGTCATCAAATGCCACGATTCCGCCGTGTCCGACAACTGCCCAAAGTGCCGCGAATGCTTCATAATCCAACGGTGTGTCGAATTGGGATTCAGGCAAATATGCACCCAATGGACCACCAACTTGCACCGCGCGAATCGGTTTTCCTGTCGCAGAACCACCGCCAAAATCATAAAGCAATTCGCGCAACGTTACGCCAAACGCCAATTCAACCAAACCTGGGTGTTTTAAATTTCCCGCCAGTTGCAATGGCAACGTGCCGCGTGAACGTCCCATGCCAAAATCACGGTAAAAATCGCCGCCTTTGTCTAAAATGATTGGCACAGAAGCCAATGAAATCACGTTGTTCACAACGGTTGGTTTGCCAAATAATCCGCTGATGGCTGGCAATGGTGGCTTGAAACGTACCAAACCGCGTTTGCCTTCTAAACTTTCCATTAACGATGTTTCTTCGCCACAAACATACGCGCCCGCGCCTTGACGAACTTCCAAATGGAACGCCCGTCCGCTACCTTGAACGTCGTCGCCCAAATAACCCGCCGCATAAGCATTGGCAATTGCGGTGTTTAAAATTTCAAAAGCGTGCGGATATTCGATGCGTAAATAAATATAACCTTGCGTCGCGCTCACTGCTAAACCCGCAATCGTCATGCCTTCAATCAACACAAACGGGTCACATTCCATAATCATACGGTCAGAAAATGTACCTGAATCGCCTTCGTCCGCGTTGCAAATAATGTATTTTTGATCAGCTTGCGTATTTAAAACGGTGTTCCATTTAATGCCCGTTGGAAATGCCGCGCCACCGCGTCCACGCAAACCTGAATCGGAAACGTGTTTCACGATGTCAGCTTGCGAAATTTCTAACGCATTTTTCAAACCGCGATAACCGTCATGCGCGATGTAATCCTCTAAACTGACGGGATCCGTGATTCCAACTCGTGCAAACGTCAAACGCTGTTGTTTTTTGAAATAAGGGATTTCTTCGGTCAAACCTAACGATAATGCGTGGGAACCACCGTTTAAAAAATCGGCATCAAATAAACTCGAAACGTCGCTTGCATTGACTGCACCATAAGCAATTCGACCTTTTTCGGTTACGACTTCAACCATCGGTTCAAGCCAATACATGCCGCGCGAACCGTTGCGAACAATCTTAATTTCAACTCCGCGTTTTTCAGCTTCTTGCGCGATGGCATTGACGACACGATCTGCGCCAACTGAGACAGCGCTTGAATCGCACGGTACATAAAGAGTAATACTCATGCCGATTTCTCCTTCAAAATTTCATCAAACGTCGCAGTTGAAACTCTACCATAAATATCGTTTCCAATTTGAATTGCAGGCGAACACGCACAATTTCCTAAACAATAAATGGGTTCGAGCGAAAATTGTCCATCAGTAGTGGTTTCGTGATAATCGATGCCTAGGGTGGTTTTGACGTGATTTTCTAATTCTTTGCCGCCCATTGATAAACACGATTCGGCGCGACAAACTTGAATGGTATGTTTACCCGCTGGTGTATCACGAAAATAATGATAAAAACTAATTACGCCATGCACTTCCGCGCGGGACAAATTTAATTCTTTGGCGATGGTTGGAACTGTTTCAGGTGGCACATAACCTAACGCATTCTGCACTGCGTGCAAAATTGGTAAAAGTGAACCTGGTTTATCTTTGAGATCCGCCACGATTATCTGTACGGTCTGCATCATATTTAGTTCTGTCATAATTTTATTGTTATTAGGCTTAATTTGTAAGGGCTTTTATAAAAAATCGGCGATATATCAACGATAGAATAGCACAGTTGCTAACACTATAAAATATCACTATTTAGAGTGTAATTAGGGTTTTAAGCGTATTATTTTTCGATTAACAAGCGATTTTATTTTATAATTTAGTCTAAAATGCAAATCAAGAGCTTAATAAATCAAGAGCTTAATACTTCAGCTAAATTTCGAACTATGATTATTCTGACTACTATAGAAAATTTCACGTGACACAACTTTATTATCAAGGTGTAAAAAAAACAATTTCTCCGCGTCCAGTTTTAAAAGAAACTGGTTATTTCAGTGCATTTCCAATGATATTAAGGCGCATTTTTTTTGCACGCGGTTTAACATCCG
This sequence comes from Methylococcaceae bacterium, assembly GCA_014191975.1. Classification (GTDB taxonomy): domain Bacteria; phylum Pseudomonadota; class Gammaproteobacteria; order Methylococcales; family Methylomonadaceae; genus UBA10906. The sequence continues at coordinate 16,381 of BJHG01000035.1, read as the reverse complement.
ACGAGCAATTAGATCGTAGCTTGGCAAAATTACCGTCACCATTTTTGTTTTCAAATATGGAAACAATGGTCACACATTTGGTTTCAGCATTAGAACAGCAACAAACCATTTGTATTGTTGCAGATATTGATGCCGATGGCGCGACGAGTTGTGTGGTAGCAATGAAAGGCTTTCGTTTATTAGGTGCAAAAAATGTGACGTTTGTTGTACCGAATCGATTTGAACACGCTTACGGTTTAACGCCTGAAATTGTGGAACTTGCCGCAGAAAAAAATGCACAAGTCATTATTACAGTTGATAACGGAATTAGTAGTTATGATGGCGTTTTAGCCGCGAAAGCACGCGGCATAACGGTGCTAATTACCGATCATCATTTACCCGGAAAAACCTTACCCGTAGCCGATGCGATTGTGAATCCCAATTTAGCTTCTGATAACTTCCCAAGTAAATCTGTGGCAGGTGTAGGCGTAATATTTTATGTGTTATCAGCCTTGAGAAGTAGATTGCGGGAACAGAATTGGTTTGAAAAACAAAATATTCCAGAACCAAATTTAGCACAACTACTTGATTTTGTTGCACTCGGAACGGTTGCTGACGTGGTGACATTGGACAATGTCAATCGTACGCTGGTTCATCAAGGATTATTGCGAATTAGAAATGGAAAGGGGCATGCTGGAGTTTTAGCGTTAATTGAAATTGCTGGAAAAAGTGCCGCAACTTTGCATGCTAGCGATTTTGGTTTTAGCGTAGCGCCTCGTTTGAATGCAGCAGGACGTATTCAGAATATGTCGCTTGGTATAAATTGTTTGCTTGAAAATGATTTTGCAACAGCTTTAAAAATGGCAACACATTTAGATTCACTGAACAAAGAGCGACGTGAAATCGAAAATACGATGAAGCAAGAAGCCATGAGCTTACTCAACGATACATTTGCGCTCGATAAACCCCATGAGAAATGGGGGGTATGTTTATTTGACCCGAATTGGCATCAGGGGGTTATTGGGATTTTAGCTGCTCGCATTAAAGATCGATTGCATCGTCCAGTGATTACCTTTGCCTCAGCGGGGCATGATTTATTGAAAGGGTCTGGCCGCTCTATCGAAGGCTTACATTTACGCGATGTATTGAGTGATATTGCAACCGAACATCCGAACTTGATTTTACAATTTGGTGGTCATGCAATGGCTGCTGGCTTGAGTATGCACGCACATCATTTACCATCTTTTACGATTGCTTTCAACGAAGTCGTTGGGCGGCGATTAAGTGAAATTGGTTTACAGCAAAAAATTCTGTCTGACGGTGAATTAGCCGAAGCGGACTTGAGTTTGGAATTCGCAGATTTGTTGCAAAATGTAACAACGTGGGGGCAACATTTTCCCGAACCAATTTTCCACGGTATTTTTGAAGTCGTGAACGTAAGGATTTTAAAAGATTCCCATTTGAAATTATTGGTTCGAATCAATCCGGCGGGTAAAGAGTTGGATGCGATTGCATTTAATGTTGATAAACCTGAAATGTGGCAAGGGATGCGGCGCGTGTTGTTGGCGTACAAATTAGACATCAATCAATATCGCGGAAATCGCACGTTACAGTTAATGGTTCAATATTTAGAAAAAGTTTTATAAACCGTAAGAGTTTAGCTAGTATTTACGATAAAATACCTTAACTATTTCAAATTTAAATTTTCAGCACAGACGTTGGAGTCATTCATGCACATCATTTTGTTAGGTGGTCCTGGTTCGGGTAAAGGGACGCAAGCACAATTCATTATGGAAAAATACGCCATTCCTCAAATTTCAACCGGCGATATGTTACGCGCCGCAGTCCGAGAAGGCACGCCGCTCGGTGTCGAAGCTAAAAAAGTGATGGACGCAGGCGGGTTGGTGTCTGACGATATTATTTTGGGTTTGATTAAAGAGCGAATTACGGTCGACGATTGCGCGAATGGTTTTTTATTGGATGGTTTTCCACGCACGATTGTGCAAGCGGAAGGCTTGAAAAACATGGGTGTTGTAATTGATACGGTGATTGAAATTGATGTTCCTGACGAAAAAATTGTGAGTCGAATGGGGGGGCGCAGAGTTCATTTGGTTTCAGGTCGCAGTTATCACATTGAATTTAATCCCCCAAAAGTCGAAGGTGTTGACGATGCAACAGGCGAACCGTTAATTCAACGTGCGGATGACAAAGAAGAAACTGTGCGACATCGTTTAGCGGTTTATCATGAACAAACAAAACCGCTGGTCGCTTACTATTCTGCACCAGAACAAAATGTAAAATTTAGTTCAATTGCAGGCGTTGGTTCAGTTGACGAAATTACCACAAAAATTTTCACTGTTTTAGGATAGAAAATGTCAGGAAAAACTTTATACGACAAACTTTGGGAAGATCACGTTGTTCACACGGAAGACGATGGTTCGTGTTTAATTTATATCGACCGTCATTTAGTACATGAAGTCACTTCGCCGCAAGCCTTTGAGGGGATACGTTTGGCAGGTAGAAAACCGTGGAATGTGGCGCGAAATCTAGCCGTTGCCGATCACAATGTACCAACGAATAACCGCGACAAAGGCATTGCCGATCCGATTTCACGTTTGCAAGTTGAAACTCTGGATAAAAATTGCGCGGAATTTGGCATTACTGAATTTGGTATGAATGATATTCGTCAAGGCATTGTTCACGTTATTGGCCCTGAACAAGGTGCAACTTTACCAGGTATGACCGTTGTTTGTGGTGATTCTCATACTTCGACACACGGCGCATCAGGCGCATTAGCATTCGGTATCGGCACATCCGAAGTTGAACATACGCTCGCAACGCAATGTTTGATTCAGAAAAAAGCGAAAAATTTATTGATTAACGTCAATGGCGAAGTCGGCTCAGGTGTCACGGCGAAAGACATTGTGCTTTCAATTATCGGCACAATCGGCACGGCGGGTGGAAACGGTTTCACGATTGAATTCGGTGGTTCTGCAATTCGTGCTTTATCGATGGAAGGTCGCATGACGGTTTGCAACATGGCGATTGAAGCAGGCGCACGCGCCGGTTTAGTTGGAGTGGATGAAATCACCATTGATTATTACCGTAATCGTCCACTTTCTCCAAAAGGCGACGATTGGTTTATGGCGGAACGTGTTTGGCAAAATCTACATTCGGATAAAGATGCTATTTTCGATAAAGTGATTAACATTGATGCCACACAAATCAAACCACAAGTGACGTGGGGAACTTCGCCAGAATTAGTTGTTTCGATTGATGATGTCGTACCCAATCCAGCCGATGAAACGGATTCCGTGAAAGCGCAAAGTATGCAGCGTGCGTTGGATTACATGGGCTTGCAAGCGGGTCAAAAAATCACTGATATTCAAATCGACAAAGTCTTTATTGGTTCTTGCACAAATTCGCGCATTGAAGATTTACGCGCGGCGGCGGTAGTTGTTGAAGGTAAAAAAGTCGCGCCAAATGTAAAATTAGCGTTAATCGTTCCAGGTTCGGGTTTAATCAAACAACAAGCCGAAAGCGAAGGGCTGGACAAAATTTTTATCGATGCAGGTTTTGAATGGCGCGACGCAGGTTGTTCAATGTGTTTGGCGATGAATGCCGACCGTTTAGAAGAAGGCGAGCGTTGCGCGTCAACATCGAATCGCAATTTTGAAGGACGACAAGGCTACGGCGGACGCACGCATTTAGTCAGTCCCGCAATGGCGGCAGCCGCTGGAATTGCTGGGCATTTTGTTGATGTCAGTTCATGGGCGGGGGAATAAAATGCGAGCATTTACCACTTTAACGTCAATCGTCGCGCCACTCGACCGCGCCAATGTTGATACTGATGCGATTATTCCAAAACAATTTTTGAAATCGATTTACCGCACCGGTTTTGGCGTGTATTTGTTTGACGAATGGCGATATTTAGACCAAGGGCAGCCCGATATGGATTGCACGAATCGCCCGATTAACAACGATTTCGTACTAAACAAACCAGAATACAAAAGCGCACAAATTTTGCTGACCCGCGAAAATTTCGGTTGTGGTTCATCACGCGAACACGCGCCGTGGGCGTTGGAAGATTACGGTTTTCGCGCGATTATCGCACCGAGTTTTGCCGATATTTTTTACAATAACTGTTTCAAAAATGGCTTGTTGCCGATTGCCTTAGACGCTGAAATCGTTGGCGGTTTGTTCAAAGAATTGACCGACGATTATTCATTAACGATTGATTTAGCCACGCAAACGATTACCACGCCAAACGGCAAAACGATTGCGTTCGATGTTGATGAAAATCGTAAATTCCGTTTGCTGAACGGTTTGGATGATATTGGTTTGACGTTGCAGCACGCCGATAAAATTCACGCTTACGAAACCGAACGCGCTAAACGTGCGCCTTGGTTGTTTCGAGAAGTTTCAATTTAAAAATCAAGAAAAAGGTTTTAATTACATGACAAAAAAAATTGCAGTTTTACCTGGTGACGGAATCGGCACAGAAATCGTTGCCGAAGCGTTAAAAGTTTTAGATTTTCTCAACGCTGATATGGCGTTAGGTTTTGAGTTTGAACACGGTTTAATCGGTGGCGCGGCGTATGACGTTTACGGCACACCGTTTCCACAAGAAACGATTGATTTAGTAACACCTGCCGACGCGATTTTATTGGGTGCAGTCGGTGGCTATAAATGGGAATCGCTCGATATTTCTGTGCGTCCCGAAAAAGGTTTGCTCGGTTTGCGTTCAACGTTGGGTTTATTTTCAAATTTACGCCCTGCCATTTTATATCCACAACTCGCGGCAGCTTCGACCTTAAAACCTGAAATCGTTTCAGGTTTGGATTTAATGATTGTGCGTGAATTAACGGGCGGCATTTATTTCGGTCAGCCGCGCGGCATTCGCATTTTAGAAAACGGCGAACGCCAAGGTTTCAACACCGCAACTTATACCGAATCTGAAATTCGTCGCATTGGACATTCTGCGTTCAAAATTGCTCAAAAACGGAACAAAAAATTATGTTCCGTCGATAAAGCGAACGTGTTGGAATGCACCGAATTCTGGCGTGAAATCATGACCGAAGTGGGCAAAGAATATCCTGACGTTGAACTTTCACACATGTACGTTGATAACGCTGCGATGCAACTTGTTCGTGCGCCAAAACAATTCGACGTAATGGTGACGAGTAATTTATTTGGCGACGTGTTGTCAGATTGCGCGTCGATGTTGACGGGTTCAATTGGCATGTTGCCATCGGCTTCCCTCGATGCGAATGGCAAAGGAATGTATGAACCGAGTCATGGTTCGGCGCCTGATATTGCGGGCAAAAATATTGCGAATCCACTCGCCACCATTTTGTCGGTTGCGATGATGTTGCGTTACACCTTCAACAACGAAGAAGCCGCGAAACGTATCGAAAAAGCCGTGAATGACGCGCTCGATTCTAACGTTCGCACGGGCGATATTTATTCGGAAGGGATGATAAAAGTGAGTTGTTCAGAAATGGGCGACGCGGTGGTAAATGCGTTGAAAAAAGGAATTTAATCATGAGTAAAACGTATAACGTCGCCGTTGTTGGTGCAACGGGCGCAGTCGGTGAAACGATGCTGGAAATTTTAGCTGAACGCAATTTCCCAGTCGGCGAAGTCTATGCTTTGGCGAGTGCGAATTCGGCTGGCAAACGTGTTGAATTCAATGGTGGCACTTTGGTTGTGCAAGATTTGGCAAAGTTCGATTTTTCAAAAGTGCAAATCGGTTTGTTTTCACCAGGTGCGTCAGTTTCAGAGATTTACGCGCCAATTGCTGCTGCCGCAGGTTGCGTCGTGATTGATAACACCTCGCAATTTCGCTACGTCGATGACATTCCGCTCATCGTTCCTGAAGTGAATCCTGAAGCGATTGCGGATTATAAAAATCACGGCATTATTGCGAATCCAAATTGTTCGACGATTCAAATGCTAGTCGCGCTCAAACCGATTCATGATGCAGTGGGCATTACGCGAATTAACGTGGCGACATATCAAGCAGTTTCTGGCACGGGCAAAGAAGCGATTGAAGAATTAGGTCAGCAAACCGCTGGCATTTTTAATTTGAAGAAAGTCGAAGCAAGCGTTTATCCCCATCAAATTGCGTTTAACGTGTTGCCGCAAATCGACGTATTTATGGACAATGGCTACACCAAAGAAGAAATGAAAATGGTGTGGGAAACGCAAAAAATTATGAACGACAAAAACATTTTAGTTAATGCGACGGCAGTTCGCGTGCCTGTTTTTTACGGTCATTCGGAAGCGGTTCACATTGAAACACGCGACAAAATCACGGCTGACGAAGTGCGAAAATTGCTCGAAAATGCACCAGGAATAACCGTTGTTGATGAGCGTGTAAATGGTGGTTATGCAACAGCTGTAACACATTCAACGGGACAAGATGCCACATTTGTCAGCCGTATTCGTGAAGATATTTCGCACCCACGCGGCATTGATTTGTGGGTGGTTTCTGACAACATTCGTAAAGGTGCGGCGTTGAACAGTATTCAAATTGCTGAAGTGTTAATTCGCGATTTCCTCTAGTTACATTTCATTCATTTATCAAATGCCTACCTTTCTTCTATTTTTATCGCTTTGGTTAGCGGGTTTTTCAAGCCACGTTTTCGCCACTGACATCACGGTTTCACTTGATAGAAGTCCTGTCAGTGTTGACGAATCTTTTCAAATTATTTTTACCGCTTCGGAATCGCCCAATGCAGATCCTGATTTTAGTCCACTTGAACAGGATTTTACGATTCAAAATCAAAGCGAAAACAGCCGTTTTGAATTTGTGAATGGCAAATCGAATCGCATTATTCAATGGATTGTCACGGTGATGGCAAACGATTCTGGCAATTTAATTATTCCCGTGATTAAGTTCGGCACCGATTCGAGTCCTGCGTTGAAAATTTTGGTTTCGCCTAGTTCTACGGCGAATAAAAACGCGGCACATGATGACGATGATTTGTATTTGGAAGTCACAACAAACACTGCAAAACCATTTATTCAATCGCAAGTTTTGTACACGGTGAAATTGTATCGGCGCGTGGATTTAGCGAAAGCGAATTTGAGCGAACCCGAATTAAACGACGCAGTGATTGAAAAATTGGCGGATGACGCGAATTACACCACACAATTGAGTGGCGTAACTTATGTTGTGATTGAGCGGAAGTACGCTATTTTTCCACAAAAAAGTGGCACGATTACAATCAAGCCGCTGGTTTTAACCGCTGACATTGTGGCGCGTGGACGACAAAACAATTCCTTTTTTAATTCCCAAACAACACAACGGCGTATCGTGAAATCGAATGCGGTGACGCTCAATGTGCAACCGATTCCCGCGACGTTTACGGATTTGCATTGGCTGGCCGCTGAACAAATTGAATTAACTCAAACGTGGTCGGGCGATACAACGCAAATGAAAGTCGGCGAGCTGTTGACACGTACGGTGAAATTAGTAGCGCATGGTTCGACGGTTGGACAAATTCCAAACACAACACCTGCAAAAATTGACCCGCAACTGAAATCCTACAACGATCAGCCTGTTTTGCACGAAGAGAAAACACTTGTTGGAATTACGGCAAGTCGGGAAGAAAAAATTGCGTTTATTCCCACAAAATCTGGCAATTATACGTTGCCCGCGATTCAAATTTTGTGGTTCAACACACAATCACAAAAAATTGAAAAAGCGATTTTACCCGAAATAAATTTGACGGTTATTGCTACTGAAAATGTTCAAACTGTAGAATCAATCTCGCCGCAAACAGAATCAAACAATACTGCGACTGGGGAAGTTACCCCCATTTTTGAAACAGAGAAAAGAGATTTTTTGTGGCAATTTGTCGCTATTTTTTCAACCATTGGCTGGTTAATAACGTTAGGATTTTGGTTTTTAAAATCGAAGGCTGCTGCAAAAAATGTTTCTGAAACGTTAGAAAGTCCAGCTGAAATCTCATTAAAATCTAGCGTCAAAAAATTGAAAAATGCGTGCATGGCGGATAATTCCGAATTAGCAAAAACCGCCTTGCTAGAATGGGGGAAATCGCAATTTAATGTAACCAGTTTGGGAGCCATCGCGCCACATTGTGAGGCACAGTTACGCGACCAAATTTTGAAACTCAACGCCACGCTTTACGCTAAAAACCCTGACATTTGGCAAGGTAAAGAATTATTTAAAACTTTTAGCGAAAACAATGTTCGTGCAAAACTCGCTACGCGAGAAAAGCCTGAAGCATTAAAACCGTTGTGTCGGTTATGAGTTTTTTACCGAAAAGTTTTATTGAAACCGCTGAAGGTTTGCTTTTTGCGGTAGTTACTGAAGGATTGGAATCTGGAAAAGTGCGTTGTTTTTTACGCTATGTTCGTCATAAAAATGGGCAATGGCGAAAAGTCCAAACCGACGAAGCGAACGATTTACTTGCTAAAAACCATCCCGATTATTGTTTTCATTCCTCCGAATGTGATGCGTTTTTACACGCCGTTTCAATCCAAAAAATTATCACGCATCATCGCCCAAAAAATCGTTTAACTCAGATGTTAGCAAAGTCGCCGAAGGATGAAATTGAAAATGATTGTGTGAATTTGTGCCGATTATTTGAACAGACAGGAATTGATTTAAATCATTTTGGCGTAACAGGTTCGTTGTTAATAAAACAACAAAAATCATCATCCGATATTGATTTGGTTTGTGACAACATCACTACATTTCATCAGTGTCAATTAGCGGTTTTACAACTAATTGCAAAAGGAAAATTAAAACCATTAAGCCCACAAGATTGGCGCGAAAGTTATGATCGACGTGATTGTGAGTTGAGTTTTGAAGATTACGTTTGGCATGAACGTCGCAAATCCAACAAAGGCTTAATCAACGGACGAAAATTTGATTTGAGTTTGGTTGAAATGGATAAGTGGGGGCGTGAAAAGCCCGTCGTTATTTATCAAAAACTCGAAAAAATGATAATTCAAACAAAAGTTACCGACGATTCACGCGCTTTTTGTTATCCCTCGGAATTCAAACTCTCACATCCAACGATTCAAAGTGTGGTGTGTTTTACCGCGACGTATGTTGGGCAAGCTGAAAATGGTGAAACCATTGAAATTTCGGGGCAACTTGAACAAGATGAATTTGGAAATCAACGCATTGTCGTCGGTTCAAATCGTGAAGCACGTGGTGAATATATCAAAGTTTTATCGCCAGTTTCTGCGTCATTTTAACCAGTAATTGATTTAAACCCACTACCACTGTTGCGTAATTTTCATCTGCTAACGGTTGACTCAAATCAATTGAACTATGCTGTAAAATCATGTGTGTTTTTTCATTCAAAATTGTCCAATCAAACGAAAATGAAATTGATTTTCCCCGTACAATTTCTAATCGTGTTACGTCAATTACTAAACGATAATCGACTATTCCTAACAAACTCCACGGATAAGCTTTAAACCAGAATTCAGGTTGTTGCATTGCCAAATTTTTTGCCAATACTTCGGTCATATTTTGTTTTAATAACCCTGCCCACTGATGTTGTTCTGCAAAATTCAATGTGCCACTTATCTCACGAGTCACAATTTGTTTGCGCTCTAATTCACTTGGTAAACTGATTTGTGCAACACCAATCAATGGTTTTTTATCCGTTAAAAACCCATTTTCTTGTTCTTGAGAGGAGGTTGATGGGATTTGCGTATCTAAACTGTAAAACTTGGTTTGTTGGACGCTCGCGCAACCTTGTAAAACCAACAAACTAATTAAAACGAATTTTTTCATTTTTCACCTTCTTCGCTTTTACCGCGAACCACAGATTCAGGATGTTGTGCTAAATAATCCGTCAATTGTTTTACTGACCCTGCCGCTTGCGTCAACTCTTGCAGTAATTGTTCGAGCTGATAATGCGTTGTTGCGCCTGCTTCAAAATTACTCAACGCTTTTTGCGCAGTATTTAATGTTTTATCCGCCGTTCCCATCGTGCCTTTAACGCTATTTAGTGTATTTGTTGCCGCTGCCGTTGTTCCTTGTAAACCTTGTAATGTTTTGTTAATTTCAACGGTCAAATTTTCAAGTGGTAATTTCGCAATTTTATCCATGATGATATTTGCCGAATGCGTGAATTGATCAAGCGAACTAGCAGTTGTTGGAAATTCGGGATAAAAACTGTGTGACGAATTCAATGTGATTTTACTTTTAGGATGAAAATCTAAATCAACAAGTAGTTGCCCTGTCAATAAACTTCCCGTTTGTAATTGAGCACGTAAGCCCTTTTCAATCAATTGTGAAATTATTTCTTGCGGCAAAATTTTTATATCGGGATTTACATCTTTAATCCGCTCAGGTTGTAATTCTACTATGACTGGAATCCGAATTTCAGTGGTTTTTTCATCCAATTCCAAACTCACATTTAACACTTTTCCAACGGGATAACCGCGTAATTGAACAGGCGCACCTTCGGTTAATCCTCTAACGGAACCATTAAAATACATCACATAATTTAACGTGTTTGTGTAAGAAATTTGAGTTGATGCTTCATAAGTATCAAAAAGCGGATAAAGTGTATTTTCTGGTTGAATCGCTTCAATTCCATCTTCGGCGGATGCTCGAAAGGCAATGCCACCACTTAATAATGAAATTAAAGGTCCTGTGCGAACCTTAAAACCGTCTGCACTCGCAGACAAATCGACACCACTATCAATCCAAAAACGGGTATTCTTACGAATAAATTGATCATACGGTTTACTAATAAAAATCGTTAACCTAATTGCATCTGCTGCCGCTGAAAGCTCGTGTGATAAAACTTGCCCGACTGAAATTCCATGAAAGTTAATTGGGGTTCCCGTTTTCATTGACCCCAGATTATTGGTCTCTAAAATAAATTCTTTTCCTTCGGCATTTGCTTTTAACGGTGGTGGATTACTTAAACCAGTAAAATCATGTTTATGTTCACCAAAACCTGGTTTAAGTTCAATATACGCACCGGAAAGTAATGTCCCTAAACCAGAAATCCCACCTAAACCAACTTGTGGGCGCACCACCCAAAATTGCGTATTGTCTTTTAAATAATCACTCGAACTGTTGTTCATTTGTGCGGTGACGACAATAGTTTTCAAGTTATTATTGATATTTATTGTAGTGACTTTCCCGATTTCAACGTCTAAGTATTTGATTTTTGTTTTATCAACATCTAACCCTTCTGCGGTAGGAAAGCTAATCGTGATGACTTCACCTTTTTCGGAGAATGATTTGTAAATAAGCCAACCGCTTACCAAAATTGCAATCAAAGGCAAAAACCAAATTAACGACAATTCAGATTTTTTATTGAGCTTAACGTCATCTGCGTCGTAGGTTTCATTGAAATCAGTCATAAATTAAATGCCCGTTATTTAAGGCAAATGGGCAATATCTGAGTTATCTTTAACGGGTATCATCAAATCTGCGGGACTAATTCCCAACATTAATGCAGCTGGGCTAGCAATAAAAATTGACGAGTATGTTCCAAAAAATACACCAAATAAAAGCACTAGGGCAAAGTTATGAATCGTTTCGCCACCTAAGAAAAATAGCGATACCAATACAAGTAAAACGGTCAATGAAGTCATAATAGTTCGACTTAACGTGACATTGACAGAAATATTCATGATTTCTTCGGTCGATTTGTCACGGAAAGCGCGGAAATTTTCACGAATTCGATCATAAACCACAATCGTATCGTTGAGCGAGTAGCCTATTAACGCTAAAACTGCTGCCAAAACCGTTAAATCAAATTCTAAGCCCAAAATCGAAAATAATCCCAGGGTCACAATGACATCGTGAAAAGTCGCGATAATTGCGCCAAGTGAGAATTTCCATTCAAATCGCCACGCAATATACGCTAAAATTGCTAATGACGAGTACAGTAACGCTAAAAAGCCATCTTCGGCTAAATCGTCACCTACTTGAGGTCCGACAAATTCAACACGGCGTAAACTTGCAGGGTGGGCAACGTCTTTGTTAATTGTTTCTAAAACTTGTGTACTTAAATCCGCACTGCTTACACCTTCTTGAAGTTTCAGGCGAATTAAAACGTCTTTCGCGGTACCGAAGTTCTGTACCGTTGCACTTTCAAAGCCTTCAGCATCGAGCTTTTGACGTAACCCATTTAAGTCAGCTGGTTGTTGATAACCAATTTCAATCAGGGTTCCACCTGTGAAATCGATACCCATGTGCAAACCTTGTGTGGCAAGTGAAATAACTGAAATGAGTGAAAGTAAGCCAGAAAAAATCAGGGCGTATTTTCGATTTCCAATAAAATTGATATTTGTTGCTTTCATATTTTTATTTTTGTTTGAATGTTTAAATTGAAATAGATTATAACTAGTAAGCATTATAGCGATTATCGAATTGAACTACTTGTTGAAATGACAAGTCGATTCACTTTCGTCAAAACCGAGCGTGTCTAATTCCGTTTTGGGGTGTAAAAAACCTTCGATTGGCGCGACGGCAACTAATGAACGTGGCGCGGCAAGTAAAACAGCTTGGCGCAATTGCCCGTCCCATGCACGAAAAGAAAGTGAATTACCTTTATAACCTGATAAGGCAAATTGTGGGCTTTTCACATAATCGCGTATCGTTTTGAAATCGGCTGATTTTGTTCGTGTTGCTGCTTCTCCAATCGCGCGAACAGCTAAATATGCACTGTAATCGGGTTCTTCCATGTTACGTTTCGCCAAATCTTTGAAACGATGTTGAATTTGCGCTGCACCCCATAAATCATGCGTTGAATGCCACGCCGTTGCAATTAAACCTTGTGTGCCGATAATTGGGCGTGAAAGCCAAGTTCGATAGGCTAAATATTCGCCAAATAAACCTTGTTCATCCGCAACAACTAAAACATCGTAATCATCGCTTTGTGTAAAAACAGACACGTCTGATTGTGCATTTTTACGCGCATCAAATGTGTGTTCCCATTTTTTTTCAGTAACGATTTTCATGCCGAATCTTTTTGCAGAGCGTTTTAAGGCTTTGGCAAATAATTCATCCTCTGCCGTATTTCCGATAACTAAAAACCATTTTGACCAACGTTTTTTCATCATGTATTGGGCTAGCGCATCGGCTTTCATTGCTCGACTTGGCAACAAGTGCAACGTATTTCCGCGACAATTTTCATTACGCAGTGAATCGTCAACAGTTCCCGAATCAAAAATAACTGTGTCAAAATTTCTGGTTAAATCTGAAATTGCTAACGTATTTGTAGCATTTAAATTTGTAATGACGTAATGAAATTTTCCAAAAATGTTTTGTTTGAAAGATTCTAACGGACTGTCGTCTGGCGCTACGTTAAATTTGTGTAAGATAAATTTTTGATGCGTAAATTCGCCCGTTGTGTTGTTGTCACTAATTGCTAATTCTGCACCTTCAAGACCTTTATTTGTCACAAATAAATCGAGATTTGATAAGGTTTCTGTCGGTGGTAATTGTTTTTGATTTAAATAAGCGATGTCGATTGTTTGACTAGTTGAAATGACCGTTGATAGATTTTGTTTTGATTTTGTTGCCGCCAAAATGGATGGCGTGATAATTGTGGCTAAAAATAAAGCTAAAAATGTTCGCATGACTTTGATTGTTTAGGTTAAAACATAGGGCAGTATATTCAATGAACACCTGCCCAAATTTGATGGACTTATTTTAACTTCAAAGCCAAGAACACTGGATTTCCCTGACGTTGAATCAAAATTGCAATCGAAATGCCCATTGGTAATTTTTTCACAATTTTATCAAAATCATGCAAGTCACGCACGATGGTGTTTTGAATTCGTAAAATCACATCACCACGCTGAAGCCCCGCTTCACGGGATACACCTTTCGCAACTTCTTGAACTAATACGCCATTTTTTGGAATTTGTGATAACTGACGTTGTTCACTTGTTAATTCAGAAACGGTTATTCCCAATTGATTTTCAAGTGATTTATTCAAGCTTTTTGTTGAAGCAATTTGTGAATCTTCTTCTGGCAATAAACCGACATTAAAATGCAGTGTACGATTTTCGCCTTGGCGAATAATTTTTAACGTCGCGTCATTGTTAATCGGCGTAATTCCTACCATCGGCGGCAAATCGGCTGAATGATCAATAAGCTGCCCATTAAACTCGGTAATTATGTCACCAATTTGCACGCCCGCTATTTCAGCCGGACCGTTTGAAATCACTTTTGCGACTAATGCACCTTGTGGTTTTTTCATGCCAAATGATTCGGCAAGCTCACGGGTCACATCTTGAATCTGTACCCCAAGCCAACCGTGCGAAGCTTTGCCTTTTACTTTAATTTGTTCAACAATGTTCATGACAACATCCATTGGAATCGCAAACGACAAGCCCATTGATCCGCCCGTTCGGCTATAAATTTGTGAATTTATACCAACGACTTTACCCTCCATATTAAACAATGGACCACCTGAATTACCTGGGTTTATCGCCACGTCGGTTTGAATAAACGGCACATAATTTCCACCTGGCAGACTGCGTCCTTTTGCACTGACGATACCTGCCGTTACGGATTGCTCAAAACCAAACGGTGAACCAATCGCCAAAACCCATTCACCCACTTGTAATTTATCCGGTGCGCCAATAGTTACAACAGGCAAATCACGTGCTTCAATTTTCAACAATGCCACGTCCGTTCTAGCATCAGAGCCAATTAACTTTGCTACTAATTCACGTCGGTCATTCAATTTCACCATAATTTCAGAAGCACCTTTGACAACATGATTATTCGTTAAAACATAACCATCGGCAGAAATAATAAAACCTGATCCCAATGAACGCGCTTCTTTTGGTGCAGAGCCTCCACCTCCTTGCTGCTGCTCATTAAAACGACGAAATAGCTCTTCTAACTCCGGTGGCATTGAGCCTTCAGGCATTTGTTGGATTTCTGCACCACCATTTTCTTCTCCTGCAGCAATTTTTTGAGTGGTGCTGATATTGACTACCGCACTACCGTTGTTTTTTACCATATCCACAAAGTCAGGTAATTGTGCTTGTGCTAACGAACTAAATAAATTTAACAAAAATAAACTAAAAATCCACACACGGATTTTATTTCGCATAACATCTTCCTTTTTCTACGGTGTTGAAAAAGGTTATTATCAGGTCGCATTGCATAAATCTCAAGGTTAAGCACAATGAAAAGTTCAAGGTTAAAGATTCAAGACGAAATTATAGCGGCGTTAGCTGTTTTTTCAGAGCTGAATCACATTTATATTGGTTACAGTGGTGGCGTGGATTCCCATGTTTTACTCGATTCTTGTGCATCTTTACCCGAATTAAAGTTGAAAATTACGGCTGTTTATATTCATCACGGATTACAAAAAGAAGCTGATGATTGGGCGAGTCATTGCCGAAAAATCGCTGAAAAAAAAGGTATTTCATTTTTGGAAATTCGTGTGGATGCAAAGAAAACTAATGGTGAAAGCCCTGAAGAATCAGCTAGAAATGCGCGTTACAGCGCATTTAAAAATCTACTTCATCAAAATGATGTATTACTGATTGCTCAGCATCGTGAAGACCAACTCGAAACAGTGTTGTTACAGCTTTTTCGTGGCAGTGGCTTAAAAGGACTAGCGGGAATACCTGAAAAAATGTTTTTTGGGGCAGGGTGGTTATGTCGTCCACTCTTAAATCTCAGTAAGGCGGAAATTGACACTTACGCGGTGGAAAATGAACTTGTTTGGATTGAAGATCCGAGTAATCGAAGTTTGATTTATGACCGAAACTTTTTGCGCCAAGAAATAATTCCGCACTTAAAAAAACGCTGGCAATCGCTTGATAAAACGGTAGCACGAACCGCAACGCATTGTGCTGAAGCAGAAACACTGCTTTCAAAAATCGCTCAAATTGAATTTGAAACTGTTTTTAATTTTGATAATAAAACGCTCAATATCCCACAATTATTAACGTATTCGCAAACGGAACAACGCTTGATTTTGCGGCAATGGTTTGAGGTTTTGGGTTTAAAAATGCCGTCGCAGGATTTTCTGCAACGGATTTTAAGTGAGGTAGTCGGTGCGAAAAATGACCGACATCCACTTTTACATAAAAAAGGTGTGACGTTTTGCAGAAATAAACAAAGCTTAGGATACAGTCAAAAATAATATCCCGATTTAATGAGTTGAAATGAGATAATAAGCCCCTAAATTTTTCTCATGGCAAATTATCAAATGATCAGTTATGAAAAGCACATCGAAGTAAAAATGCAACGTCTCTTTGTCACGTTATCGGAAAAGGATAAACGCCGATATGCCGCCATTGAAGCGGAGAAATTAAATCATGGAGGGACTGATTATATTTCAAGGCTCTTTGATATTGATCCAAAAACGATACGCAAAGGGATGGCTGAATTAGAACAAGTATCGGATGAGAC
>BJHG01000034.1 GCA_014191975.1 Methylococcaceae bacterium | reverse complement strand
AAATACCAGCAGTTAATCGTCCAATACTTTCTACTTTTTGCAAGTGATTGACTGAAGAATTAAGCTTTTCACTTCTCTTATGTGTGATCTCAAGTTCATTAGCACGTTTTTCTTTTTCGCTGTTTTGAAACGCTAATTCTTTGTTCGCAATGGCAAGTTCGTCAGCGCGTTTTTGTTTTTCACTGTTTTGAAACGCTAATTCTTTGTTCGCAATGACAAGTTCGT
Source organism: Methylococcaceae bacterium (assembly GCA_014191975.1). Classification (GTDB taxonomy): domain Bacteria; phylum Pseudomonadota; class Gammaproteobacteria; order Methylococcales; family Methylomonadaceae; genus UBA10906. The sequence continues at coordinate 22,664 of BJHG01000034.1, read as the reverse complement.
CAGCGCGTTTTTGTTTTTCACTGTTTTGAAACGCTAATTCTTTGTTCGCAATGACAAGTTCGTCAGCACGCTTTTCTTTTTAACTGTTTTGAAACGCTAATTCTTTGTTCGCAATGACAAGTTCGTCAGCACGCTTTTCTTTTTCACTGTTTTGGAAAGTTAATTCTTTGTTCGCAATGACAAGTTCGTCAGCGCGTTTTTGTTTTTCACTGTTTTAAAAATTTAATTCTTCGTTGGCAATGTCGAGTTCGTCAGCGCGTTTTTGTTTTTCGATGCTTTGGAACGCTAATTCTGCATTTGCAAGCACCAGTTCAGTAGAGCGTTTATTTTTTTCTGTATGTTGAGAGGCAATTTCTTCGTAATCTATCACTAGCTCGGAAGCAAGTTCTTTTCTAATATTATTAAAATCTAAATCTTCCATATTTTTTTCTTTATGAGGGACTTTTTCTTGTTGTATAGCTATTTCAAGGTCGCTTGATGGTAACAACCTCGATAATTCTGGCATGATTTCAGTAGGATGAACTTCCAATATTTTCGACAAACGTAAAACAGCTTCAGTATTCAATGATACACGTCCCAGCAAATATGCACTAAAAGCGGATTGAGTGTTCCATTGGCATAACATTGCAACCTTTTCTTGCGTTAATCCCAATTCTTTCCTTTTGGCGTTCCAAATCAGTTGTAATTTTTTTGTAGCCACCATTTGAACGGTCGTTAACTTTTGATTTTTAGTCATGTTTTCCTGTGAATCGATAAAGCAGGCGTACTAAATAGTAATAGTGTTAAAATTCTCTGTCTAACAGTAACACTATTTATTGACTATAAAAATAACAAGAAGAAGAAGAAGAAGAAGAAGAAGGGGCGATAATTTGCCCCGAATTTTCAAAGCAACGCTTTAATTTCTGGCACACACGAGCCGCAATTTGTTCCTGCTTTCAAGCAGTTTCCGACTTCTTGATGGGTTTTTAAACCGTGTTTTTTAATCGCTTGTTGAATTGTTTTTTCGCCGACATTGAAACACGCACACACAATTGTTCCGACATCTTCCACGCCTTTTGGGGGTTCGCCCGTTAATAACGCGAGCCGCTCAACTTTCGACAATTCAGTTTGCACGAACAAACTCATCAGCCAATTGCGCGACGGCAATTCGTCAGTTTTCGTAACGAAAAATAGGCTTTCCAAACGTCCATCGACAAACCGCGCCGAACGATAATTGCCGCGTGTTAAATCGGCATATTCTTGCCATTGTGGCGTGATACTTTCATTGGCGCACAACGTATTTCGCGCCCAATTTGCCCAATTTTCGGGTGATTTATTTCCCGCTAATTCGTAACGATAAAATTCGTCACCTTTATTTTTCACCCAGTATTCGGGTTCGGTGATTTTCAATTCACGCCGCGACAACACAAAACCTTGCCACGCGGGTTGATAAACTGAAATGTTAATGGGCGTGTGTTTGCTTTCGGGTTGTTTTGAAATCGGGTCAAAAACAGGATTTACCAACGCGCCCATTCGCCCAGAACTCGATTGTTGCGCCGTCCAGTGCATCGGCACGAAAATTTCACCTTCGCGTTGCGCGTCGGTGATTTGAACTCTTGCCAACATTGAACCCCAACGACTTTCGATTTTTGCGAGCTGATTTGTTTTTAGTTCAAAACGTTGTGCGTCTTCGGGATGAATTTCGACAAAGGGTTCGGGCTTATGCTGATTCAATTTTCCAGCAATCGCGGTGCGCGTCATGGTGTGCCATTGATCGCGGATTCGTCCGGTGTTCAAAATCAACGGATATTTTTTGTCTGGCGAATTCACTGGTGAACGTGGCGCAATCGGAATTAACTGTGCTTTTCCCGACTTTGTAAAAAATTTCCCGTCAGCAAAAAAACGCGCCGTGCCGTTCGGTGAATCGGGCGTAATTCCCCATTGCGTCGGTTGGAAATTATCGTAATCTTCTGCGCTGATATTCGCCAACGCCGAAATGTTAAACGCGCGTTCACCGTTATTTTCAAAACCCGATAACGCGGCGTGTTCACGGAAAATTTCAACGGGACTTTGATAATGAAATGCTTGCTCAAAACCTAATCGTCGCGCCACTTGCGTGACAATCCACCAATCAGGTTTTGCGCTGCCAGCCGGTGGAAGTAACGCGCGTTGCCGTGAAATGCGCCGTTCGGAATTGGTGACTGTGCCGTCTTTTTCGCTCCAACCTTGCGCGGATAATAAAACATGTGCAAACGCGGTGGTGTCAGTTTGCGCGATGCAATCTGACACGACGACAAATTCACACCGTTTCAACGCTTCTTTGACTTTGTCGGCATTTGGCAAACTGACCACGGGATTCGTTCCCATAATCCAAACCGCTTTGATTTTGCCGTCATAAATTGCATCGAATAAATCAATCGCAGGCAAACCGCCTTTTTGCGCGATATTAGGCGCATTCCAAAAACGTGAAACCAAATCAATTTCATCAGGATTTGAAAAATCGGTATGCGCGGCGAGTTGGTGCGCGAGTCCGCCGACTTCGCGTCCGCCCATTGCGTTCGGTTGTCCCGTCAATGAAAACGCGCCGCTTCCCACTTTGCCAATGCGTCCCGTGGCGAGATGACAATTCAAAATGGCGTTGACTTTGTCCGTGCCAGATTCCGATTGATTGATGCCTTGGCTCCACAAACTTAACGATTTTTCGGTATTTGCAAACCATTCGTAGAAATTTTTAACGTCTCCAATTTTTAAATTACAACGATTGGCGACATTTTCAACGCTGACATTATTGAGTTTCAAACCCGCTAAAACGGCTTCAAATCCTTCGGTGTGATTTTGAACAAAATCCAAATCTAACTTATTTTGCGCGTACAAAAATTGAAATAAACCGTTGAACAAAATCGCGTCCGCGCCATTCGCCAACGGCAAATGCAAATCGGCAATATCACAACTCGCGGTTTTGCGCGGATCAATCACGACTACTTTTAGATTCGGATTCGCTTCTTTCGCGGCACGAATGCGTTGAAAACTCACGGGGTGACACCAGGCGGTATTTGAACCAATCAGCAAAATCAAATCTGCGTGTTCAAAATCTGCGTAACAATTCGGTACCACGTCGCCACCAAACGCGCGTTTGTGTCCCGCCACGGATGACGACATACACAAACGGCTGTTCGTATCCATGTTGCCGCTGCCGATAAAGCCTTTCATCAATTTATTGGCGACATAATAATCTTCGGTCAACAATTGCCCAGAACCGTAAATTGCCACCGCATTTGCGCCGTATTTTTCAATCACGCTTTTGAACGAATCAGCGACCAAATCTAACGCTTCCGTCCACGAGGTTTCACGTCCATAAACGTTCGGCTGCAATAATCGCCCTTTGAGTTCAATCGTTTCACCGAGCGCAGAACCTTTTGAACACAACCGCCCAAAATTCGCAGGATGTAAATCGTCGCCGTTGATTTTGATATGGCGATTTTTATTGTCAACTTTCGCGCTAATGCCACAGCCTACACCGCAATATGGGCAAGTCGTTTGAATCGTTTTTGTCATTATTTACGTTCTATAGTTTAAAGAAAAATAGTAATACACCAATCACGCCACAAACTGTAATCACTGGAATAATGCCGACTTTATAGCGTACTAATGACAGCAATGCACCTGCTGAAATTCCTGCTGCTATTATGTCGATTTGTCCGTCAAAACCTTGCGGTAAAAATAAATGTTGAGCGAAAAAAACGGCTAAATTCAAAATCACGCCGACAACTGCCGCTGTAATTGCTGACAATGGGGCAGTAAATTTCAAATTGTCATGTGTTGATTCAATCAATGGTGCGCCTGCCAAAATAAACAAAAAACTTGGCAAAAAAGTAAAATATGTCACGACAGTGGCGGCGATTATGCCCATCATTAACGCGCTTTCTGAATCAATGGATGGTGAATTCCAACCGCCCAAAAATCCGACAAATGTTACAATCATAATTAAAGGTCCTGGTGTTGTTTCACCTAATGCCAACCCATCCATCATTTGCATGGCGTTTAACCAGTGATAATGTTCAACCGCGCCTTGATAAACATACGGCAAAACCGCATAAGCTCCGCCAAATGTCAGCAATGCTGCTTTGCTGAAAAACCACGCCATTTGTGTTAACGCGCCATTCCAACCGTATTGCGAACATAGAAGACCAATCGCGCCACCCCACAATAAAACGCCGGTAATCACAATTTTAATCAACCATGACCACTTGAACTTTGCGTGTTCGGGAATGGGTGTGTTGTCATCGATTAACGCTGCACCGTAACTTTGTTTTGTTGAGCCGTGTGCGCCGCCGACTGAAAAATACTGTGGTGCAAATTTACCGCCGATTGCGCCAAGCAATGCCGCACTTAAAATAATCATTGGAAATGGTGCGTGAAAAGCAAAAATTGTGACAAAAGAAACCGCCGCAAATAGCCATAACAACCAATTCTTTAAAGCCCGTGAGCCAATTCGATATGCGGCAAATAATACAACCGCCGTGACGGCTGGTTTAATTCCGTAAAGCAATGCCGCGACTTCTGGCAATTGTCCAAATTGCACATAAATCCAACTTAATGCCATCAGTAAAAATAACGATGGTAAAACGAATAACCCGCCAGCAATTATGCCGCCTGATGTTCGGTGCATTAACCAACCTAAATACGTTGCTAATTGTTGCGCCTCGGGACCTGGCAATAACATACAATAATTAAGAGCGTGTAAAAATCGTTTCTCTGAAATCCACCGACGTTTTTCAACTAATTCTTGGTGCATGATGGCGATTTGTCCCGCAGGCCCTCCGAAACTCACAAAACCAATTTTTAACCAAAATAAAAAGGCTTCCCTCTTGCTAACTGGCGGGGGTGGCGTTTGTAAATTTGATTCCGTTTTATTGTTCGATTTGGGCATAATTTACTCAAAATAAATATGAAGTGTCGCATTACATAAAGCTTTCAAAAAATAAATGGATTACATCCAATCCGCAACACCATGGACTAATAAAATATGCGTTTCGACAAAAACGTAGTGTAAAGGTTTTACACCGCACATCGGTATTGAAATCACGATAACGTTGTTCATAAAAAATTGTTGTTCGATTAAAAATTGATATTACCTTGCAACCAGATTCTTTGGGTATCTGTGTTAGTCAATGCCTGTGTTCCAGCATAACCATCACTGTTATCGGCACTATAATACGCATATTTCGCCAACACAGAATAATGTTTGCCAAACTTTTTCACAGCTTGAACATCCCATTCATCACCGTAATGCTTTTGACCTGTATCATCAGTAAAGTCGTGATAAATCGTTGAAATCGTTAAACTATCATCCCACACTTTCGCGCTAACGGTGCCGAATACATCACGAATACCGTCTTTAGGTGTGACTAAGAACAAATCTGCCCAACCTTGGAAAGCGTGATTTGTACCGAGTGGCGTGTTGAATTGACCATTTGCATTACCATTCAACTGTTCCATCGCGCCTTGAAAATTTAAGAAATAAGCAGAAAACCCGCCCATGACGTTATAACGATTCGCTTCATAAGCAACCGCACGATGACCGTAATCTTGTTGAATGCTCCATTCCGCCGTGTAAAGCAGGCTGTAGTGTTCATAAAATTTTGGCGTTGCACCGTTTAAACGTAAACCAAATGTTTGGTTTGATTTATTACGAATACCTGCATTGTTTGCATCTCGAAAATCCAACCAATAACCGTAACCAATCAAATTACCGTAATCGCCAAGTTTATAATTCACATTCAAAATAGGCGCATCAATGTTTTCAGTCGTCGATAAAATCGTTTGAACGTTCCCGATATAACCTGCGTTAACCGTTAAATTTTTCAACGATGTATTGGTGACTAACACCGAATCGTAGGTCATTTCCATTTGTCGCCAGCCGACGTTACCAATAAAACGGTCATCGTCGAATTTAATGCGTTGGCGACCACCTTTAACTACCGTGTCAAAATTGGTGTAGCTAATCCACAACTGGTTTAATTCGTTATAAGCAGGATCGGCAACCCTTGAAAAGCCAGACACTTCATCAGGTCTATTATTGTGATAATCCGATTGCAAAGCTTGTGTGCCTTCGTATTCGACAAAACCTTGGAGACCGTGAAATTTCGGTGAAAGAATGCCAAAGCGTGTGCGAATAGTGTTGGCATTGGCTGTTTTAGGCTCAACGCCCTTAATTTTTGCGCCAGCATCTTGATCTACATTTTCCCAACGGTAATTTGCATCGAATTTAATTGCGCCACCGTCACCAAATTTCAACGCATCTTCAATGGTTTTGTGGTAGTCAGCCGATGCCGCTGTGGCAAAAAATAAAGTTGAGTAAAGTGTCACCGTCAGTGACACAAAATTAGTGTAGTTTTTCATAAAAAATCCTTTGTTTAATGTAATTTATCGCATTCAGCTAAAAAGGTGAGCAAACTTTCCCGATATTTGTAGTAATCAGGATGCTCAAGCAAACTTTGGCGTGTGCGGGGTCGGGGCAGGTCAATCGTTTCGATTTTTCCGACTCGTGCATTAGGTCCATTTGTCATCATGACTACGCGATCCGCCAATAAAATCGCTTCGTCTACGTCGTGCGTCACCATAATTGCCGTGACGTGCGTACGTTCCCAAACTTCCATTAACACTTCTTGTAATTCCCGGCGTGTTAATGAATCGAGCATTCCAAATGGTTCGTCGAGTAATAATAACTTCGGCGATAATGCAAACGCACGCGCTATACCAACTCGTTGGCGCTTTCCATTCGACATTTCCCCTGCTTTTTTATCCAACGAATCGCCCAAACCAACGCGCGTTAAGTAGTGTTTTACATTATCTTTGCGTTCAGGTTCGCTGGCGTGCGGATAAACTTTGTCCACGCCGAGCATTACATTTTCAAATGCAGTCAACCAACCGAATAAACTCGGAGACTGAAACACAAAGCCACGGTCGGGACCTGCGCCTGAGATTTCACGATTATCTAAAATAATGCTGCCTTCGGAAATGTCACTTAAACCCGCTGTCATGGATAACACCGTTGATTTACCGGAACCTGAATGCCCGATAATCGAAACGAATTCGCCTTTTTTCATTTTCAATTCAAAACCATCAACGACCTTGACTGTGCTATTTCCGTCGGGTGTCGGGTAAATTTTGGACAAATTGATGAAGTCTAAATAACGCGGTTTGCCAATATTTGTTTGAATGATGCTGGGTGGCAAAGAATCTGTATCCCAATAATCGCTGGTGTTTGGTTGCACTTTAGGTAACGTCACAAATGCGTGGCTGTTTTTATTTTTTTCAACGCCCATCGCCATCAAATAACGAGTAATTTCGCCGCGTAACTGTTTGAAATTTTCGTTGTGATTTAATTCGGTGCGATTGCGCGGGCGTGGAAGATTGACCACAAAATTTTTGCCAAACGTAGCGTTCGGCGCAAGCGTCAACGGAATTACTCTGTCCGCCATATAAATCCCTTCGTCCACGTCGTTGGTAATCAAAATGACGGTCTTTTTTTCTTGTGACCAAATTTGCAGAATTTCGTCTTGCATATTGCCGCGCGTCAATGCGTCCAACGCGCTTAACGGTTCGTCCAACAACAAAATTTCTGGATTGGCTGCCAACGCTCGCGCCACATTAACCCGTTGACGCATTCCGCCCGACAATTCCGCAGGTATTTTGTGCATCGCCGCGCCAAGATTTACCATTCTGACGTATTTTTCAGTATGAAAATGACGTTGTTCAGCCGTCCAATGTTTGAAAATTTCGTCCACCCCCAACGCGACATTTTCATAAACCGTTAGCCACGGCATGAGTGAATAATTCTGAAAAACCACACCACGATCGGGCGCAGGTTCGGTAATTTGTTTGCCCGATTTTAAAATTTCGCCGCTATCGGCTTGCAATAAACCAGCGATTAACGACACCAACGTCGTTTTGCCGCTGCCCGAAAAGCCCACAATTGCAATAAATTCGCCTTCGGCAACGTCGAGATTGATATTTTTTAAAATAGAAACCGCGTTGCTGCCTTCGCCGTAAGATTTACAGACGTTTTTGAGTGAGAGTAAAGGTTGTTTCATTTCGTTCACCTAAACGTTACGACCGTATGAAAAGACTTTTTGGAACGATTGCATAATTCTGTCCAAAATGAAGCCGATAATGCCAATAGTGAACACGGCGACCATGATTTTACCGAGTGAATGCGAGCTGCCGTTTTGGAATTCGTCCCAGACAAATTTCCCCAAGCCTGGATTTTGTGCCAACATTTCAGCGGCAATTAACACCATCCAACCCACGCCGAGTGATAAACGCATTCCTGTGAAAATATAGGGCAGGGCAGAAGGCAAAATGATTTTTTTGATTTGCGTGCTGTAATCGAGGCGCAGCACTTTTCCAACGTTGACTAAATCTTGATCAATCGACGACACGCCGACAGCGGTATTGATTAAAGTGGGCCACAATGAACACAATGTGACCGTAATCGCTGACGTCAAAAACGATTTATCAAACCAAGAATCGTCGGTTGTGTGATAAAGCGCACTGACTAAAAGCGTCACAATCGGCAACCATGCCAGCGGTGAAACGGGTTTGAAAATTTGAATCAGCGGATTTATCGCGGTGTTGATGACGGGACTCATACCGCAAATAAGACCTAATGGAACGGCAAGCAACGTTGCAATGAAAAAGCCCGCAAAAACCGTGTATAAACTAGTGAAAATTTGGTCTAAATAGGTTGGTTTTCCTGTGTATTGACGAAATTCTTGTGGTGGCGTAGAGGCATTTTCGGCTTTTAATTTTGCGTAACGTTGATTTTGTCGTTCATAAAATTCGACTTCTTTTTGGCGTTCTTCGTGATAATTATCGACCAAACTACCGACTTCTTCCCAAACGGCTATTGGTCCTGGAATGGTTCCTAAACTGGTTTCAATTTGCGACGCGCCCGCACTCCACAAACCTAAAAAAATCATAAACGCAATAATCGGCACGCCCATAATTAACCAAAGTTGGTGCATTTGTTGTTTGGCATTTTCACCCGCGTAGATTTTCACCAACGGAATAAACCACGTCAGCCCCGTGATATTTAGAAATTTAATCAGTTTGTCCATGTTCAAAGCCTATTTCTCTATTCGTAAATTTCGTAGGGGCGGGTTCTAAACCCGCCCATAACTCGCGCAATATTAACTCGCGCAACATTATTTCTGTTTCTGAAAATTTGTTGCATTGATAAGGGTGAGTTTAGAACCCACCCCTACAGAATTACTCGACGATTTTGCCGCCAACGACTTTTGTTTGCCTTTCAGACCAATCGCAAAATGTGTCAAATAATCATTGGTTTTTTGTGCATCGAAAGAAACTTTGTCGATGAAATCGGCGTTTGCAGTTTTAAAACCTGTTTCGTTTTCAGCAGGAAAATCACTGGCTTTGGCTTTGCCTTCTGCAATCAATTCTTTTGCGGCAGCTTGATAAACGTCAGGACGGAAGGATTTTTTAGCGGTTTCTAAATACCAACTATCGGGTTTGGGTTCGTTGATTTGTCCCCCAACGACGCATTTGCGTTAAATACCAAACCGCACCGCTGTAATATGGATAACTTGCGTTGCCACGGAAAAATATATTGAAATCAGGTAATGCGCGTTTGTCGCCTTTTTCATATTCAAACGTTCCCGACATGCTGTTCGATAAAACGCGAATATCCGCGCCTACATATTTGGCATCGGAAATAATTTTCACTGCTTCAGGACGGTTTTTATTTTTATCGGCATCGAGCCACATGGAAGCGCGAATCAAGGCTTTCACCACGGCTATGTGTGTATTTGGATTTTTATCCGCCCATTCTTTTGTTACACCGAAAACTTTTTCAGGAATGTCTTTCCACAATTCATCATCCGTCACGACGGGAACGCCAACACCTTTTGCAACCGCTTGTTGATTCCACGGTTCACCGACGCAATAACCGAAAATCGTACCCGCTTCAAGCGTTGACGGCATTTGCGGGGGCGGTGTCACGGATAACAATGCGTCTGCGTCAATTTGTCCGCCAATATCTTGCGGTGACGCGTAATATCCAGGGTTGATGCCGCCCGCCGCCAACCAATAACGCAATTTCATATTGTGGCTGGAAACAGGAAACGTCATGCCCATATTGAAGGCTTTGCCAGATTTTTTGAAATCTTCGATTACAGATTTTAGCGCGTCGGCTTTAATCGGGTGAATCGGTTTGCCATCTTTGGCGGGAACATTCGGTTTCATTTTTGCCCAAACGTCGTTTGAAACCGTAATCGCGCTGCCGTTTAATCCCATGCTGAACGCGGTAATTACGTCGGCTTTTGTACCAAAACCAATCGTTGCGCCAAGCGGAACAGGTGCCAACATGTGTGAGCCATCGAGTTCGCCACTAATCACGCGATCTAAAACGACTTTCCAATTCGCTTGCGCTTCAAGCTGAACAAAAAGCCCTTCTTCTTCAAAAAAACCTTTTTCAGCCGCAATCGCCAGCGGTGCCATGTCAGTGAGTTTGATAAAGCCGAATTTTAAATCTGGTTTTTCGATATTTTTTACCGCGAAGGCAGAAGTTGAAATTGACGCGAGGGCAATGGCTAAAGTGAGCGGTTTGAAAACGAATTTTGAAACTTGCATAACACAACTCCGTAAAGTGATTAAAGTGATTGAAACATCACAGTCGTTATTGCAGGTTCAATGCCACAAGTTTAAAAGCTGTTTTTTTATTTTTATCTACTTGAATTTTAAAGATATAATTCTTCACGCTCTGGTTTTCATTTGTAAATATGACGTTTTTATTTGGTGCAGCTAATATGAAAATGAATATCCTTGCACCAAAAAAAACGCGCTGAAATCCATCAATAAACTTTGCCAAAAATCAGCGTATTTCGTATTTCAAAAACGTTTATTTTCTGTTCGAGTAATTCTTGATACCAACTGCCGTCCGCTGTGTCGCCGTATAAAACCGCGCCAATCAACAGATTCGCTTTCAACACCAATTTTTTGTAAATGCCTAACGCAGGGTCAGAAAATGTAATACTTTCACTTTCTGCGTCGCCCACAAAATCACCGACTGAAAACAACTGAATCCCCGTGACTTTCAACTTTGTCGCAGTTGGCAAAGTGATATATTCTGCCACACCGTGTGCGCTGAGATGATTCGCGCAAACTTTCGCTTGTTCAAATAGAGGCGCAACCAATCCAAACGTCGCGCCACGATGTTGAATACACTCGCCGACCGCGTAAATACTGGGATCATAACTTTGCAACGTATCATTCACCACAATACCGCGTTCACAATACAAACCCGCTTCTTTTGCCAACGCCATATTAGGTTCAACGCCAATCGCGGTAATAAATAAATCACACGCCAACTCGCTGCCGTCTTCAAATTGCGCGGCGATAATGTGTCTATTACAGTTGCCGATTAACGCCTTCAACTTCGCCGCCATTTTGAACACAATGCCACGTTGTTCGAGTTCGGTTTGCAACAATTTTGCCGCCGTTTTATCCAGCTGGCGATTGAGCAAAACTTCGTTGCTGTGAACAACGGTGACTTCCATCCCGCGTAACGCCAATCCATTCGCGGCTTCTAAACCCAATAATCCGCCGCCCAAAATCACCGCTGTTTTGTGCGTGCGGCTGTAATCGAGCATTTTATTCACGTCCACAATGTCGCGAAAACTAATTACGCCGTCTAAATTATTGCCTTCGACTTTTGGCATTACGGCTTTTGAACCCGTCGCAATCAACAAACGGTCGTAACTCGCCGTCGTGCCGTCAATCGCAATCACTCTTTTGTAACCGCGTTCGATTCGTGCGACGGCTTTTTTTTCACCCGCGTGTAATTTAATTTTATTATCGACGTACCATTGGCGCGGGTTGATGACGATGTCTTCGACTGTTTTATCACCCGCCAAAACTGCCGACAACATGATTCGATTGTAATTGCCGTAAGGTTCTGCGCCGAAAACGGTGATTTCATATTGGTCGGGCGACGCGCTCAATAATTCTTCAATTGTTCGCATTCCCGCCATGCCGTTGCCGATGACGACTAATCGTTGTTTGGGTTTCATAAATCGGGAATGTTCATGATGCCTTCAGCAACCATTACCGCATTGCCGCCGACACGAATGGTTAATAAATCGTCACCTTTGTGATCCATTTCTAAATTCAACACACTTCGGCGCGTATTTTCATCGCCACGATCGACGGCAAAGGTGTAAGTGCCTTTTTGCATAAATTCAAACGAGCAAAGATACGACGCAAACGCCGGCATCGCGCTTCCAACCGGTGGATCGTCGTGAATCCCAATCCGTGAACCAAATAAACGCACGTTAAAATCCGCGTCCGAAAAAGGCGTTTTTGGCGAAAACAACAACACTTCTTGCGCGGACGTTTGCGGCGCACTCGATTGATTCCAAGCGTCGTAATTAAATTTTGCATTTCGCACGCTTTCGTATTTCCAAACGGGAATAATCAAATACGGAATATCTGAAAAAACCAACCGTGGCGCGTATTTGTTATGGTCAAGTTCGGAAACTTGCAGCGAAAGAAAACTCGCCAATTCCTCATCGAGCGGCGTGAATCGGTCAATCGACGATGTGACTTTGCGTGAAAATTGCACAAACGTCGGTTGTCCATTTTCTGCGCTGATGTTGATTTCAAACGCGCCCGTATTTTGTTCAAATACAATCGGCGTAATTATTTCTGTCAACGTGATTTCGCCGCAACTCGCCAACACAAACGCCGTCGCAATAATTGGATGTCCTGCAAAATTGATTTCATATTTCGGTGAGAAAATCCGCATCACACGCATTGAATTTTCTTTATTTGGCTGAAACACAAACACGGTTTCGGTTAAATTCAATTCTCGCGCCACGAGCTGCATTTGTTGGGTATTCAAACCTTCTGCGACGGGGAAAACTGCGATTTGTGCGCCGTTGAAAATCTGCTTGGTGAAAACGTCGGCAATGTAATAATTGTATTTCATGAAGTGACTCCGATTTGAACGGTGCCGTTTTCAATGCGGCTCGCATAAACAGGCAAAATTACGCTTTCATCTTCCAAACAAATTCCCGTTTTCAAATTGAAATGTTGTTTATAAAGCGGCGACGCAACCACAATTTTTCCTTTTAAATCCCCGATTACGCCCCGCGATAACACGTTTGCATTGCCGAATGGATCAAAATTGCTGATGGCGTAAACGGTATTTTGCACATAAAACAGGGCAATTTGTTCACCGTTCACCAACGCACAAATGCCCGAATCATTTTGTAAATCTAAAACGCTACAAACGTTCAACCAATTCATTACGTCACCTCCGTCAATTTAAAATGTTTGCGTTCACCTTCATTGGCTGGGCGAATTTGTCCGCGTTCTTCAACGAAAATCACGTTTTCGTCGTGTTGATCGCTGTTGATGAAATGGCGGAAACGTTTCAGTTTTGATTCGTCTTCGATGGTGGTTTTCCATTCGCATTGATAAGTGTCGATGACGTATTGCATCTGCGATTCAAGTTGGTCGCACAACGCTAATTTGTCGTCAATTACGACGGATTTCAAATAATCCAAACCGCCTTCCATGTTTTCCATCCAAACCGAAGTTCGTTGCAAACGGTCGGCGGTGCGAACGTAAAAATTCAAAAATCGGTCGATGTATTTAATCAGTGTTTCTTTGTCCAAACCCGTCGCGAATAAATCGCTGTGACGTGGTTTCATGCCGCCGTTGCCGCAAACGTATAAATTCCAACCGTTTTCTGTGGCGATAATGCCCACGTCTTTGCTTTGCGCTTCAGCACATTCGCGCGTACAACCCGAAACGGCGAATTTGATTTTATGTGGTGAACGCAAACCTTTGTAACGGTTTTCAAGTTCAATCGCTAAACCGACGCTGTCATCGACACCAAATCGACACCAAGTGCTGCCGACGCATGATTTTACGGTACGAAGCGATTTGCCGTAAGCGTGACCCGATTCAAAACCCGCGTCGATTAACTCTTTCCAAATGTGCGGCAATTCGTCTATTCGTGCGCCGAATAAATCGACGCGCTGACCGCCTGTGATTTTGGTGTAAAGATTGTATTTTTTGCCGACTTGTCCGAGCGCAATCAACATGTCTGGGCTAATTTCGCCGCCCGTAATCCGTGGCACGACGGAATAAGTGCCGTCTTTTTGCATATTTGCTAAAAACGTGTCGTTCGTGTCTTGCAAACCAACGTGCGAATTTTCTAAAATAAAATCGTTCCATTGCGACGCAAGCATATTGCCAACGGTCGGTTTGCACACGTCACAGCCCAAACCTTTACCGTGTTTTTCAATCAAATCGGCAAAGGTTTTGATTTCGCCAACACGAATTAAATCGAACAATTCTTGGCGCGTGAAAGCGAAATGTTCACATAAATCGGTGTTCACTTCGACACCTTGTTTGGTGAGTTCGGAATTCAACACGGATTTTAATAACGCGCCACACCCGCCGCAGCCTGTCGCCGCTTTGGTTGATGTTTTTAAATCGTCGATTGTTTGACAACCTGCTTCAATCGCGCTGCAAATATCGCCTTTTGTGACATTGAAACAGGAACAGATTTGCGCGGAATTCGGCAACGCATCAACACCTAAACCGACGGATTCATCGGAACGGTGCGGCAAAATGAGCGAATCGGGATTTTCGGGTAATTCGATGCCGTTCAAATAGTATTGCAACAACGTTCCGTAGCCCGAAGCGTCGCCAACTAATACCGCGCCGAGCAATTTTTTCTTATCGGAGCTGACGACTAATCGTTTGTAAATTTCATCCGAACCGTTTTGATAAGTGTAGACCAACGCGCCTTGTGATTTGGCGTGTGCGTCGCCGATGCTTGCCACGTCTACGCCCATCAATTTGAGTTTGGTACTCATATCTGCGCCCGTGAAAAACGATTCGTGGTTTTGTAAATCCGCGACGACAGTTCGCGCCATCGCGTAACCTGGCGCAACCAAACCGTAAATCATGCCGTTCCACAACGCACATTCGCCAATAGCGTAAATGTCGGAATCGGAGGTTTTGCATTGATTGTTAATTTCAATTCCACCGCGTGCACCCATTGCTAAACCAGAACTTCGCGCCAATTCGTCGCGCGGTCGAATGCCAGCCGAAAATAAAACTAAATCGGTTTCTAATTCTTCGCCATCGACAAAACACATTTTATTTAGGCAATTTTCGCCTGCGACGATTTCACGGGTATTTTTGCTGGTGTGAATCCGAATGCCCAAATTTTCCATTTTGTGCCGCAACATCGCGCCGCCTGCTTCATCAACTTGAACCGCCATTAAGCGCGGTGCAAATTCAACAACATGGGTTTCAAGTCCTAAATCACGCAGAGCTTTTGCGGCTTCTAAACCTAATAATCCGCCGCCAACCACCGTGCCGACTTTGCCATTTTTGGCAGAGGCAACCATTTGTTCCAAATCTTCAATCGTGCGATAAACCAAACAACTGGGGCGATTATTACCAATGACAGGCGGAACAAAAGGATATGAACCTGTCGCGAAAACCACTTTATCGTAAGGAAACTTGATGCCTTTTTCAGACGTAACGGTTTTATTCGCCCGATTGACGCTGACGACTTTGTCGTTTAAATGAATCGTGATGCCGTTTTGTTCAAAAAATCCGTGTGGCACGAGTGATAAATCTTCAGCCGTTTTGCCTGCGAAAAATTCAGACAAATGCACCCGATCATAAGCGGGGCGAATTTCTTCGCAAAATGCAACGATTTGATGAGTGTCTTTTAACGGACTTTCAGCAAGTTGGCTTAAAAAATATTGTCCAACCATACCGTTTCCGATAACCACGAGTGTGGGTTTTATGTTCATAACGTGTAGCCTCAAAGTACTGTTTGAAATGATAGTTAGCAAACATAATGCCAAGGCTAAATTACTTTGATTTTATTGAACTTTTTATTTTTTACAAAGGTAAAAACGGTGTTTGCATCAAAACTGTGCGTTGTCGTGGTGCAATGGGCGGGTAGTTGGTTTTATTTTAGTGCAGTGAAGGATTGATACAGATAAAACTCATTTACATAGAAAATCATAGTTATTCTTTTTCAGAAAAAATAGCCAAAATAGTAAGCTTAAAAAACAGATATAAAACGAGTAAAAGTCTATACAGTGGAATTTTGAGAAAATACAATAAAGCGAGGTGTCAATGCAATGGTTTTTTATGAGAAGCCTTTTTTACGCAACAGTAATCGAATTTTTCGACCAAGTTAATAAAAATTGAGCTGATTTTTTTTAGTGACTGTTAGATAATGCCCCACAAATTATAAGAATAACTACAAAAGGTTTTAAGACTCATGCAGAGACAATCTAGTTTCACCCGCGAAGAATTACTTCAATCTGGTCGAGGTGAATTATACGGACCGACAAACGCACAACTCCCTTTACCGAATATGTTGATGATGGATAGAATCATGCACCTTTCTGACGAAGGTGGTACTTTTGGCAAAGGTGAAATCATTGCCGAACTCGATATAACGCCCGATTTATGGTTTTTCGATTGCCACTTCAAGGGCGATCCCGTGATGCCAGGTTGTTTAGGCTTAGACGCAATGTGGCAAATTGTGGGCTTTTATTTATGCTGGTTAGGCGGTCCTGGAAAAGGTCGAGCGTTAGGCGTGGGCGAAGTGAAATTCACCGGTCAAGTGTTACCAACCAATAAAAAAGTAACTTATCGTGTCAATTTAAAGCGCGTCATCATGCGTAAATTGGTCATGGGTATTGCGGACGCAACGATGGAAGTGGACGGAAAAGTCATTTACGAAGCCACCGATTTGCGTGTGGGCTTATTTACTTCGACAGAAAATTTTTAGGAGCAAAACAATGAAACGTGTGGTCGTTACAGGTTTAGGCATTGTCTCTAGCATCGGAAATAATCAACAAGAAGTCGTTGAGTCGTTGAAAAATGGACGTTCTGGCATCGTTTTTTCTGAAACTTACAAAGAAATGGGTTTGCGTAGTCAAGTTGAAGGCGCAATCAAAATCGAGTTGGATAATTTAATCGACCGCAAAGTACGCCGTTTTATGGGCGATGGCGCAGCATTTAATTACGTCGCGATGCAGCAAGCGATTGACGATTCCGGTTTAAAAGAAAGTGAAATCTCAAATTTTCGCACCGGTTTAGTTATGGGTTCGGGTGGCCCCTCAACAGCAAATGTGGTGGAAGCGGCTGATATTTTGCGTGAAAAAGGCGTGAAACAAGTGGGACCTTATCGCGTGCCACGCACCATGTCGAGTACCAATACCGCGTGTTTAGCGACTCCGTTTAAAATCAAAGGCGTGAATTATTCGATTACGTCGGCTTGTGCAACCAGCGCACATTGCATCGGTCACGCTATGGAATTGATTCAAATGGGCAAGCAAGATGTAGTGTTTGCAGGCGGCGGCGAAGAAGTGCATTGGACAATGTCGGTGTTATTCGATGCGATGGGCGCGATGTCTTCAAAATATAACGACGCGCCAACAACCGCTTCACGTCCTTACGATGAAAGTCGTGACGGTTTTGTGATTTCAGGCGGCGGCGGGGTTTTAGTGATTGAAGAATTCGAACACGCGAAAGCACGTGGCGCGAAAATTTATGCTGAATTGGTTGGTTATGGCGCAACTTCTGACGGTTACGATATGGTTCAACCTTCGGGCGAAGGCGCGGTGCGCTGTATGCAACAAGCGATGGCGACGGTTGATGGAAAAATCGATTACATTAACGCGCATGGAACGAGTACGCCCGTTGGTGATACGAAAGAATTAGGGGCGTTGCGCGAAGTATTTTCGGGGGACAATGTGCCGTGGGTGAGTTCAACCAAATCGTTAACCGGTCACGCATTGGGCGCGGCGGGTGTGAATGAAGCGATTTATTCGTTGTTGATGATGCGTGATAACTTCTTGAGTGCGTCAGCAAATATCACCAATTTAGACGCAGGCGCGGCAGGTATTCCCATCGTCCGCGAACGCCAAGATAACGTTACGTTGAACACGATTATGTCGAACAGTTTTGGTTTTGGCGGCACGAATGCAACGCTGATTTTCCAACGTTATAACGGTTAATCAATGACGAATCCTTGTAATGTGTGCCATTCGACAGATTTCGATGAACTTTCAAATGTAGGACGCGATGGCGCATTACGAACCGTGATTTGCAAAAATTGCGGTTTGGTTTTTAGCGATCCCTTTCCGATTGATACTGCTGAGTATTATCAAAAAAATTACCGCATTCTTTACAAAGGCACTTACAACCCGAAAATTAAGCATATTTACCGCGCTGCAAATGTCGCCATCGAACGCTATAAACGCCTCGAAGCGCATCTAGCAGGCAAAAAAAAGGTACTTGAAATTGGTTCGGGCGGTGGTGAATTTTCGTATTTGCTAACGAAAAAAGGCTTTGACGTTTCCGCGATTGAACCGAATGAAGGCTACGGCAATTATTCCCAAGAACAATACGGCTTAAATGTTCAAATTGGTTTTGCTCAAAATCTGGAATTTGCAGCGGAATCGTTTGATTTCATTACGATGTCGCACGTTTTAGAACACGTTGATAATCCAACCACGATGCTTGAAAAATTGCGAACGTGGTTAAAACCGAATGGCATTTTGGCGTTGGAAGTTCCGAATGTTGAAGCCGTTTGCCAATCGCCTAAAAGCACCTTTCACACCGCGCATTTGTTTAATTTCAATCCTGAAACATTGGCATTATTGGCAGAAAAAACAGGCTTTTCAGTGGTTCAATCGGTGGTTTCTGAAGACGGCGGCAATCTCACGTTAATCGCACAAAAATCTGAAATTACAAACGTGCCGCTGGCAATCGCGGGAAATTATGAAAAAGTGTTTGCGATTGTCAAAAATCACACCGTTTTGAATCATTATTTATCGCCGTTTCCGTATTTACGTTTGATTGGCAAAGTTCGAAAAATTTTTGATGAACGCCAAGCAGTTGCAAAATTCACGGATGCCAAAGACGTTTTAGATTCTTGTTTTAAATAAAATAATTCGTCACCGTACCTTTTCAAAGTGCCTAAATAAGGCACTTTTTGTTTCTCACATTTACACATCAAAAATATGTCCGAAGTTTCCGATTTAACTCAAAAAGAACGTTTCGAATTTAACAAAGTCCAAAAGCGTTTGCGCCACACCGTCGGCGATGCGATTGCTGATTTCAACATGATTGAAAACGGCGACAAAATTATGGTGTGTTTGTCGGGCGGGAAAGATTCTTACACGTTGCTCGATGTGTTGCTGAATTTGCAGAAAACCGCGCCCGTTGATTTTGAATTGTTGGCGGTAAATTTAGACCAAAAACAACCCAATTTTCCTGAACACGTTTTGCCTGAATATCTCGAAACCCTCGGCGTGCCATATCACATCATCGAAAAAGACACTTACAGCGTGGTGAAACGGGTGATTCCTGAAGGGCAAACGACGTGCAGTTTGTGTTCACGCTTACGGCGCGGCACGTTGTACGGTTACGCGGAAGCGAATAACGTCACGAAAATTGCGCTTGGACATCATCGTGACGATATTTTAGAAACGTTCTTTTTGAACATTTTTTACGGTGGCAAACTCAAAGCGATGCCGCCGAAATTACTCAGCGATGACAAAAAAAATATCATCATTCGCCCGTTGGCTTACACGCGCGAAAAAGATATTGAACGTTTTGCCGCGTTTAAAAATTTCCCGATTATTCCGTGTAATTTGTGCGGATCGCAAGAAAATTTGCAGCGTAAAGCCATGAAAGAAATGATGAAAACGTGGGACAATCAATTTCCTGGACGTTTAGAAACGATTTTTACCAGCTTACAAAACGTCGCGCCATCGCAACTCGCTGACCGAAATTTATTTGGTTTCGTTAATTTATTGCGTGAACCGACCGCAGTTGCCGATAAAGATTTGGATTTGTTGGCGTTGTAATTTATGCATTATCGAAAACGTTCGCACAATTTTGGAAGAATATGCAAAAGACCAGGGGTTTCATCGTGTAGAAGAAGTGACATTAGCAATTGGCGCATTATCTTATGTCGAAATTAAAGCCTTAAATTTTACCTTTGAAACGTCAATGAAAGGATTTCTTGCTGAAGTATAAAACGATTGAAGAGCAGGCACGTTGTCAAAGTAGGGACAATTACGGGTCGACGGACGAAATGGCATACCAACCACGTTAAGGAATTTTGAGTAACGTACCGTACCCGATTGAAATTAAAGTTTTGTCGTTGGCTGCTTCAGTGGTAATTCAAAAATCCAACAATGGCGTGGTTCTCTCACATAAACAACCGTATAAATGACACTTAGATTTCGGATAAAAACCAGTAAATTAGCGTCATGTAACCCGTAATTTAATCAATGTTACATGAAACTATCGTTGCTTTGATTTTGTGACAAAAAGGGGCTTAACGTGGTTGATATGCCATTTCGTGCGTCGACCCGATAATGAACTCGATAAAGCGGTTGATTCTGCTTACAGTTACAAAGGCGCAAAAGAAGACGCGGCACGAGTGGCGTTTTTGTTTGAGAAATATCAGGAATTGACCGTTCCTGTAATTGAAGTTAAAAAAACCAAAAAGAAAGGGCAACCAAAATGATTGAAAATGAAAAAACGATGCAATTTCTTGAAGAACATATCCCCGATTTAGCTGATGCGGCTTTTACACAAGCGTATTGGCAAGCTCTCGCCAGTGGCAGCAGTGTGTTAAAAGTGGAAGACGGGGCAATTATTGAGGTATTTCGGGATGGTTCGCGTAAATGGGTAAAACAAATTCCGCCGTTAATTCCTGTTCCAATTGGTAAAAAACGGATGCTGAAATGAGCAACACGCCAAGATTGAGAATGTTTGCAGGTGCAAATAGTTCGGGTAAAAGCACGTTAAAATCAGTTATCAATCCTGCATTACTCGGCGTTTATATCAATCCCGATGACATTGAACGTGAAATTATTGCGCGTACATTTCTTGACCTTGTCGATTATCAAGTCAACACACAGCAAGATGAAATTCTGCCGTTTTTTCTAAATTCAACATTGCTAAAGAACGCTAATTTACTTGATGAAGCCAGTAATCCCTTGAAATCTTGGAATGGTTTGATAACTTTGACTCTTTCCATTGGCATAACAAGCACAACATTTTTTAATCCACTGTTAATAAATCCATCTTTTACTGTGTCGTAAGCGGTCGAATCACCACTAAAACCACGACTGATAATTTCAAATTGTTGACCGTGTAAGTGAATAGGATGCGTCATCGATAAATTCATCATTCCTCGGCCCATACCGCCCATTTTACCCATCCGACCGCTTTGCATCTCATTGCCGCCGTCATGTTGATTGTGGGTATTAGGTTTCGTGTCATTGTCCATTTTCATGCCACCTTCACCGTGCGCATGAAAAATCTCAATTTGCTGAATGCTGCCAACTTTGACACGTTCAAATGACAATGGTTTATTAAATTCATACGCACGACCATTGAGCAACATAGACATTGGGGCTTCTGAAATAGCAATGGGTAATGGATTATTCGGATTGGCTGTGTCGCTGATTTCGTAGTGTTTAAATGTTGATAAGCGCATTGGAAATTTATGCGTTTCGCTGACTTTTTTAGTCACACGAATAGTAAGAATCCGGTATTCGCTACCAACAGGAATCATGCCATTGTGCATTCCCATGCCCATTTTTGGCAACACACCTGAAAATGCCAAACTTTTTAACGTTAATTGTGTGCCTTCGTTGCGACCACTAAAATCCGCCCAAATGTCTAAGCGTTCACCTGGTGCAAGCATCACATACTGTTTTACTTCTAGTTGTTCAAGCAATCCGCCGTCTACACCAATAACGGTGATAGGCATTTCATCATTCCATGCTAGTTTGTAAATGCGTGACGTTGAAGCATTCACTACCCGTAACCGATAAGCGCGACTTGCAACATCTAATTGAAAATTTGGACGACCATTTACTAAGATTTTATCACCCGTTATGCCCGTCATTTTATTGTGCATTGATGACGGATAAATAAGTTGGTTATCTGAATCAAATTGTTTATCTTGAATAACCAGCGGGATTTCAGATTCACCTGATGGTAAATCTAATTTTGCTTCTTCATCGTCATTGACAATCATCGCCCCCGCTAAACCTAAATAAACTTGTTTGCCAGTTACGCCGTGTTCGGGTCGACGCACGAAATGGCATATCAACCACGTTAAGCTCCTTTTTGTCACAAAATCAAAGCAACGATAGTTTCATGTAACATTGATTAAATTACGGGTTACATGACGCTAATTCACTGGTTTTTATCCGAAATCTAAGTGTCATTTATACGGTTGTTTATGTGACAGAACCACGCCATTGTTGGATTTTTGAATTACCACTGAAGCAGCCAACGACAAAACTTTAATTTCAATCGGGTACGTTACTCAAAATTCCTTAACGTGGTTGGTATGCCATTTCGTGCGTCGACCCGAATTAACTGTTATGGAAATGTTGCATGATTCCTGTGAACATTGTGATCAGGCGCGAATTGATGTACTGAAAGGTTTAGTGCGTGTTTTAAAAGTGGAAAAAAGGGCTGAAATGTAGAAGAATCCGCAATTTTCCACAATGAAAAAGAATCGATCCAAGAAGATTAAGCGTTACCCAACAAATTTGAATGATAAAAAATGGCTG
>BJHG01000033.1 GCA_014191975.1 Methylococcaceae bacterium | reverse complement strand
ATTAATATTCAATTCATCAGCGATATTCTGTATCGACTGACCATTTCTTCGATTATAAACTTTTAACAACGCTTGTTCTTTAAACTCTGAAGTATATCTTTTTGTATAAACTCTCATCTCAATTCTCGAATATTATTTAATAAAAATATTTGAGGCGACAACTATCCTGATTCAGGGGGGTACGAAGAGAGACGCTTACTTTAGACTATCAACAGTGAATAAAAAAGCTGTCGGATAGTAATGCACATAAATTCTACCTATTTCATCATAGTATTTCCTGAAAGTTTAATGAATTTTCAAAATAGAGCATAAAAATATCCGAGAACCGTTGATAAAGCACATTTTTATTTTATACATAGCCCAAAAATAAAAACCGCCTGATGATTTCTCATCAGACGGCTCTTCCCCACTTTTTCAACAAAAAACACACTTTTTCAACAACAAACACACTTTTCAACAACACAAAAAACACACTTTTCAACAACAAACACACTTTTCAACAACACAAAAAACACACTTTTCAACAACAAACACACTTTTCAACAACACAAAAAACACACCTTTAAAAACTAAATTCCCGTTCCCACTTGCAGCGAATCAAACCAATCTAAAAAGCGTTTAACATCATCACCTTTAAAAATTCGTCCATGTTGCGGCGCCAAAATATCAATATCTAAATTTCTAACCTTATCAATCCAAGCACGTTTTGCTTGATTCGATGGCATCATTCTTTGGTGATAATAACGCATTTTTTCGACATGTACATCAAATCTTTCAACAAATACAGGCGCATTTGGTGCTTCAAATGCGGAACCCACACTGCCACACATTAAAATTTTCGCAACGGGATCATAAACATGAAAACCGCACGGCGAATGCAAATAATGTGCGGGAATAAGTTGTAATTCAACCGATTCAATTTTAATCGTCTCACCATTGTCAGGAATCGGCACATATTCAATCGATTCACAGCCAAAATGCCGAATATACCCTTCCCAAAGTGCCGGCGCGTGTAATTTCGCATTCGATAGCGCTTGATCCCACAAACCTAACGATGAAATGACATCAGGATCTTGATGCGAAGCAAATAAATCGGTAATTTGATCAACAGGCGCATGATGTAACACCGCTGCCATCATCGGCGCAAATAATTCCGTACCGCCTGGCTGAAGTAACAAACACTTATTTGGTGTGCGAATAATATATTGATTACTGTCTACGATGTTATCGGGTTTATTTTCGTCACGTCCAAACATCACCCATTGATGCGTCCCTTCGTAAATCTTGGTCATTTTCATGAAAATAATGCTCCTGTTTTAACTATTGCGATAAATCGATAATGCAATTCTGCAACGCTGCACATTATCATGAATGGTGTGTGCCGCTTTATCGACGCTTTCGGCGACAGCTTGCAAACTTTGTAAATATTCGCCCGCTTGTGAGGCTTCAATGCGTGAATTCGCGGCGATAACGCGAGCAGCACGCGCATGGTGCATAACCGCTTCTAATTGCCCTAATAATTGTGTCACGTCACGTTTAAACTGACGTTGGCAATCTTGCATCATCGTTCTTGCCGTTGCTATCGGCTCTTTCATAGAGTCTGCGTAAGCCGCACCAGCGGCTAATTTCCCAACTTTCTCAAAACGATTGTAAGCCTCTGTGCGCCTGTATTCGTTCACGGTTAAACGGTAAAGTAATAACGCATAAACGTTGATATTTGTCACCAATTCGATGGTTTCTTTGGCAAGTTCGTTAATGAAATCCGTAATCGGCTGAAAGCCTTTTGCTTTATCGCCTGCGCGAAACGCAATCGCTTTTGCATTGGCGGCGGCTAATGAAATTTCTTTCGCCACAACCATAACGGCACTTAACTCCGAGGTAATCGAAGCGACCGCAATAAATTGTGATTTTGTCTGACTATTCATAATAAGGTCTCTTTTCGCGTAAAAATAATAGCGTGTGTCTACTAAATCGATCAGTGCCTAGCGCAACGATTTGAATAACCCTAAAATTTTAGCGGCAATATCGTTTAATGGTACAATGTAATCCGCACAACCCAATTTAAATGCTGCACCGGGCATTCCCCAAACAACACTTGATGCCTCATCTTGGATAATGGTTTGTGCACCTGCATTTTTCATTGCTTGCATACCGATTGCGCCATCTGCTCCCATTCCTGTAAGCAAAATGCATACCGCATTTTTACCTGCACATTTCGCCGCAGAATGAAATAACACATCAACAGAGGGTTTGTGACGATTAACAGGTTTAGAATCCTCAATTTGAATCACATATTGATGATTCACTCGATTTACATGCATTTGCAATCCACCGGGCGCAAGGTAAATATTACCCCATTCCACAACCTGCCCATGAACCGGAATGCTTGCCGTCATTGCTGTAATAGAATCAATGTGATTAACAAAAGATTCACTAAACGCTGCGGGTAAATGTTGTGTAATTAAAATAGGTGGACTATCCGCTGGCATATTTTTCATAACCTCTTTAATCGCTTCCGTTCCACCCGTAGAAGATCCCAATACAATCAACTTATTAAAACCTGTTTTGTTTCGCGCTGACAAAATTCGTTGCATCGGATTCTCTTTGACAATAAGCGGTGGCTCTTCGTGTATGTGAACAGTATGCGCATTGCTGCTAGCCGCCATGCGAACCTTCGAAATAAGCTCTTCAGAATACGCTGCAAGCCCATTTTCAGTAGTGATTTTTGGTTTTTCTAAAAAATCCACCGCGCCTAAAGCCAACGCTTCCAACGTCGCTTTGGCACCATTTTTCGTCAGTGTTGAAACCATCACAACAGGCATTGGATGCAAGCGCATTAAATTACGCAAAAATATAATGCCATCCATCTGTGGCATTTCAATATCAAGTGTTAATACGTCAGGATTTAACTCTTTAATCCTATCTCGTGCGACAAAGGCATTTTCTGCGGCACCAACAACCTCAATATCTAATGCGGTATTTAAGATGCTTGTTAAGACTTTTCTAATTAATAAGGAATCATCAACAATCAAAACGCGTATTTTCTTCATTCAAAACTCTAAAAATGGGTTATTTTATTTTCTGTATCAAGCTAAAACAGTTCAACATCGCCCTCAACAGGTAAATCCTTAATATTTCTGGAGTATTGACGTTCACGATTAGCAATGGTGTCATTATGCAAATCTTGAATTTTTTTCATACCAACTTTGCCTGTTTTCGGAAAATAAATGACTTTGCGTGGATAAATATCGCCCAAATCTTTGGCCAGTAATGACAAACCTTCTTGATCAATATAATCCAAAATAAACGCGATATTACGTGCGCCAACATCGGTTAAAATCGGAATAATTCTTCCACCACCAAAGATTTTTACTTCTAAATTTTTACGTTTGCCACCATTCGATAAAATGGTATTGATTAAATGTTCCATTGCGTAATTGCCATAGCGTGCGGCATTTCCAATCATCGCATCACTGCCGTGTCGCATTTTTTCAGCACTCGTTTCGGGCAACATAAAATGATTCATGCCGCCGACACCCGATTCTTTATCACGAATACAAGCAGAAATACACGAACCTAATACCGTTGTAATCAATTCATTTTCAGTGGTAACGTAGTATTCACCAGGAAGAATTTTTGCAGCAATAACCCCGTGTTCGTTATCTAAATAACGATTCACATGGTTAAAACCTTGAATCGAAGCGCTATCAATTTTAGTGCAATTCATGTATTTTGTACTTTATGTGTTTTTCATATAACTGGTTGTAGCGACTAATTCAAACTCACTTGTCAAGTGATTCAATGATTCTGAATGTCCAATAAATAACCACGATTTACTCACTAACAACTGAGCATAGCGTTTTGCGAGTCTAGATTTTGTTTCACGGTTAAAATAAATTAAAACGTTACGGCAAAAAATCACATCAAACGGCGTTTTCATTGGCCATTCTTCCATCAAATTCAAATGTTTAAATTGAATTATCGCTTGTAATTCAGCCTTAACTCTTACATTTTCAGGTGAAAATTTACCTTTCATAAACCAGCGTTTTAAGATTTCTATTGGGAGTTCAGCCACCCTATCTTCAGGGTACACGCCATCAGCGGCGAATTGTAAAACTTGTGTATCTAAATCTGTTGCTAAAATTCTAATATCCCAATTTGCGGGTACATTTTCTAACAACGTCATCGCTAACGAATACGGCTCTTCCCCTGTTGAACAACCTGCTGACCAAATACGAATTTTTTTGGTTGCGGCATTTCGTATTAATAAGTCAGGAATCACCACGTCACGTAAATAGTCAAAATGGTGTTTTTCTCGAAAGAATGACGTTAAATTTGTGGTAATTGCATTAATGAAATTTGTAAATTCATCGGCATGGTTATTAACCAAATAATCACAATACTCCGAAAAATTATTTAACCCTAGCTTTCTAACGCGTTTTACAAGACGAGAATAAAACATATCAAAACGCTCGTCTGGCACCTGAATTCCAGAATGCGCGTTAGACATTTGCCTTAAAAAATTGAAGTTTTCAACAGAGAAGTGAAACTCACGGTCTTTTTCTACAATAGCCATTTTCACCTTTAAAATTGCGACGACACTACTCAGTTACATCAAGAATCGTCAATAAATCCAATAATTTTGCAGATTCAATAAAACGCTCTGAAGGATAAATAATCGTTATCGTTTTATTTAAACGTGAAGCATCTTTTTTTAAGGAAACTAAAAGTTGCAGCGTTGCAGTATCAATTGTCGCAATCTCAGAGGCATTGATTTCAATCACATCATGCTCGTCTATTACACGTTTGAATGTCGTATAAAGTGTGCTGAGTGATTTAAGACTTGGATGAGCACCTAAATCAACAAGTGGCTCAATATTTTCAACTTCATCTTCCGAATCCGCAGATAACTCCTCAAGAATTTCTTCTATTATTTCAATTTCAGCCGCTTCAACCGCATTCACTTCTTCGATTATTTCAACAGAAGCGACTTTGGCTTTCGCTCTCGTCACTTTTTTGACAGGTTCGGTAATAGCCGATTCTTCAACAACATCAGCAGACATCCATCCTAATGGATCGTAACCAATTAAATTATTTATTGTCATTTGTCATTACTCTATTTTCAAGAAAATCATTGGCAAGGTCTCGAAAGTCTCTTGCAGAACGGCTTTGCGGACTGTATTCCAAAATGGTTTGCCCAAAACTCGGACATTCAGCAAGCAACGATGTTTCACGAATAACCGTTGCTAAAATTTGATTTGGGAAATGTGAAAGTAAAACATTCAGTATCTGTCCAGAAATTCGGCGCGTCGATGTAAAACGTGAAATCACGACAGAAACTTTATAGCGTTTTTTTAAGGCACCCTCAAAGCGTTTCACCGTTGCCATTAAATGCGACAAACCTTGCAACGCCAAAAAATCACCCGCCATGGGGATTAACAGTTCATCGGTCGCAATTAACGCATTTGCAACAAGCAATCCAGATGAAGGTGGACAATCGATAAAAATAAAATCTTGATCGTCAAATTGACCCCGTAACGAATCGCGCAATAGAATACCCCGTGACGAGCCATGATTACTCATGTGTTCAACATCTTTGAGTTTTGAACCCGCTGGAACGAGTTGCAGATTTTTACGTACCGATACCGTCACATCTTCGATTGTTTTTTCTTTGAGCATCACCGAATCAATACCACTAATATCTTGAGTAATAATCCCAAAAGAAACCGCTAAATGCCCTTGCGGATCAAAATCAATGACGGTGACTTTTTTTCCCGATTCTGCTAATGCGTGACACAAATTTACAGTAGTCGTAGTTTTACCCACGCCGCCTTTTTGGTTAATAATAGCAACTACTCTGGTCATGACAGTGAATCCTCATTATCTAAAGGAGAAATATCGTCGAGCGTGTCCATTCCATCTATCTCATCAGGATTGAGCAGCTTGTCTACATCTAAAAGCATAATCATATTTTTTTTATAAACGTGCATTCCACGCATATAGCCCGTATCTAATTGTGTACCAAAATTAGGGGCTTTTTTAATTTCATCCAATTTAATGTCAAGAACATCTGAAACCGCGTCAGCAACTATACCTATAACAAAAGTTTCAGTGCGATGATGCCTTACACATAACACAATCACGACAGTTTTTTGTGTGTAATCACACTGGTCAAGTGAAAAACGCTCACGCAAATCTACAATGGGAATTACTGAACCACGCAAATTTAATACGCCTTTGATAAACGATGGTGCATTAGGAATAACACGCACCGCTTCCCAACCTCTGATTTCTTGTACTTTTAAAATTTCCACGCCATACACTTCACGAGCGAGTTCAAACGTTAAAAATTGTTCAATTTGTTTGTTATGTATATCGGTTGTCATGATTGTCATTTCCTGTTTGGCATTATCAACTAAAACTTTTTTCGATCATCACTACCACCATTAGTATTTACTCTGGCAAAGTGGATAATTTCGTTACGAATCGATGATTGCCATATTGCCCTCTGTCACGTTATTAATGACAGTCATATTCATTTTCATTGTAGCTTATCTTGTTAAAAATTCATGGCTAAAAATCAATTTTCAGGGTTGCCTAGTGTTTCTAACGTCAACAACTTATCTACATCAAGCAGCATCACCATACGCTCATTAACGGAGACAAGACCGTTAATAAATTCATTACTCACTTTCGTTCCAAAATCTGGTGCACCCTGAATTTCAACACGCTCAACACTGATTACATCAGAGACTGAATCCACAACAACACCCATGATACAGGTGTGATTACCACTGCCCGTTTGCAATACGACAACAACCGTTAATGGCGTGTATTCCGCTTTACTTAGGGAAAAACGTTCGCGTAAATCAATAATCGGTACAATTGCACCGCGTAAATTAACAACCCCTTTTTCGTAGATAGGAACATTCGGGACACGAGAAACGGGTTCCCAACTCCGAATTTCTTGCACTCGCAAAATGTCTACGGCGTATTCTTCTTTACCTAATACAAAACTTAAATACTGAATGATGGTAGTGTCAGATTTCTTTGTTCTAGCAATATCTTCAACTGCGGATTTTTCATTTTCGTGTGACATGATGGCTTTCTTGAGTTAATTAGAAAAATTAGCGAACCGATAAACGGACTAAACCTGGTACGTCGAGAATCAACGCCACAGAACCGTCACCTAAAATTGTCGCACCTGAAACACCTTCAACACGACGATAATTTGCCTCTAACGATTTAATGACGACTTGCTGTTGACCGAGTAATTCGTCAACTAAAAATCCGCATAATGCGCCCTGCCCTTCAACTACAACAATTACACCTTCATTAGATTTCGTTGCTGTGCCGGACTGAACATTGAAAATTTCACGCATGCGGATAATCGGCAAATACTCATTACGAAGTTTAAATGTTTCACCTTTTCCAGCCACTTTGTTCAGCATTTTTTCAGTAATATTGATTGATTCAATGATTGAAACTAATGGAACGATATACGTTTCATTGCCAACAGCAACGGATTGACCATCCAAAATAGCCAACGTTAACGGTAAGTGAATAGCAATAGTTGTCCCTTTTCCAAGTTCTGCAATAATATCGATATTACCGCCTAATGATTGAATGTTTCGACGTACTACGTCCATTCCCACGCCACGACCTGAAATATCAGTTAATTTTTCAGCCGTTGAAAAACCTGGTAAGAAAATTAATTCAAAAATTTGTTTATCGGAGAGAATCACGTTTTCTTCTACCAAGCCTTTTTCAATGGCCTTGGCAAGTAAGCGATTTTTATCCAAACCACCCCCATCATCGACAATCTCAATCACGATATGACCACCGCGATGATAGGCTCTCAGCTCAATAGTTCCCATTTCAGATTTACCTGCAGCAACACGAATTGCGGGCATTTCAATACCATGATCCAAGCTATTACGAATCAAATGCACTAACGGATCATTAATTAACTCGACTACCGCTTTATCGACTTCGGTATTTTCACCGACCAGTTTTAGCGTGATTTTCTTACCTAATTGGGTACTAATATCATGAACCAATCGCGGGAAACGACTAAAAACGAAACTAATCGGCAACATTCTGATATTCATAACGCTTTGTTGTAAATCACGAGTATGGCGTTCTAATTGCGCCAAACCACGTTTCAATTGCCCAACCTTATCCATTGAGAAATTTTCACCAATCAACCCTAACATTGATTGGGTAATCACAACTTCTCCAACCATGTTAATGAGGGTGTCAATTTTGTCGGTATCAACACGAATTGAACTAGAGGCTTTCGGTGCATTTTTAGACGCATCCGCTTCGACAACAGGTTTTTTAACCACGGGGAGCACAACATGTATAGCTTCTTCTGTAACAGTTTCAACTTGTATTTCTTCAACAACAGTCACAGGTTTTGGTTTGGCTACTTTTTTAACTTTTTTAGGTTTTGCTAACGGTGTAAATTCCAACGCACAATCGTCTTCGACAAAACTAAAAACGTCTCTAACTTCCGCTTCTGTCGCATTCGAAACTAATTTCAATTCCCACGAAATATTACATTCTTCAGGTTCTAGTTCAGCAAAAGGCGGAATGTCTTGGATATTTACCGTAGATGTTAATTCACCTAATTCACTAAGTTGCCGAAATAAACGAACGGGATCATTGCCAGTGTGAAGTAAATTTAAATAAGGACAGAAAGCGATTTTCCAACCTTGCTCTTCTAAGGCTTCCTCTTCAGGCTCTTCTTCGAGGTAGGAATCTAATTCAACAACGTCAAGCGGTGTGGATTCAGATTCTTGAACACCATGCCCACCTGCCGCTCCAGTCAATTCAATTTCTAATGCATCTTGATGCTTCGCGGCACTTTCCATGTCGATATCTTCTTCGTTCTGAATTGACGTAAGCATATCTCGCAAACAGTCAACCGAACCTAAAAGTACATCTACCGCAGGTTTTGTAACCTGTCTTCGACCATCACGCATTTCGTCGAGTAGCGTTTCCATGATATGCGTATATCCAGCAACAACGGTAAAGCCGAATGTGCCACTACCACCCTTAATAGAATGTGCTGCTCTGAAAATAGTATTGATAACTTCGGAATCAATGTCGCCGAGATCGAGCGACAATAGCCCTGATTCCATCGCTTCCAAACCTTCGAAACATTCTTCAAAGAAGACTTGATGAAATTGTGACATATCGATAGACATGATTTTTCCTTTTTTGCGCCTGAATTTATTATTTCAACAAAGTTAATGAATTTAACTTTTCCTAAAATCTACACAATACTTAAAGCAAATATTGTGCCTAAAATACAGTTGACAGTAAATTTAAAATACATGTTAAATATCAGGTGATTTCTGGGATTTCGCACCGACTTCTCAGCGCGAATAAAGCGGGATTATAAAATAGCTGACTGCATTTTCGTGCAATGTGCCAACGCTTTGGCTTCATCATTAGCGTCTTTGTTTTGCAACTCAACAACCATCGCGCGAAGAAACTCGACAGATTCCAACATTACATTGATATTATCAGGGTTTGTTTGTTTTGTTTTATCACGCATCTCACCTAAAAGATGTTCCATTTCTTTTGCATAAGCAGACACAACGTTGAATTCCAACATAGCACAACCACCTTTGATCGTGTGTGCGCCACGATAAATGGTCATCATCTTTTCAAAATCGAAAGCATCTAAATCAATACTTTCGAGTTCAGACTTCATAATATCCAAATTTTCTAAACACTCTTCAAATAAAATACCATGAAATTGAGCCATATCAATCGACATTGTTTTTTCCTTTTTCGCAATGTAAACAAAAATTAAGTTACAAAGTGTTTATTAACCCAGCACTTTTTGCAATGTTTTTAATAATTGATCAGGATTGAATGGTTTAACCATCCAGCCAGTTGCTCCAGCGGCCTTACCCTCGACTTTTTTTTCCATTCCAGATTCAGTCGTCAACATCAACATCGGAACGTGCTTGTATTGCGGTAATTGTCTGAGGTCTCGAATTAATGTAATTCCGTCTTTATTTGGCATATTCACATCCGTTACAACACAATCAAACGTTCGCAATTTTGCTTTCTCTAAAGCATCTACACCATCTTCTGCTTCTTCTACGTCATAACCGGCGGTTTTTAAAGTGAAAGCTACCATTTTTCTCATTGACGCTGAATCATCAACTGCAAGAATACTCGCCATCTTTTTTCTCCATTAATAAATCAAATTTAAAGTAAAAATATATGGCGAATCTTACCGCATCTAGCACTACATTGTTAAATATAACCACATTTTAGTTATATTTAATCGATTACTTACTCACGTCATTTTGATGACAACACGTTTTCAAACTTACAGATACTTAAATAATGACATACCTTGAACTTTTACATACGACTGCTGTGCGGCTTGCAAAGACATTTGTTGCGAATTCAAATTAGTAATAGCTGTCGCGTAATCTAAATCTTCAATTTGTGATAACGCTGTTTTAGCGTTAATAATGAAATCTTCGTTAGATACTTTCTGTTTATCCAGCGCATTTAAACGTGCACCGATATTTGAACGAATCGAAGTCACTTGCAAAAACGCATTGTCCAATTCGTTAAATGAATCAGATGTCGGTTTATCAGCTCTTAATTCATTTGCAAAATTCTGAACAGTATCAAAAAGTGATTTTCCCGTTGAGGTCGAAATAAAGACCGAAGAACCGGTATCGCCATCTGTAATTGTACGAGATGTACCGACTTGAATCGCACGCTGTACTGCTGAACCTGAATATTTAAATGCTGTTGGAATAGCTTCCGTAGGTGGCGTTACAATTGATTGCGCTTCAACAACCGTTGCACCAGCACCAGGAGTTGTACCATCTTCTGTTATGCCACCTGAATAACTCACATTAAAACGCCATGATGTACTATCTGCCCCACCAACAACGACTTTCACTTTCGCACCTGCAGGTAAAGCGGCCGTTGGAATCATCAATGTGCCTGCACCTAAAACTGCATTTTTTGTACTCGTCATCAACTGGTCATTAACATAAATATCCATTTTATCTGGCACAGCATCCATGTTGTAACTAACTTTTAAATCACCACCCGCGCTACCAATGGTGTAATTTTTCTCAGTTATTCCCGCCGCGCCATTTGCCGCCTCAATAAAATTTGCGGTTGGATCGGTTATGGTATTAGCAGCAGTTTGTGCTATTTTTGTAAATGGCATCACAGTCGATTTTGTGCCTGAAAACAGATATTCACCATTTGCATTTTTCGTGTTTGCTAAACTAATAAGATATTCATTCAATTGATCAAATTCACTCGCAATTGCATTTCGTGCATTGAGTGAATTTACATCATTTGCACCTTGTACCGCTAATTCTTGCAAACGCTGAATGCCCTCAACAACACTTGCTAATGTCGTTTCTTCTAAACTTAATCGCTGATTTACTGTTGCGATATTTTCTTGGTGCTGATTTGCCTCACCAATGGATTGTTTGAAATTCAAAGAATACGCAGCGGCAGAAGGATTTTCAGAAGGTGAAAGATATTTTTTACCTGATGAAATTTTCATCTGTGATTCATTCACGCTACCTTGCTGAACAAACATTGAATTAGCATTGAGCTGTTGTGGATAAGCTGTTGAAATACGCATGATAATCTCCTATCGAATCGCGCCAAGCAAACTGTCAAATAGTGATCGCGAAATTGCAACCACTTGAGATGACGCTTGATAAGCATTTTGAAATTTAATTAAATTTGCCGCTTCTTCATCAAGATTCACACCTGCAAAATTTGCACGCGCTTCAGTTGCTTGATTATTTAACGCTTTTTGCGCTGACAAACTGACATTTGCCGCATTAGTAGACGACCCAACTTGCGCGACCATTTGCTGATAAGACGAATTAAATGTTCTGTTATCAATCAACGTGTTTTTTGTTTCTAAATTTGCTAAAGCCAGGGCATTTGTGTTGTCGCCACTTTCAGCCGTCGCCGCCGCTGCAATTTCTTTTGGGTTAACAATCACGGCATTGATGTTCCTCGCTGCCTGATAAGTAGGGCGAATAATAAAACTTGCCGTACCTGTTGGCGCTTTGACTTCATTGATTTGTATACCATCAACTGTTGTTGGTAATCCACCAGTCGGCAATATCACTTTCGTATTGTCAGCTAACCGTGTCAAAGAATAGGCACCTGCTTTGTAATCCAACTGATAATCACTTGCGCGTAATTGATTTAGAGTCGTTCTATCAAATGTCGCATTGATTTCACCACCTTGATTACCATTTTTCGTATAAACAGGAATTTCAGTCGGTTCAAAAACAAACATATCTTTTCCGACTGTACCGTTTAAATCCATACCTTGTTTATGTACTTCATTGAACGAAATACCCAATCCCGCGGCGACTAAACCGAGTTGTTGTTGCGCTGGATCTAACACCTGATCACGAAATCTTACTGTGCCTGCCAACGAACCACTTGAAAACTGACCGCTCACATTCTGACCATTCATCAAAATATCTTTTTGCGTGGAATCCGTTGTTGAATTTGACAAGGATAATTTCGAACGCGAATCACCTGAAATTAATGCCTGACCTTGCCCAATAAAAACATCGATAGCACCATCAGCATGAGTGAATACTGAAACATCAACATTCTCCGATAATTTCACTAATAATTGATCACGCTGATCTAATAATTCATTGGGGAATTTGCTACCGCCACCGTGTGTCACAGCTGAGATTTTGGTATTTAAATCGGCAATATTTTTGGTGTAAGTATTTATATCATCGATGTTGGCTTGCATATACCCATTATTTTGACTTCGCAAACTTTCTAATTGCCTTGACACACTGTTAAATTGGGTGGTTAACGTTTTTGCTTCCGATGTCATTACTTGACGTGCAGGTAAAGAAGTGGGGTCGCTCGCCACCGTATTTACTGCATTGAAAAATGATTTCATTGAATTTGACATTCCTGTTTCAGGATTTGCCATCAAATTATCCACTTGCTTTGTCATCGCCTGAAAGCGATCAGCATCACCTAACGCGGAAGCAGATGTACGAAGATTATTGCTGATAAATTTATCGTAACTGCGTGTGACATTTGTAACATCAACACCATTGCCAATGTAATTTCCATTATCAAATGTCGCTGTCGCTGATCCTAAATTGGTGCTTTGACGGCTATAACCGTCAGTATTAACGTTGGCGACGTTATTGCTGATTGTTTGCATTGAGCGCTGAAAAGCCATCAATCCTGTCAACGCCGTGCCTATAATTCCAGTTGCCATGGGAATAACCTGTTTCTCAAAATGTTAAATCAATAAATAAGCGGCTATTTATTTCACCGCCACCGTCGCATTGTCTGTCAATAAACTTAATGTACTGCCTTGATAAATGTGCATAACTTTATCTGCATAATTGGGATCTGTCGCATAACCTGCGTGTTGTAATTCACGCATATATTGTCCAACATTATCTGTTTTTGTTACGGCAGAATCATAACGTGGATTGTTTTTAATAAAGTTCGCATAATCATTAAAGCTTTCTTGGAATGATGCGTAAGATCTAAATCCAGAGCTCACTCGTCTTGCAATCCCTTGATCAAATTCAAGCGCAGAAACTTGTGCTTGTTTACCACGCCAGGAACGATCTGCTTTGATGTTAAATAAATTGTAGCTATTTGAACCATCAGCATTTTTAATCAACGAATTACCCCAACCACTTTCCAACGCGGCTTGTGCTAACAACGCATTAGGATCAATACCTAAATCTTTCGCGGCTTGCTGTGCGAAGGGTTGCAACTGTTTCACGAAATCTTCCGCTGATTGTATCGGCATGGCACGCGCATTCTTAAATGGAATTTCAGTTGCCTCATCGTCGAACTGGCTGCTACTCATACCGTCAGGGATTGTCACTTTAGAAACCCGATTATTTAAATAATCCGTTAAATTTTGGGGGTTAGGATTTTCACCTTTTGGTGTCAGCTGCTTAACAATTAAATCGGCTAAACCGACGCCAGGCTTTCCAGCCAAATGGACTGAAAGCTGTTTGTCATACATCTCGTTGTAACTGTCAGTGGCATTACTTTCAAAAACACCATCAGCTAATTTGGCAGAACGCATACCTTTCAAAATATTATTCAAAAATAAGGCTTCAAATTGTTTGGCCACTTTTTGCAGTGCCGCAGGTGCATCCGTTTTTGATTCGACTTTTAATTTTGAAAACTGGCTAAAATCGTTATAGACAGAAGCCGTTGCAGAAGCGGGATTATTTAACATGGGGGAGTCTCTTTTTAGATAATTATCAATTCAGCATGCAAGGCACCTGCTGCTTTCAATGCCTCTAAAATAGCGACTAAATCACTCGGTGCCGCGCCGACTTGATTTACGGCATTCACCAAGTCATCCAGTGAAACGCCGGTTTTGAAAGCAAACATACGATTCTTTTCTTCTTTCACTTTCACAGCAGATTCCGGTGTAGCAGCCGTTTGACCATTTGAAAGCGCATTAGGTTGGCTAACATTGATATTTTCATCAATTGTAACCACTAAACTTCCGTGCGACACCGCTGCTGGTGTGACGCGAACTTTATTACTCACCACAACCGTTCCGGTGCGTGAATTCACAATCACTCGCGCGGGAGCTTCATCCATATCAACATTTACATTTTCGACAACCGAAGCAAACATCACTTTTTGACCTAAATCAGTCGGCGCATTCACGCGAACAGACGTTGCATCAATAGGTCTTGCCGTATTTGTACCGAGTAATTTATTAATGGATTCAGCCATACGATTCGCCGTCGTGAAATCAGAACGGTGTAAATTGAAAACTAACGTGTCACCCTCTGAAAAGGGAGTTGGAACGGTTTTTTCAACCAATGCA
This sequence comes from Methylococcaceae bacterium, assembly GCA_014191975.1. Lineage (GTDB taxonomy): Bacteria > Pseudomonadota > Gammaproteobacteria > Methylococcales > Methylomonadaceae > UBA10906. Next base: position 9,194 of record BJHG01000033.1, on the reverse strand, counting down.
CCATTTGAAATACGTCCTGCACTTGGATTATTTACCGTGACACTTGAACCGTCTTTTCCTGCGGCAGCTATACCACCCACCACTAAATTGCCTTGTGCAATCGCATAAACTTCACCGTCTGCACCTTTCAATGGCGTCATTAAAAGTGCACCGCCACGTAAGCTTTTCGCATCACCCATCGATGACACTGTGACATCAATGGCCATGCCGGGTTTTGCAAACGCCGGTAATTCTGCTTGAACAGCAACCGTTGCAATGTTTTTAGCTTTTAATTGTTGTAAATCCTGCGGCGACATCGTGATGCCAAAACGCTTCAGCATGCTGGATAAACTTTGTCTTGATGTCGGTGAACTGGTACTACTATCGCCTGATTTATCTAAGCCAACAACTAATCCATAGCCAATTAATTGATTAACACGAACGCCTTCAATCGACGCAATATCTTTGATTCGCTCTGCATTTGTATTTGGTGAAAATCCCGCAAATAACGAAATCAAAAGAAAAATGTATTGTCGAAGATTCATATTTGTTGCTCGTTAATTAAAATGGAAACCAAGGACTGCTTAAAGCACGTGAAACCCAACCTTTTGTCATTGCGTCTGCTAAAGAGCCTTCGCCTGTGTACATAAAGGTTGCATCTGCAATTCGTGACGAATCAATATCATTCGATGGTGTAATATCAACAGGTCGAACAATGCCCGACAAGCGAACAAATTCATCACCTTGATTAAGTGTTACACGCTTTTCACCACGAATTTTTAAATTACCATTCGGTAATAACTCAACAACTGTCACGGAAATAGCGCCTCTTAATTGGTTAATTTGATCAATTATACCCTTGCCTTTGAAAGATTTACTCGAGTTGATTTCTGCTTTCACATCTGCGCTACCCAGTAGACCTAGGCCAAAAAGTCCGAGTATTGGAGCCGCGATTGAAACGTTATCATCTTTAGAATTTTGATTGTTTGAGAGCTTGTTTGATTGCGTTCGTTCGTTCAACGTAACAGTCAAAATATCACCAACACGCCGTGCAGTATGGTCTTCAAACAAGCGTGTATCGTAACCCGCTTGATAAACGCTTCCGGAATTTTGTGGTGGTGGACGTAAATCAGCGGGTGCAACGGGCGAAAATGCAGGTTCGCGTTTAGGCAACGGCGCAGCACACGCGGTTAACAAAATCGGCAAAAATACAAAAAATCGAAGGCTGCGTGTCATCATCTCAATTACTCGATTACAGATTTTGTGTGATGAAAGACAACATTTGATCGGTTGTCGAAATGGCTTTTGAATTCATTTCGTAAGCACGTTGCGTTTCAATCATGCCGACTAATTCTTCAACAACATTCACGTTAGAGGTTTCAAGTGAGTTTTGAATGATTCTACCGAATTCACCTTGACCTGGTGTACCAACAATTGGCGGACCACTTGCTGCAGATTCACGGTATAAACTTTCACCAATTGGCTCTAAACCTGCAAAATTCACAAAGTTGGCGACTTGTATTTGTCCCACGTTATTAGGCTGTGCATTACCAGCTTCTGAAACAGAAACCGTACCATCTCCGCCAATCGTAATCGATTGCGCTTGTGCATTAATAGTAACAGCAGGATTTAATGGCAATCCATTTATCGTCACAAGCTGACCATTTTGATCAAGTTTCAACTGACCATCACGTGAATAAGTTGTTGATCCATCAGGCATCGTGATTTGAAAAAAACCTCGTCCATTAATCGCCAAATCCAACTGATTTCCTGTTGGTTCAATATTGCCTTGCATGTGTAATTTCTCAGTTCCCATAACTTTAACACCAGTTCCCAACTGTAAACCTGTTGGTAATTGGCTAGTTTGAGAAGTGGGTGCGCCGACCTGACGCATATTTTGATACATTAAATCTTGAAATATGGCACGGTCTTTTTTAAAGCCTGTCGTATTTACGTTTGCTAAGTTGTTGGCGATAACCGCCATGCGGGTTTGCTGGGCATCAAGTCCCGTTTTTGCCACCCATAATGCGCGTTCTGTCATAGTAATTCTCCGAAAGTAATATTAGTTATATTTAGCTGTTGCACTATTTATGCCAGTAAAATCACATTTGAAGCAATTTTGTGCTTGCGGCGGAATTCTCTTTGGCATTTTTCATAATGTTGGTTTGCATTTCAAAGTTACGCGCCAATTCAATCATCTTAACCATTGCACCAATTGCATTAACATTACTGCCTTCAATTACGCCTTGAGAGACCTCAACTTCAGCATTATCGACTTGTGGCGAACCATCTTTGATATAAACCAAACCATCAAGACCTTTTTCGATATTTTTCATATCAGGCTTAACTAATTTTAATTTTGCAAAATTAATCAATGGGGCATTGGCATCACCTGCAGGACGAATGCTAATTGTGCCATCAACACCAATTGATAATTGCGTGGTGACTGGAATAGTGAGCGGCTGTCCTTCGGAGCTTAAAACAGCCAACCCAGAACCCGTTTGCAACTGCCCTTCAGCTGTCATTTTAAAATCACCCGCACGCGTGTAGGCTTCTTTACCTTTGTTATCTCGAACCGCAAAAAAACCGTTACCTTTAATCGCAACATCTAAATCATTACCGGTTGTTTGCAACGCACCTGGTGAAAAATCGGTACCCGGTTTTTCGGCTTGCGCATAAACCCGTGTTGGATAACCGTCACCAAAAACAGGCATGCTACGAAATTGTTCCAAATCCGATTTAAAACCGTTGGATTGAGCATTCGCCAAATTATTGGCATTTGCTGATTGAGCCAACAGCGTTTGTGTCGCGCCACTCATCGCAATAAAAAGACTACGATCCATAAAATTCTCCGCTCAAATGTCAAAAGGTGGGCGCGAGGTCATCATGCCCACTAAACAAAAACTACACTCTTAAAATCGTTTCCATTACTGATTTTTCAGCGGAAACAATTTGTGAGTTCGCTTGATATGCTTGTTGTGCGACAATTAATTTCACTAACTGTTCAGATAAATCAACGTTTGACGTTTCCAATGACGACCCTTTAACAGTGCCAAAATTGTTATCACCACCCGCACCATATATCGGTGAGCCAGAAGCGGTAGTGGCTTGCCACGTTGTATTACCTACTTTTGTCATTGCCATATTGTCCGCGAAACGTGCCAATGCAACCTGACCTAATGGTTTTGCAAAACCGTTACTGTATTTAGCAAATACCACACCTTCTTGATTAACATCTATACCAATCAAATTACCCACCGGCATGCCATCTTGCTTCAAATCATTAACAGTGAATGGGTTTGAAAAGTCCGTTGTACCTTTGAAATCAATGGTGATATTGAGAGGAACGGTAGCAACCGTAGGATAGAGTGCAACACCAGCAGGATCTAATTTTGTCATGAGGTCATAAACATCAACGCCACCAAAATCAACCGATGTTCCAGAGTGAGTAATAGGATCCTGCCCAACAATACCCGTGATTTTATCTGGACCTGCACCAGTCATTATTGAACCATCAAGGTTAAAACTCATTATTTCAGCAGTCGGTAACTCTGGTGCAGTTTCTGGTGTACTAGGATTATAAGCCGCTCCCAAAACACTCCCAGTAGCGATAACTGTCGGGGTAGTTGAATTCGATTGTGTTCCTTTGGTTATACCTCGTCCATCAATAAATGTGTAAACACTCCATTGGTTAGCGGACGCTGCATCCGTTGATGGTAATTTAACAAAATACGATCCAACAACATGTGCATTCCCTAAAGAATCATAGGTTGTTATCGATGTCGTATGGTTATACGTTGTTGGATCTGGGACCGGCGGGACATCTCTCGTAAATCCAAAAGGTTGTGAGGGTACTTTTGACGCACCATTTAAATTTATTTTCATTTGAATAAGTTTAGTCGGTTCAGGTGCACCTTGATCAGTAGAAACGTTCAATGGTAATTTAACACCCACGTTAAAGCCTTCCGCAACTGTTCTGCCAACAGGCTTGAACGCCAATAAATAACGACCAGAATCATCAACAACATTGCCCTTATTATTTAAATGAAATGCCCCATTTCGCGTAAATGACGTGGCTTCTAATGGTTTATTTTGATCAATTGGGTCAAATAAATCACCCATTGAAAAAAAGCCTTCACCACTAAGCGCCATATCTAGTGCATTGCCAGTTGGTTCGATGTTACCTTGTTTAAACTGCTGTGCAATGGTGGTTATGCTAACGCCTTTACCTACCGCGCCGTTAGAGGAACCCATGCTGTTTGCATAAGCATCGCCAAACTGAGCGCGTGACTCTTTAAAACCGACTGTTTGTGAATTTGCGATGTTATTACTGGTGACCGCTAACGTTGTACTCGCGGCTTTTAAGCCACTTAATGCTGTTGTGAAACCCATGATGTGTTACCTCTAAGAAAAGTATGTGTTAAAGAATTTTTTTAATATCAGTGAATGCGACGCTATTTGAACCAACTAAATTGACTTTCATTGCGCTTGTGCCATTAGCCATCGAAACACTTTCGACTTTTGATTCAATGTCAGTGGTTTGTGCGACATTTTTGCCATCAATTATTGCGTTCGCGGCAATTTTGTACGCACCAGGATTAGCTAACGTTCCAGCTTCATTTGTCCCATCCCAAACGAAACCAATATCACCCGAACTTTGATTACCTAAATCCACGTTTTTAACCACTTCGCCTGTCGTTGCGTTTGTGATGGCAATTTGCAAACTTGGTGTACTGCTTGCTAAATTAACTTTTCCGCTAATCTCACCGCCTGCTGCCAAAACACCCGTGTTTGTTGGAACAGAAACATAACGACCAACCAAGCCAGCGGCCTGTAATGCCTGATCTGAACCAATTGAACTCGCAAAGGTCGCAAACGATTTTTGCAAATCCTGAATCCCCGAAACGGTACCAAATTGCGCCATTTGTGATAAAAACTCACCATTTTGCATCGGATTATTAGGGTCCTGATGTGTCATTTGTGTCGTCATCAATTTCAAAAATTGATCCTGACCGAGTGATGTTTGTTTATTTGCTTTTGCACGCGATACAGCAGCTAACTGTGTTGGATCTGTTGTTTTTGTTAGTGCATCAAATGGATTTGCTGAACTTGCTGTGCTATCTACCGCCATAAAACCCCCTGTGTTTATTGACCTAATTTCAGTGTTTGCAACATCATCTGCTTAGCGGTGTTTAACACTTCGATATTGTTTTGATATGAACGTGATGCAGACATCATGTTCGCCATTTCTTCAATGCTATTGACGTTTGATTTGAAAATATAACCATCTGCGTTCGCCATTGGATGATTTGGTGCGTATTCCATAACTGGTGGTGCTTTACTTTCAATCACCCCAAGGACATTCACTTTACTTGCCGCATTTTGTCCGTCGATGACATTTTTCAATTCCGCGCCAAAAACAGGTTGGCGTGATTTATAGACCCCCCCTGCACTACTGCTGACGCTGTTGGCGTTAGCGATATTACTGGCTACCAAGTTTAATCGCAGGGATTGGGCATTCATGCCGCTTCCCGCAATATCAAATATATTTAGTGCTGACATTAGGCTTGTCCTGAAAAGGCAGATCGTAAATCATTAAAAGAACCACTTAAAAACTGCAAAGTTGCTTGATATTGCGTAGCATTTTCTGCGTATTTAGCTTGTTCAATGTGTTCTTCAACCGTATTTCCATCAAGTGAAACTTGATTTGGTATACGGTATTTCAACTGTGCGCCTAAGAAAGGTTGCTCTACCGAAAAATGCGCGGCATGGGTGTGAGCGAACATTACAGGCTCTGGCATTGTTTTTTGCAAAACCCGCGAAAAATCCAAATCACGAGCTTTGAAATTAGGCGTATCGGCATTCGCTAAATTTGCAGCCAAAACTTCACTGCGTTTTTCACGTAATGCTAAAAGTTGCGGCGACTTACCCAATGCCGTATCAAAATTAATTCCCATCGTAGTGTCTCCTAAAAATGTTTTTGTACTGAAATGCTAAAGCACGCTATATGCCAAAACCTAAATAATAAAAAAAGCGTTAATTTTTTGTAGTTCTCGTCTAACGGGTTATCGGCTATATAAAGATAAAGTTAAAAATTTTTTGCTTTGTATGTTCTTTTTTTTGCATAGAGCAAAAAATAAAACGTCAATAAATTGTCACAATTTGACAGGTACCTGCGATATTACAGTCATGACGCAAAAAATATCTTGGCATTAAATCTGCTATATGAATCACAAGGAATTATGTTAACGATTTTACGGTGTAATTTATGACTCGATTTGTACTGATTTTTGCCATTGCATTTTTAAATATAAATGCATCTCATGCCGAGCCAGAATGGCAATCACACACATCGATTTATGAAGCAGTGAAAAACTATGTTGCTCAAAATATCAACACAACCGTTGAATATGAAATCACCTTAGTGCCGTTAGCTAATTACTTAAACTTGCCGAGTTGTTCAGAGCCGATGCAGGTTTTTACACAAAACCTGGTTAAGCCTGGACGCACTGCTGTCAATGTTCGTTGTAATACGGGGAAGAAATGGGCGATTTTCGTATCTGTCATGGTGATCCCCTTTGAGCATGTGGTTGTTTTAACGCAACCGCTGCAACACGGTGAAACGATTACACAAAATCACCTTAACCTAGTACGTACAAATGTTTCATCGTTACACGGAAATTATTTGACGCAGTTCGATGCTGTTTTAAATAAACAAGCCTTGCGAACGTTAACGACCGGAACAATTTTGCTTGCAAAGGATTTTATTGAAGCAAAGTTAATCAAACGTGGGGAGCACGTGATAATTACGGCGGTAAAATCTGGAATCGAAATCCGTATGAATGGAATCGCACAATCCGACGGTAGTCGTGGTCAAGTGATTCATGTTAAAAACCAGAATTCTGAACGGATTATAAATGCAACAGTGATCGATATTGGTCAAGTAAGTGTGATGCAATAACAACGTCATACAAGATGTTTATGTAAATTTTGTTAAAGATTTTCTTTGCTATGCCGATACGAGTGTTTATCATAATATAAACACTTCTAAGGAGCTCGGCATGGCTATTGAAATAAAAAATGGTGCGGTACCTCTGCCATTTCAAACAACATCTACAAACAGTATAACTAGCAAATCAAACACTGAATTAACATTATCAAACGTGAAACCCACTGAAAGTATTAGTTCTGTGGAACGCACTGATAGTGTTGTGATTACAAATTCAGCCACACAAATTAGAAAAAATTTTGAATCGTCTTCGGTTGAGTCCAAAGTAGATGTCGAACGATTGATGCGAATTAAAGCCGCAATCGAAAATGGCACTTACGAAATCAATCCAGATAAGATTGCAGCGAAGATGATGCAATTCGAATTTTCATCCTATGAGAGCTAACTATGATTGAACACACATTTCCAATTGCAGAGCAGTTGATGGCGAACGCATTACCGCTTGCTCAAAGGCTTTACCAACAACTCTCACAAGAGGCAGAAAGTTTGATACGCTCGCCGCAGGCGAGTTTTATCAGTGATATCGCGGATAATAAGCGAGACTTGGTAATGCAATTGGATTTGTTCAATAAGCAGTTAGAGAAAATTTTAGCGGCAGAGCAATTACCCCATTCAGTTGACGGGGTTGAATCCTATTTTCAATTGGTTACTATTGCGGATTTTTCGGCTGACGTACTAAAATTAAATTGGGAAAAATTAATTCGATTGTGCTTAGATTGCAAAAATTTAAATGAGCAGAACGGTGCAAGCATTGAAATGCTGGCACGTAACAACAAACGTACTCTGCACATTTTGAAAGGTAAATCGGAAATCGTCACCAGTTATGGGCGCGATGGCGAGACGATTACAGATTTTCAAAATAGCACCTTCGTTTCTGTTTAACGTATAAATACTCATTTAAATCGTGTTAAACTGATTGCCTACCGCCTCGGTAGCTCAGTAGGATAGAGTGGTCCCCTCCTAAGGGACAGGTCGGTGGTTCGATTCCGCTTCGGGGCGCCAATAAAATCAAAAGCTTACATTAAAATAAATACATTATTTATTGCTTAAAATATAAAATGGCGCAATTCTGTCCCATTTTAAATAAACACCCGCAACAACTGCCACAATTCAGGCACAAAAAAAGCCAGCATTAAGCCAGCATTGTTTTAACCCTACCCTACATCAAATAATCTTGTACACACTACGTTCGATACCCTTTACTTAGAAACCTGTACCTGATTCCGCATAAAACGATCCTGACAGCAGAACTAGACCCCACCCCCCGTTTTTAAAAGTAGGATTCCACCATTTGTAATACATACTAATCTGCTCAAACTATTTCATTTTTTTTGATTGCGAGTATATTCAAATTAACCTAAAGAAATAAGGTTTTTTAAATTTAATACTCAGAGTGAATACCCTATGCAAAAATCAAATTTTCTTTTAACTCTTACCCTATTGGCTATGTCAATTTGGACAAATGCTTTCGCTGAACCAGCCATTACAGGTGCTTCAGCAACAGGCACCACCATCAAATTTACAGTCCAATTAAGTGAGAAATTATTTAGCGGCTATAAAGTCAAGATTGATTTACAAAATGGCAAAGGTTTTGTTGCCATGAAATGTTCAGCTCTGACTTGTACGTTATCTTCAAATGCCCTTCCAGTAGGAGTTAGTCAAGCCACTTATAAAATTGGCGTTTACAATGCCCAAGGTGTTCTGCAAGGAAGTACAACGGATGGTACTTATACTATTATTTCTGCTCCTACAACTGGCTATTCGAAAATATCTAACACTGGTTCAGTGTTACCCGATTCAGCAATTTTAGGTAGCGATCAAAATGATTGGGCTTGTACAAAAGATAATAAAACTGGTTTGGTGTGGGAAGTTAAAACAATGGATGGGGGACTGCGTGATATGTCCCAAAAATACACTTAGGATACAGTCAAAAATAATATCCCGATTTAATGAGTTGAAATGAGATAATAAGCCCCTAAATTTTTCTCATGGCAAATTATCAAATGATCAGTTATGAAAAGCACATCGAAGTAAAAATGCAACGTCTCTTTGTCACGTTATCGGAAAAGGATAAACGCCGATATGCCGCCATTGAAGCGGAGAAATTAAATCATGGAGGGACTGATTATATTTCAAGGCTCTTTGATATTGATCCAAAAACGATACGCAAAGGGATGGCTGAATTAGAACAAGTATCGGATGAGAC
>BJHG01000032.1 GCA_014191975.1 Methylococcaceae bacterium | reverse complement strand
CAAAACTTCCCGCACGAAACGTCCACAACATGTCGTCTAAGTCTTGACACTGTTCTAGATTATCAAGTAAAACGTAACAAAATTTTCCTATGCTATAGGCTTTTTCTATTAACTTACAGGCAAACAAATAACGGTCATAAAGTGACTCACTATTTAAAATGTAAAATGTGACTTCAGGCATGAACACGGTTTAATAAATATTGCATCAATAATGGCACGGGGCGACCTGTTGCACCTTTTGCTGAACCAGTGCGCCATGCAGTTCCCGCAATATCTAGATGCGCCCAACGGAATTCTTCAGCAAAATTTGCCAGGAAGCACGCTGCTGTAATCGTACCTGCATCTTTACCACCAATGTTCGCTAAATCCGCAAAATTCGATTTCAATTGATCTTGATATTCTTCCCAGAGTGGCAACCGCCACACGCTGTCACTCGCAGTTTCACCGGCTGAAATCAAATCATTGCAAAGCGCGTCATCATTGCCCAGTAAACCACTTGGTACACGCCCTAAAGCCACCAAAACTGCCCCCGTCAAAGTGGCTAAATCAATTACAACTTCGGGGTTAAAACGTTTTGCATACGTCAGTGTGTCGCACAAAATCAAGCGACCTTCTGCGTCAGTATTTAAAACCTCTATTGTTTTACCAGACATGCTTATTAAAACATCACCAGGCTTGCAAGCTTGACCGTCAGGTAAATTTTCAGTCGATGGAATTAAACCAACAATATTGAGAGGTAAGTTCAATTCTGCTGCTGCTTGCAATGTGCCTAAAACTGCTGAGCCACCACACATATCGTATTTCATTTCATCCATGCCAGAACCAGGTTTGAGCGAAATTCCACCCGCATCAAAGGTCAATCCTTTTCCGATAAATACGATTGGTTTTGCATTCGCCGCCCCCCCACGATATTCGATTGAAATCAATTTCGCTGGTTCACGGCTGCCCCGTGTCACGGCTAATAATGAACCCATACCGAGTTTTTCCATGTCGGCAACATCTAAAATCGTAGTTTCACAATGCTGAAATTTATTCGCTAATGCGACGGCTTGTTGCGCTAGAAAAGTCGGTGTACAAATGTTTGGCGGTAAATCAGCAAGATGTTTAGCGATACGCACGCCACCAGAAATCGCTAAACCTTGGGCTAAACCTATTTCGCCAAAAACTGAATCTGTCGAATGAATCACGATATTTTTTAACGTCATTTCGTCAGCAGGTTTGCTTTTACATTCGTTAAATTGATAAATATCGTCCTCAAAAACCTCTACTATTTGGCGTGTTTTCAAACTTAAATCTGCTTTTGCAACATCAATTTCAGTTAAAAAAATGGTTGCTGAATCGAAGCGTGATTTTTTAATCGCGCTAATCGAAGCTGTTAATACTTTTCGATAATTTTTCACAGTTAGTGGTTTTTGTTCACCTAACCCAACTAATAAAATACGTTCAATGTCGCTATTTGGAATCACATTTAAAAGTAACGTATCGTTGAGTTCTCCCAAAATATCGCCACGTTTTAACACGCTAGAAATTAAACCATTTGTAATATTGTCTAAAATGTTTGCCGTAGAACTGAGTACTTGATTTGAATAAATCCCAACGATAATTAAATCGGATTTGAAATTTTCAATGCTATTTGTTTCGATTAAATAATTCATGTTTTTCCAGTTTTAAAAAATAAGTTTGACATATATCGGACTGTGGAGTTTTTACCAAAATACTATGAAAAGCAACGATTTTAAACGTATTTCGTGCTTAAACTGGACAAAATGTTACAACACGGTAAAATTGTGAAGTTTTCAAACCGCTTACAAAAATAGAGAATGTAATGGCTATAATTACTGTTTTAAATGGTCCAAATTTGAATTTATTGGGCATACGTGAACCCAGTATTTACGGCAATCAAACTCTTTCTGATATTCACTTTACGCTCGAAAAAGAAGCTCGGTTTTTACAGCATTCACTTACGTTTCACCAAAGTAACGCCGAACACGAATTAGTTGAACTGATTCATGTCGCCTACACGAATAAAGTTGATTTTATCATTATAAATCCTGGTGCCTTTACTCACACGAGTGTTGCGTTACGGGATGCGTTATTAGCCACAAAGATTCCATTTATTGAAGTTCACCTATCAAACGTTCATGCCCGTGAACCGTTCCGAAAACATTCTTATTTTTCTGACATCGCACAAGGTGTTATTTGCGGTTTAGGAGCAATGGGCTATGAATTAGCATTACAAGCGGCACACAGATTATTAACTAAAAACTAACTATCATCACAAAGAGAATAATGACATGGATATTAGCAAAATAAAAAAACTCATTGAGATTATTGAAAACTCAGGTGTTGCAGAAATCGAAATTAAAGAAGGCGAAGATTCTATTCGTATAAGTCGCTATATTGCACCATCAGCGATGCCAACAAATTATGCACACCAGCAAATGGAACCTTCTGCGACGGTAATTAATTTAAACGAGCCAGCAGCTGCGTTAAAAACTGAAATTAAAGGTCATATTATGAAGTCGCCAATGGTCGGAACGTTCTACCGTTCTGCATCGCCTGGCAGCAAAGTTTTTGTTGATGTGGGTCAGAGTGTTCAAGCAGGCGACACAATTTGCATTATTGAAGCGATGAAAATTTTAAATCAAATTGAAGCCGATAAAAGCGGTATTGTAACTAAAATCTTTATTGATAACGCTGAACCCGTGGAATACGGTCAACCATTGTTTGTGATTGAATAAGGTAAACGTTATGTTTGATAAAATTGTTATTGCTAATCGAGGTGAAATTGCATTGCGTGTTCTTCGTGCTTGCCGCGAATTAGGCATAAAAGTTGTTGCAGTACATTCAGAAGCGGATCGTGATTTAAAACACGTTCGTTTGGCAGATGAATCTGTTTGTATTGGTCCTGCAAATTCGGCGGACAGTTATTTAAATATCCCCGCGATTATTAGTGCCGCAGAAGTTACTGATGCACAAGCGATTCATCCAGGTTATGGATTCTTGTCAGAAAATGCGGATTTTGCCGAAAAAGTGGAACAAAGCGGTTTTGTATTTATTGGTCCAAAAGCAGAAACGATTCGGATAATGGGCGATAAAATTTCTGCAAAAAAAGCAATGCTTTCCGCAGGAATTCCATGCGTTCCAGGTAATAATGATCCGCTTTCTGATGATGCTGAAAAAAATCTAAAATTAGCCCGCGAAGTCGGTTATCCCGTAATAATAAAAGCCGCAGGCGGCGGCGGTGGACGAGGGATGCGGACAGTTCACACAGAAGCGGCATTATTAAATGCTATCTCGATGACAAAAGCAGAGGCGGGCGCGGCATTTGGTAATCCAACCGTTTATATGGAAAAGTTTTTAGAAGATCCACGTCACATTGAATTTCAAGTCATGGCAGATAATCACGGCAACGCAATTCATTTAGGAGAACGTGATTGTTCGATGCAACGTCGCCATCAAAAAGTGGTCGAAGAAGCACCAGCACCTGGAATCACCGAAGAACAACGTAAATTTATTGGTGAACGTTGCGCTCAAGCCTGTATTGATATTGGTTATCGTGGCGCGGGAACATTTGAATTTTTGTACGAAAAAGGTGAGTTTTTCTTTATCGAAATGAACACGCGTGTACAAGTTGAGCATCCCGTGACGGAAATGGTGACGGGTTTTGATATTGTGAAAGAGCAGTTTCGAATTGCCGCAGGCGAAAAATTATCGATGACGCAAGACCAGGTCAAAATCCAAGGTCACGCGATTGAATGTCGTTTAAATGCGGAAGATCCACGGACATTTATGCCGTGTCCAGGGACAATTTCACAATTCCACATGCCTGGTGGTCCTGGAATTCGTTGTGAAACCCATATTTACAACGGTTACAAAGTGCCGCCGTATTACGATTCAATGATTGGGAAACTGATTGCCCACGGTGAAAACCGTGCGAGTGCAATTGCACGAATGAATACGGCACTCAATGAAATTATTATTGACGGTATTAAAACTAACATTCCGTTACAACACGATATTATGATGGACAGTGCTTTTGCAGCTGGTGGACAGAACATACATTATTTAGAGAAAAAATTGGGCATTTATTAGGCCTTTCTCACCGGAGTACAAACGCGGGTTTGTACTCCATTCAATCACGTTCCATTTATCTTTTTTTATTATGCCTTGGCATCAACTAACCATAACAACCAACGAAAAATCGGCGCCAAAAGTCGCCAAACATTTCTCTCATTTAGGTGCCGTTTCTGTGACGTATTTAGATGCAGAGGACGAGCCTGTTTATGAACCAAAAATCGGTGAAACAAAAATTTGGACAAATACGCAAGTTCAAGCTTTATTTGAATTGGACGTTGAACCAGAATTGGTCAAAATGGAGATGAATAGAAAATTCAAGACCATTAGCGAAGCGTGGGAATATGAATTTATTGAAGATCAGCCTTGGGAACGAGCGTGGATGGAATTTTATCATCCAATGAAATTTGCAAATCGTTTGTGGGTTTGTCCAACTGACCAAGAACAACGTGAAGAAGGCACTGTTTGTTTAACACTCGATCCAGGTCTAGCGTTCGGGACAGGCACACATCCAACAACTGCATTGTGTTTGAAATGGCTTGCAAGCAACGATTTAAAAGATAAAATCGTAATTGATTATGGTTGTGGTTCAGGGATTTTAGCCGTGGCAGCTATTTTACTTGGTGCAAAAGAAGCTCACGCCATTGACATCGACCCACAAGCACTGACAGCAACTTGTGATAACGCACTAAAAAACAATGTTTCTGATAAAATTCATTGTTATTTACCACAGCATTTCACTCCGTTTCAAGCCGACGTAGTTTTAGCGAACATTTTGGCTAAGCCGTTGATTGATTTATCGCAATCAATTTTCGCCTTAGTGGTTAAAAATGGTGATTTGGTTTTGTCAGGGATTTTAGCTGAACAAGCAGATTCTGTAATTGAGGCCTATGCGGAAAAAATCGATTTCACACCACGAGTTCAGCAAGAAGACTGGATTCGTTTAAGTGGTCGCAAAAAATAAAATTTATTACACCTTAAAAAGGAAAACTCATGAAAAAAGCCTGCGAAGATTGCAGTCGTGTACATATCGGCAAACATTATAAAAGCGTTCCTGTTTGGAAGCGTGCTATTGGTATGGTAATGATTTATTTACCTATTCTGACATTACCATTCATTTTTCTTAGTGCGTATTGGTCCTATACACATTTAATTTGGATGGGTGCGAAAGACGTTAAAACATTAAAAGATTATTTGCCTGCGAAAGAAAGTCACCGTTATGACTTGAAAAATCAAATAAAAATGGACGGTTCATTTGCATTAAGTACGTCACAATCAAAATTATTTTGGGTTTTAAATTGCTCTTGGTATTGCCCCGTTAGCGTGGCATTGTTTGAGTGGCATTCGTACTTAGTTAAATTGGTCGAAAATTTCTGGTGTCCGTTCACACATGCTGAAAAAGAAAATTACAGCAATGCAGCTATCGATAAATCTTTTTGGCATATTTACCCAGAAGATGCGGCAAAATTACATCCCGATGATTTGAATAATCCAATTTGGAATGAAGACGAAGCGGCTAAAAAAGACGACAAGTCATAATAAAACCACTGACACAGATTCATCAATCTGAACATCAGCGCAATCAGCAGGAAGTACAATATAACAATTGGCTTTGCTCATTGCGCTCAAAATATTTGAACCTTGTTTCCCAGCAGAAATCACCGAAAGATTGCCCGTTTCATCTTGGCTTAAAATGCCACGCTGATAATCTTGTCGTCCTATAACTTTGTTCAATGGTGTTTTACACACCGCTTTTATTTTCCATATTGGTTTAAAATCTGCACCTGATAATCGATCTAAAGCAGGTTTTACAATCACTTCAAAAGTTGCCGCTACTGCAATTGGATTTCCTGGTAATCCAAAAAAATAACAATTTTCGATTTTGCCAAATGCCAAAGGTTTTCCAGGTTTCATGGCAATTTTCCAGAAATTGACGTCACCGCATTTCGCTAAAACTTCTTTCGCATAATCTGCTTCACCTACTGAAGCACCACCTGTTGTGATAATCACATCAAATTTTTTTGCGGCTTCGAGAAGTGTTTTTTCAAGAATAATTTTATCGTCAGTAATGACGCCACCATCAATAACATTGTATTTTCTGTCGTCCAATAAACCCGATAACAAATATCGATTACTGTCATAAATTTGTCCACTTTGTAATGGTTTTTTGAGCGAAACTAATTCGTCACCTGTTGAAAAGAAAATGATATTTAAATGCCGTTTGACGCTAACTTCAAAAACACCTGACGCAGCAAATAAACCTAAATCAACGGCTGTTATTTCTTTACCTGCCGCGAATAATAAATCGCCTTGCTTCACATCCTCACCAATTTCACGAACATTTTGTTTTATTTTTGTTTCGGCTGAAAAAATAATGTTTTCACCTTCAATTTCAATCAATTCTTGCATCACAACCGAATCGGCATTTTTAGGCAAAACTGCGCCTGTGAAAATTCGTATGCATTCACCTGTTTTTAATTCGCCATTAAACGGTTTTCCAGCCCATGAAACACCGATATTTTTTAAAATCGTTGCTTTATTCATACTTAAATCGAAACTTTTGAACGCATAACCATCCATTGCTGAATTGCGTTCAATCGGTAAGTTGATTTGAGCAAAAACATTAGTGTCCAAAATTCGTTTCAATGCTTTTTTTAAGGGAACGATTTCATTTTCGTGTAATGGGAAAATGACTTCTTGGATTTTTTGCTGTGCTTTTTCAACACTAAGTAACGGTTTTTTTTCAGTAATAACGCAAGATTCAATCATCATAATTTTAAAAATTTGTGCAAAATAAATTCGGCAATTTCGTTTGGTTGATTTAAATTCAATTGGGGTAAAGTTGTATCCAGATTGATATCGGTTGCAATTGCTATAATGTGAGAATCATTTAAATATAACGTTGGTTTGTTTAAACTCGCTCGATGTAGTTCTATTTTCGGAATAGGTGAATTTTTAAAGCCTTCTACCAAAATCAAATCAATGTCAGACGGATCAAACAGTGCGATTTGGTCTTCTAAATGCGGTTCGATTTGATTTGGGAATTCTTCAATAATCACGCGACGATATTTTGAAACCAATACCATAGGTGTTCCTCCAGCGTGTCGCAAACGAAAACTATCTTTTCCGTCATGGTCAATTTCAAAATTATGATGACTGTGTTTTATTACACCGACACGTAATTTTTTTGCATTTAATAACGGAATTAGCGTTGTTAAAAGCGTGGTTTTTCCTGTGCCGCTTGCGGCTAAAAAACCTAATACTGGAATGTTTGTTTTGCTCATAAATCGTATGTTAAGGTGATGTTTTTTTAAAGTTATAGTGTGGTGAGCGTATTTTACGCTTAATATCGAATTAATTTGTTAGTCGGATTTCATATCAATGTTTCAACTTATTTTCCTTGTAGTCGCTATTTTGGTTATTCAGTCGTTACTTAAAAAATCGCCCAAAATGCTAAAACAATACGCTCGTGTTTTGGTGATTAGTTTAGTCGCCATGTTGCTAGCCTATCTAATGGCGACGGGGCGATTAAATTGGTTTTTTGCTTTCATAATCATGTCAATTTCATTTTTATTTCGATTATTACCGGCTGCATTGCAAATTTTGCCCCATTGGTTTCAATTTAGAAATGCGTGGCAAAATTCGAAAGAACAGCATTCAAAACAAGAAAAGCCAAATAATTCAAGTGAAATGTCACGTACCGAAGCCTTTGAGATTTTAGGATTAACCCCCAATTCTACCCATTTAGAAATTATTGCGGCACATCGAAAATTGATGCAAAAAGTTCATCCTGATCGTGGAGGTTCAAATTATTTGGCAACCAAAATAAATTTAGCCAAAGACATACTTTTACCGTAGCTATTCGATGTTACCAGTCAATTTATACGTTATAATGCGGTCAATTTCACTTTAGCTAAAATACAAAACGAATGAGTTCATCTGTTTCTACTACCATTGATTTTGAAGCAATTAAACAATTAACATTTTCAGAAGCCAAAGCGGTTGATCAATTAATTATTGATGAACTGCACTCTGACGTAATTTTGATTAACGAAATAGGGCGTTACATCGTTGGGAACGGTGGTAAACGGTTGCGTCCGATGCTGTTATTACTCTCTGCAAAAGCGTTGGGGAATGTTTCACAAAATCATTTAATTCTCGCTGCTGTTGTTGAATTTATTCACACTGCCACATTGTTGCATGATGACGTTGTTGATGAATCTGATTTACGTCGTGGTAAAGAATCTGCTAATGCTGTTTGGGGCAACGCTGCTAGTGTCTTAGTTGGCGATTATTTATATTCCAGCGCTTTTGAAATGATGGTTCGTACTGACAATATGCGCGTGATGGGTTTGTTATCAAAAACGACTACAGCAATTGCTGAAGGTGAAGTTTTACAATTATTAAACTGCAACAACCCTGAAACCACTGAAGAAAAATACTTGGAGGTTATTGCGCGTAAAACAGCAATTCTATTCAGTGCAGCCACACAATTGGCAGCGATTATTTCTGGCTCATCAATTGAAATAGAAATTGCGCTGGCAAATTACGGTCAACATTTAGGCATTGCATTTCAGTTGATTGATGATGCGCTCGATTATAAAGCGAGTACGGAAGAATTAGGTAAAAATTTGGGTGATGATTTGGCAGAAGGAAAACCAACGTTACCGTTAATTTATGCGATTCAAAATGGGTCGCCCGAAGAAGCAGAAATTATTATTTCAGCAATTAAAACGGGAAATCGAGATGTTTTTAACGACGTTTATAATGTAGTAAAGCGCACTAAGGCAATTGATTATACTGAAAATCGTGCAGATGAAGAGGCACAAAAAGCAATTGATTCACTTTCCATTTTACCCGAGTCAAATTACAAAAACGCGCTGATTTTATTAGCGAAATTTGCTGTTCAACGAAATTACTAAGTAATAAAAAAGGAAAAATTATGTCTTGGAATGAACCAGGTGGCGATAAAAAAGATCCTTGGAGCGGTGGTCGCAGTGCAAATGACGATGTCCCAGAATTAGATGAAATGATTAAGGCACTACAAAAAAAATTAGAAAAACTATTTGGCAATGGTGGTGGCAGTTCAAATGGTGACAATAATTCACTGAAAGGCTTAGGTTTATTAGTGATTGGCGCTGGGGTCGTTTGGAGCTTGAGCGGATTTTATATTGTTGACGAAGGGAATCACGGTGTTGAAACCCGTTTCGGCAGGTATATTGGAACAACCCAAGCGGGTTTGAATTGGCATTTACCTGCACCGATTGAGCAAGTTAACTTGGTGAACGTGAAGCAACAACGTTTTATTGAAGTTGGTTATCGCAGCAACGGCAGCGGTGATTTGGTGAATGGTGGCTCTGTTCCAAAAGAAGCGTTAATGCTCACCAAAGATGAGAATTATGTTGATGTGCGTTTAGCGGTTCAATACCAAGTAAAAGACGCGAAAGCCTTTATTTTCAACGTTGAAAATCCAGCCGCAACTTTAAAACACGTTACCGAAAGTGCACAACGGGGCGTAATTGGTGGCAGTACGATGGATTTTGTTTTAACGGAAGGGCGTAGTGAAATCGTCGCGCAAATTAAAAAAGAAATCCAAGACGTCATGGACAGTTACAAATCAGGCGTTCAGGTGACTAGCGTCAACTTGCAAGATGCTCAACCACCTGAACAAGTACAAAATGCGTTTGCCGATGCGATTAAAGCCCGTGAAGATGAACAGCGTTTAATCAATGAAGCGCAAGCCTATGCGAATGATGTTATTCCAAAAGCACGTGGTGCAGCTGCACGTAAAACGCAAGAAGCCGAAGGTTATAAAGAGCAAGTGATTGCTCAAGCCCAAGGTGAAACCAGTCGTTTTTCACAACTTTTGACCGAATACACCAAAGCGCCTGATGTGACTCGAAAACGCTTGTACATTGACGCAATGGAATCCGTTTTGAGTAGCACAAATAACGTCATTATTGATGTCAAAAATGGCAATAACATGATGTATTTGCCACTCGACAAAATGATTCCACCACAAAATGTAAATACAAATACACCCGTTGTGAATGCGCCGCACGTTTCATCGGCAACAGTTGAACAGCCTGTGCTTACACAAAATACAAATGCGCCAATGACTGCTCCCAGTCTTGAACATTCAACAATTCGCGGTCGCCAAAATGATATGAGAGGGCGTTAAAAATGAATTCAAATCAAATCGTATTAGGTGTAGCCAGTGTTTTTTTAGTTGGGATGATGAGCGTTTTTACAGTCAATGAAACTGAAAAAGCGATTAAATTTCAACTTGGTGAAATAGTTAAAGACGACTACTTACCAGGTTTACACGTTAAATTACCGTTGATTAACAACATCAAACATTTTGATGCTCGAATTCAAACAATGGATTCGAAACCAGAGCGTTTTTTGACGGCTGAAAAGAAAAATGTCATTGTCGATTCGTTTGTAAAATGGAAAGTTGGTAATGTAAAAACCTTTTACACCGTTGTTGCTGGTGATGTTGATCAAGCAAATTTACGTTTGGATCAAATCGTGAAAGATTTATTTCGTGGCGAATTTGGCAAGCGCAATATCAAGCAATTAGTTTCCACCGATCGCAGTGAAATCCGAGATATTTTAATCAAAAATGTGACAGCACCTGCTGCGGCATTAGGTTTGGAAATTGTTGATGTGCAGGTAATGCGAATAGATTTACCTGAGGAAGTTAGTACCTCTGTGTTTCGTCGAATGGAAGCAGAGCGTGAACGTGTGGCGCGTGAATTTCGTTCTGAAGGTGCTGAAGCAGCTGAGCGTATTCGCGCTGATGCCGATAGGCAGCGTGTCGTGACTTTAGCAAATGCTTATCGTGATGCTGAAAAACTACGTGGTGAAGGCGATGCAACGTCTGCTGAGATTTATGCGAAAGCCTATAATCAAGATAGTGAATTTTTCATGTTTTATCGTAGTTTGAATGCGTATAAAAAGACCTTCACTGGTTCAAGTACGCTTGTTTTAGAACCTAATTCTGATTTTTTCCAATATTTTAAAAATCGAAAATAAATTTTAGGGCATCACACTTTAAAACAACGCTCCGTAAATTACGGGGCGTTTTTTTGACTTATTGAAAACCAAGTTGCCTCCAAATTTTTTATTTTTTAATGAATTGCTGTCACATGAAATTTTAACCATAAAAAAGCCTCGCTGATTTTACACAGCGAGGCTTTTAGGGAGGTAGCTAAAAGACTTAAATACTTAGTAATTCCACTGTAACTGTGTACGAATCATGTCGCCAGAGGCTTGACCGAGGGTTTTAACAGCGGTTCTATCCATTGTTGAATAAGCTAGCGTAACTTCCAACGCTTTCATTAACTGCCATTCAACACCCGCTTCAATTTCGTTTGTTTGAATTCTTGGTGAGTTAGGAGATGCTTTCCATGCGCCATCGTAAGTTTGCCATTTTGCATACGGAATAACCGAATCATCTGAACGTAAAACTTTGTCAATTTTATACATCGCTTGAACATAACCACCACTCAAGCCTTGGCTTTCGATTTTGGCAGAATCAGGATTTAAAGTTCCAGCTGTTCCCCAATTCCATTCGGCTTGCATGCCAAAAGGTTGTGGGAACAAAATTGCATGAACACCAGCACGTTCTTCACGGATGCCGCGAACATTAAATGTTTTAGCCAAATTAGCCCCTACTAATTTTTTACCACTACCAAATACCGTCATATCGGTTGTTGAAGGATTGAATTTACCAATCAATGCGTCTGCACCTACTTCTAAGACTTGCCCCTTAAAGAAGGAGCCTAGGAAATTTAATTCAACTGGATAAGTGGTATGGACAACGTAAGAAATATCATCATTGGTATCGTTGCGAACGTTAATACCTTGACCATTGTAGATACCCGCACCAACGATACCGTAATCACCCGATGTTTTTAGACCTTTTTTACTTAAATCTTTCCATAATTTTTGAACGTCGCTTGGAGCCCAATAAGCAAATAATCCCATTTCGCGTTCGGAAATTGTCGCGCTGTTCGTTGCATCAGCACGATCTAAAGTAAGACGATTTTGTGATGATTGTAAATTTTCCCAACCAAAAGGAATTTTAGATTGACCAGCACGGATGCGGTATTCATGTTTTTTATCAAATGACAAATCTGCATAAGCATCACGCAATTGAGCAAAATTTGAATCGCCCGCTGCTGTAGAAGAAGCAAAGTCTGGTTGAATATAGAGCGATACATAGTCGTTAATATCACCTGAAAATACTAAACGAACTCGACGGAATGAAAAGTCTTTATTGTTACCAACGTTGTTGTCAGCGACTGATGATAATTCTGTATCACCAGCGGCAGCGGCCCTGTCACCCGTCAATTGTTGGTTATAACGCATTTGCGTGTAACCACGTATATTGATTTTGTTAAACCATTTTTCGTTGTTTTGTGCTTTGTCTTCACGATTCGCGACAACGTGTTCTTCGAGAGCTTTGATTTCGTTTTCTTTAAGTTCTAAATCGGTTTGGACTTTTTTGATTTCAGCTTTGTTTGATTCAAGTTCTTGATAAAGATGCCCCGAACCATCAGCACCAAATCCAGCTTGTGAGCGATTTTCTACAGATTTGTTTTCATCAATTTGCTCAAATGAACCCATTTTTTGGCGACCTTTTCCAGGTTCTGCAAAAATTTGTTTGGTTTTTGAATCAACGTATAAATCAAGCGCAAATGCTGATGTTGTAACACTTGCAGTTAAAACTGTAGCAACTGCCAAAGTGAGTCTGGATAATTTCATGTAGTTCCCCATAAAATGAGTAAAGAAAGTGAAAAAGATAAAAATTTCGTGTAAGGATAAAAAAGTTAAATGACAATTTGATGACTGTTAGTAAAATTATTTATTAAATAACAATAATGAAATAATTCGTTGTTAAATTACAGTTAAATAATAAATTCACAACAATTATTTTTTTTACGGGTTGTCATCAAAAATTTTGAAATGCTGTGTTATGTTAGAATTTGATGTAAACCAGCCACCGAACAGGACAACATCATGAATTTAAAATATGCAGTAAATTACATCAGTGAAGACGAGTATTTGGAAGGTGAAGAAATTAGCGATATAAAACATGAGTATATCGATGGTGAAGTCTGGGAAATGGCAGGCGCGAGCCCTCGTCACAACATCATTACGAGTGCTGTATCACGCCATTTTGGTAATCATTTAGAGGGTGCACGCTGCACCACAGTCTCATCAGATTTCAAGGTAAAAACAACTGACTGTTTTTTTTATCCTGACGTAGTGGTTTTATGTTCGGATGATGACGAATACAACTATTTCACCGACAAACCGCTAATCATCGTCGAAGTCTTATCAAAAAACACCCGCAAAATTGATCAAACCATCAAAATGGCGTCTTATAAAACCCTGCCTAGTTTGCAAGAATACGTTTTAATTAAACAAGATTTTGCCGAAGTCGAAGTGTGTCGTCGAAACAACAACTGGATTTCAGAACGCTACTTTTTGGGCGACGATGTCACGTTTCAATCGATTGATTTAACACTTTCTGTCGAAGCTATTTATAACCGCGTGCAAAACGAAGATGTTTTAGAATTTTTACAAGCCAAAGCACAGGAAGCCTAAATGAATTTAACGCTTGAACAATCCGCCCAAACTTACGCCATTGATTCGTGGGGCGATGGATATTTTTCAATCAATCAGCAGGGGCACGTTTGTGTTAAACCGTGTACCGACAAAGCAATAAAAATCGATTTGTACGAAATCGCACAATCATTGAATGAGAAAAATTTATCATTGCCTGTTTTAGTGCGCTTTATTGATATTTTAAAAGACCGCGCCACCCGTTTAGATTCAGCATTTCAAACCGCCCGAAAAACGCTGAATTATCAAGGCAATTACACGCCAGTTTATCCAATTAAAGTGAATCAACAACGCAAAGTGGTTGAAGGCATTTTGGAGGCGGAAAATATTGGTTTAGAAGCGGGGAGTAAGCCAGAACTGTTGGCGATTATGGCGTTATCGAAATCGAAAAATGGCGTGATTGTTTGTAATGGTTATAAAGATCGCGCTTACATTCGTCTCGCGTTAATCGGTTTAAAAATGGGATTGAATGTTTATTTAGTCATCGAAAAACCGCTTGAACTTGAATTGATTATTGCCGAATCGACGAAATTAAATGTGATTCCGCAAATGGGCGTGCGCGTGCGTTTATCAAGTATCAGTTTAGGAAAGTGGCAAAACAGCGGCGGCGAGAAATCAAAATTTGGCTTGCACGCGCATGAATTATTGCAATTAATTGAACGCTTAAAACAAGCCAATTTACTTAGCGCATTAAAATTGATGCACTTTCACATGGGTTCGCAAATCGCTAACATTCACGACATTAAAATTGCACTCAAAGAAGCAGGGCAGTTTTACGTTGAATTTCATCGATTAGGCGCAAAAATTCAAATTGTCGATGCAGGTGGTGGTTTGGGCGTGGATTATGATGGCAGCAAATCGCGTCGCGAATCGTCCATAAATTACAGTTTGAATGAATATGCGCTCAATATCGTGCGAGGTTTTGCGGAAGTATGTGCTGAAAAAAAGTTACCACAACCTGATATTTTTACCGAATCTGGCAGAGCCATGACCGCGCATCATGCTGTTCTAATTACTGACGTAACCGATATTGAATCTATTTATCGCAACGAGTCAGAATTACAAAAATTGCCTGAAATTAAAAATCCTGTGGAAGCCTATCACGACTCACATTTTAATTTGTCGCAGGCGCGTGAAAAATTCGCGCAAGATCAATGTTCACTCACTGATTTAGCGAAAATGGAGAATGTTTATTCATTGTTATGTCAAAAAATTCAAACACAATTGAATCCACAAAATCAAAGTGAAGAGGCGATTTTAGACGAATTAAATGAAAAACTCGCTGACAAAATCTTCTGTAACTTTTCGCTATTTCAATCGTTGCCCGATGTGTGGGGCATTGATCAAGTGTTTCCGATTATGCCGATTCATCGATTAGACGAAACGCCAACGCGTCGCGCTGTGATTCAAGATTTAACCTGTGATTCAGATGGACGAATTGATTGTTATATTGACGGACAAAATTTAGAGCACACCTTGCCGATTCATGAAATTGACAACGAAAAACCGTATTTGATTGGCTTTTTTATGTTGGGCGCTTATCAAGAAATTTTGGGCGATATGCACAATTTATTCGGTGACACGCATTCGATTAACATTAAACTCGACAACGAAGGCTACCATTTTGAAGATTTGCAAGAAGGCGAAGATGTGTCGGAATTACTTGATTACGTTCACATTAGTAGCGATGAATTGATGGACGAATATCGCGCGAAATTAGCGGTAAGTGATTTAAGTGATTTAGAAAAACAAACCTACGAAACGGAATTGCTCGCAGGTTTGAATTCTTATACTTATTTGGCGAAATAAAATTATTCGTTAATTATAGGGGTTTCTTTTCGGCTCACTGCATTTGCCAACAAGGAAAAATCTCTCAAGCTGATGTTTTCAGCGCGTAAATTTGCATCAATACCTAAGGCTAAAATTTCAGCTTCCGATAACAAATTTTTCAATGAGTTTCGCAACGTTTTACGGCGTTGCGAAAAGGCTTCGGTGACAATTTTACTCAACATTTTTACGCTATCAACATCAACAGGTGGTTGTGTATGCGGTACTAAACGCACCATTCCTGACATAACTTTTGGCACAGGATTGAAACTTTCTGGTGGCACATCAAACAACCATTCCGTCGCACAATAATACTGCATCATTACGCTTAAACGCCCATAAGAATTACCGTTTGGTTTGGCGCAAATCCGATTCACCACTTCTTTTTGTAACATAAAAATCATGTCCGCAATGCAATCAGTCGTTTCAAGTAAATGAAACATGAGTGGCGTAGAAATGTTGTACGGTAAATTTCCAATGATATGCAGTTTTTCACCTTCGGGTGCAAGTGCTGCAAAATCAAAACGCAATGCGTCTGCGCTGTGAATATTCAAATTAGTTCGATTGGCAAATTTATATTCCAGCCATTTAACCAAATCACGGTCGAGTTCGACGACATCTAAATGCGTAACTTTTTTGAGCAGCGGTTCAGTCAATGCGCCTTGTCCAGCACCAATTTCAACCCAAAGTTGTCCGTTGCGAATCATTGCATTGCCAACAATGTTGTCGATGATATTTTGATCAACTAGAAAATTTTGCCCAAATCGTTTACGTGCTTGATGTGCCATTAAGAATTACTCATTGTGATTGCTGTTTGTAGTGCGTATTGCAAGCTACCTAAATCGGCTTTACCTGTTCCTGCTAAATCTAACGCTGTTCCGTGATCAACAGATGTGCGAATAATTGGCAAACCTAATGTTATATTGACAGCATTGCCAAACCCTTTGTATTTCAAAACGGGCAAACCTTGATCGTGATACATGGCTAAAACTGCGTCGGTATTGTGTAGATATTTCGGTGTGAATAATGTGTCAGCGGGTAACGCACCTTGTAAAACCATACCTTCAGTACGAAGTTTTTCTAAAATCGGATTGATAATATCAATTTCCTCACGTCCTAAATAACCATTTTCACCTGCGTGCGGATTTAAGCCACACACCAGAATTTTTGGTTGTTTAAGATGAAATTTCGTTTTTAAATCGTGGTTTAAAATCCGAATCACTTTTTCGAGCGTTTCTTTCGTAATCGCTTTACTGACTTCTGAAAGTGGTAAATGCGTTGTCACCAATGCAACGCGTAAGCCTTCTGTTGCCAACATCATCAAAGGATGTCCGCCCGCTTTCTCTGCGATATATTCCGTATGACCTGTAAAAGCAAAACCCGCTTCATTAATTACACCTTTATGAACAGGAGCCGTGACCATTGCAGCAAATGTTTTGCTTAAACAGCCTTGTGTGGCAAGGTCTAAAAGCTCAAGAACGTATTTACTATTTTCATAATTCAATACGCCAGCTTCTACAGGGGATTTCAAGGAAACAGGTAAAATCGTCAAATGCCCACGCGGTAACATTGTTTTCGGTTTACTTGGGTCGAAATGATGCAGTGTGAGCGGTAAATTCAATTGTTTGGCACGTTGTTGAAGCAATTCAGGATCCGCCAAAACCACTAATTCGCACGCAGGAAAAATTTCTTGTACTAATTGAATACACAAATCTGCACCAATACCAGCAGGTTCACCAGCGGTGAGGGCAATTTGAGGTAACATTATTCAACTTTCCCATAATGCGTTTCGATGTAACGTTCAACAATCGCTTGAAATTCTTCGGCAATAAAATCGCCTTTTAACGTAACCGTTTTTTCACCATCTTCATAAACAGGTGCAACAGGCGATTCACCTGTTCCAGGCAAACTAATTCCGATGTTTGCACTTTTGCTTTCGCCAGGTCCATTCACAACACAGCCCATTACCGCAACTTCCATTGATTCAACACCCGCGTATTTTTCACGCCAAACAGGCATTTGATCACGCAAATAGGTTTGAATGTTTAAAGCTAACTTTTGGAAATAATCACTCGTTGTCCGTCCACAACCAGGACAAGAAATGACCATTGGTGTGAAAGCTCGAAAGCCCATTGTTTGTAAAATTTCTTGTCCAACAATGACTTCTTGTGTGCGTGATGTGCCTGGTTCTGGTGTGAGCGAAATCCGAATCGTATCACCAATACCTTGTTGCATTAATACAGATAACGCTGCGGCCGAAGACACCATGCCTTTTGAACCCATACCCGCTTCAGTCAAGCCTAAATGCAGCGCGTAATCACAACGCAACGACAAATCTTCATAAATCGAAATCAATTCTTGAACGTTGCTAATTTTGCACGACAGAATAATTTTATCTTTGCCTAAACCAATTTCTTCGGCTTTTGCCGCACTTTCTAACGCAGATAACACAATTGCTTTTCGCGCCACAGCGGCAAGTGGTTCAGGTTGCGCAAGTTGACGATTTTCATCAAGTAAACGAGTTAAAACCATTTGATCCAAACTGCCACCATTTACACCAATTCGCACAGGCTTATTGTATTGACAAGCGAACTCAATCATTTGTTGAAATTGTGGGTCACGTGCTTTTCCACGTCCGACATTACCTGGATTGATACGATATTTATCAAGTGCTGCTGCACAATCAGGATATTTTTCGAGCAATTTATGCCCATTAAAATGAAAGTCGCCGACAATCGGTACAAAACAATTTTTAGCAATCAATTGCTCTTTAATCGAAGCGACTGCGGCGGCGGCTTCTTCAGAATTGACCGTAATTCGTACGATTTCTGAACCAGCCGTGGCGAGTTCAATAATTTGATTCACTGTTGCTTTGATATTGACGGTGTCAGTATTGGTCATCGATTGCACCACAATCGGGGCGCCGCCACCGACTTTTACATTGCCGACTAAAACTTGTTGAGTTATTTTTCTAAGGCGTTTAGACATAGTGTTGTAAATAAAATTGAAATTTAAGAGAATGTGATAATTGTACAGGTAATTAGGGCCGATACGACGCATTCATTAAGCGTTGTATCGGTTATCTGGGAATTTATTTCGTAGTGGTGGCGAAAGAACTTGCCGCTCAGTGCTAGGATGCATGAACTGCTACGATTTTAATTTAAAGAGCATTACAAGATTTATTGATGCTAACAAATTTGCTGTGAAGGTTTTGAAGAGTACATTTTTTTAACGATACCACTGTTACAGTAACAACCGTAAGGGCTATTAAAACAATTTACTACTACCGTCCATATCTCCCGTTTCACAATACAGCATGGGCTTTCCTTGTTGCAAATATCCCGCGTCAATTACTTCACATACAACCAACACATGATCACCAGCATCTACAGTTTGTTTGACTTTGCAATCAAAATAGGTAGAACTTTCAGAAAGTATCGGTGCGAATGTTGTCGCATAATGCCACTGATGGTTAGTCATTTTATCGACATTTGAACTTGCAAAATGCTGTGCTAAAACTATTTGATCTTGCTTCAATACACTAATGGCACACACACCACTATCACACAATATGGCATACGAACGATGCCTAGGACTAATACTAAAGACTACCAATAACGGATCAAATGACACTTGCATTACCCATGAAGCAGTGAATGCATTGATATGCTCTTTACCATCGCTTACACCAATTACATAAACACCATGTGAAATTTGTTTAACTAACTCGTTCATATGTGACATTTTCAACTCCAAAAAATAGCTAACCAAATAGTATATTCATGTTCAGCAGTAGCGGCGACTCGATGTTTGATATGCGCGAGTAAATATAAGTAATCACCTGTGTTCAACACAATCTGCCGACAATTTTCATATTCAATAATACCTGAGCCTTGTAACACCATCACCCATTCATGCTCAGTTTGCTCATACCATTGACCTGCGGGCGTACTTTGACCTCGCGACACAATCCGTTCTATCCGAACGTTAGATTGAGAGAGTAACACGCTAATACATTCATCTGGCAACGCATCAGGTATTTGCTCAAAAAGGTTTGTGATAGTCATTTTCTTAAAAATAAATTCATAATCAGGCTTAATAGGATACTTATAACCAACATTGACGTGATAGGCGTAAAGATCGAACTGTTTTCATTTTGAACCCGAATCAGGCAGCTTACAGCAACACAGCTAATATACCGCCTGTTACCAGTAATTTTCCAGGTTCCATTAATCATTGCTCCATTCTGAACTTAATGCGCGTTTTTGTGTTGCTGTAAGCTGCTTGATTTGATATTCCATCTTGCTGGCTTGCGAACGATTATCGCATTTTTTACTTACAAGTATATGAGAAGGCGGATTAGATTTTGTGAACTTCGCGCCTTTTCCCGACTGATGTTTTTGAAATCGTTTTGTTACGTTTGTCGTAATGCCTGTATAGATTTTACCGTTCACACATTCAAGTAAATACACAAACCATGGTTTGTCTGCCTTGCACATTATTTTTTACCAAAATGATGTTCCAAAAAGACATGTAATTCAGAATGCGTTGCACGGGCTTGAATGCGGTCACTACAATTTTTAGCCCATGTTCCATCAACATTCATTTTCTGTCGTTGGTAAAAATCAGCCATGATGTCATTGTAAGATTCAACTTCAGTTTCCAAATTAGACTGATAAGTTTCCTTATGCAAAACGGCTTGTTGCGGCAAACGGGGTTTGATTGCAATTTCTTTGTCAGGGTTTGAATAACCAACACAAAGTCCAAAAATAGGGAACACCCCCTCTGGCAATTGTAATTCTTTCGATACTCGTGTGACATTATTGCGTAATGCACCAATATAAACCGTGCATAAACCTAATGATTCAGCCGCAATTACTGCATTCTGAGCCGCTAAGGCGGCATCAATAATCGCAATTAGAAAAAGATCTAGCTGATACAGTCCTTGTGTATCCAGATTACCAGCATCCATTATATTTTCTAATCGACTGACATCCGCAAGCCAAACTAAAAATTAAGGGTGCTTGGGTAATTTGTGATTGATTACTGGCAAGTGCAGATAACCGTTGCTTACGCTCAGAATCTGCTACAGCAATAACGCTCCATAGTTGTAAATTTGATGAACTTGCTGCTGATTGTGCAGCGGCAATCATGAGCTCCAATGTGCCATCAGGCAACGGTTTATCGAGGTAATGTCGAATTGATTTATGTGACAGTAATATTTCTAACGTTGAATTAAGTTCAAAATTAAAATTAAACTGCTCTGAATTTTTACCATAACGGGCAAATAACGCATTTGATAATGCGGATGATGTTTTCATTTTATATCTGCTATCAATTTCAAATACAGCTGTTCACTGACGATGTCTTGATTGCTCTCAACTCTATCTAAATAAACCAATCCATTCAAGTGGTCGAATTCATGTTGAAAAACGCGTGCCACAAATCCTTTAAAATCAACTTTGAAACGTTGACCTATTAAATCTGTGTAAGTCACTCGAATGAATTTGTAGCGCGGTACTAAAGCGCGAATACCCGGGATACTCAAACAGCCTTCCCAATCTTTTTGGACTTCATTACTTAACTGTATGAACTCAGGATTTATCATTACTGTAGCTGACATTTCAGGTGCATAAGGATAACGTTTAGTAGGTTTCGATGCCACGATGATAATACGTTTAGATTCAAAGATTTGTGGTGCAGCTAAACCCACGCCAGCGGATTCTTCAAGGATAAGTAACATGGTTTGTGCTAATCGCTGAATGTCTGGACAGATTACGTCATAAATCGGCTGTGCAATTTCTCTTAATACGGGTTCGCCAAGCTGTGCTATGTTTGATTTAGTCATTTTCAATGTACCAGCGTAGTTTTTGCCAATCTATGAATGCTTAATTATCAGGGAACAAGTGTTCGTTCAATTTGAATTATTCATCATAAAAGTCATCGTCGATACTAGTGTCATCATCTTCATCACTATATTCATCCGCATCATCTTCATTGTGATAAGTTCCGCCTATGAAATCACGCTGACTTTGTGTTAATTTTTTATCTTGGTCATCTTCTTCAAATAAATCTTCTTTACTTGATTCATCGACAACATTTTCAACAAATACTAATTCAATAGCATTTTTGATAATCTCTTCGTTTACGTGTTCAAGGTTTTCTGAGATATGGTCATAGATAAAATTTACACAATCATCAACGTACCATTCATCATTTTCAAAGTTACTTGCGGCCATTCTGAATGCAGTAGCAAAATCTTCAGTTACTCTTGCAAGCTCATCGCCACTGACATATTTATTTAAACAAGTTGTTGTATTAATCATATTTATTGTTAGTTAGTTAGTTGTGAAATATATTGAAATTATTGATTTCTAATGATTGTCAATTAACAACCCTATGACCTCTATTTCTTATGCAATTTGAGTAGGCACGCTTGTATTCTTCTTCGGCTGAAAAACCTTGTTTGGCTGCACCGCCAAATACACCTGCCGCTGCGCCAATTGCAGCACCAGAAGCTGGACTGCCAGTTAATGCGCCAATTGCAGCACCTGCTGCGCTACCAATTAAGCCTCCAACACCTGCGCCAATAGCCGTTTCTTTTGCAGTACCACCACTAGCGTGATTTGCAAGTTGTTCACAATCGTTCATGTCTTGATTGATTACACGTGCATTAGGGTCATTATAAGAATCAACGGTTGGTGTCCAACCACCGGAACTGTAGCAACCAGAAATTAACAACCCACCAGCTAAAATAAAACAGATTTTTAACTTACTCATTTTTTATTACCTCATTTTTAATGTTATAGATTGACCAAAAAATCAGTTGTATCAAGAATTTAATCACGTTTAAATTTCTGAGTGTGTACTTTATTGGCCTCTATACTGATTTTGTTGCGTCAATCATCGGTACATTGGATTCTAATTGCGGCACACTTTGAATCGCATTTCCTGCAATTCCACGAATTGAACCATATAAAGCAGACGTATTACTCATGACTTTTCGAATTTGTTTTTCACGTTGTTTCCATAAACTTTCCATTGATCGACGTTCTTTATTTAAGTCTTCCTCCATTTGAATAAAGCTTTCGACAATTGCTTGGATGTTTAATTTAAACTCTGTGCTGGTTAAAAAATCATAAAGTTGCGCCATTTTTTCACCTTTAAATTCTTGAGCAATTTCAATGTTACTAATATCGATAATAGATTGGCGTAATACTACGCTCAAACTTTTAAATTCCTCAAATGTACAAACATAAACTCCATCTTTTAAGCCCATTCGATCCATGTCTTTTGGCATTGCTTGTGTAACTAAAACACCAACATGGATATTTTTTGCTTGTAAATCAGCTTTGAATTTTTCAATCCAATCTTTGCCAAATTCGAGCGTGCGT
The DNA here is from genome assembly GCA_014191975.1 of Methylococcaceae bacterium. Taxonomy (GTDB): domain Bacteria; phylum Pseudomonadota; class Gammaproteobacteria; order Methylococcales; family Methylomonadaceae; genus UBA10906. The sequence goes on along the minus strand of BJHG01000032.1, from coordinate 1,373 downwards.
TTACTTTCGTAATAAATTTTACCGCAGTTGTGACGTGATCGGGTGTGAACAATTTGAATGCAATCGGCACCGCGTTGACCTTTTTTGATTTCTTCGATGTCGTCAAATGGGAATTCAGCGTGCAACCATTCTTCAATTGCTAATTCTTGTGCTTCACCTTGTGCTTGATTTGATACTTGCTCTGCCACACGTTGTGCTTCTTGAATTTGATTTTTTAACCTTTCAATTTCATATTCTTTGTCACGCATTTTTAACTCTAAACTGCTTTCGATTTTTTGTTTTTCTTCACGCAAACGTCGATTTAATTCCAATGCGGCTTCAGCTTTAACCGCTTCAGTTAGCTCGTCTTTTTCACGAGTAAGCCTTGCAATCTCAGCTTTAGCTCGACTAAATTCTTTGAGCTTTTCTGACTTTTCGTTCAAATCATTATTTAACTGTTGAATTTGCTCGGCATTTTCGGCTTCGATATTCGCTTTTATGTTAGCTCTGAGCGTTTGTTCTAATAGCGTTTTCTCATCTTTTACTTGTTGTTTTACGGTTTCTTCAATTTTCGTTAGCATCGACTGTCTTTCAAGATCGATTTGTAATTTTTCAGCGTTTACAGTTGTAGTGAGTCGCTCGTATTGTTCTTTTTCAGCTTTTAATTGATACTCAAATTGCGTTTTATTCTGTATGGATTTCGCTTCAAATGATTGACGCAACTCAGTCTCAATTTGCTGATAAAACGATTCACCCGCATTGAATTGATGCGTGCATTTTGGGCAGGTGACAGTTTGTTTATTTTGGTTCATATCCATAATGGTTTTCTTATAAAAACTTAGTGACATTAATAGTAGTTTAGCCTATCAGATTTATTGATGTGCCAACAGTAATCAGAATAAAAACACAGCAATCTTTTTATATCTATCTTGCACTGTTTTATTTTTATTCGTGTGCGAGAATGTGAAATAAAATTAAGTTCCATTACATTGCGAAAACCTCATGACAAAACTTATTATTAATGTTGGTAGCACATCAGTAAAAACCTAATTATTATAGTGGACCCTGAAATCCGGACAATAGTTTAAGCTATACTCTGTCGAAAAAAGAGAAGTGGCAAATGAGTGAAAGCAAGCGGAAGATTTTTACAGGATCACAAAAAGCTAAGATTGCCTTGGAAGCGGTTAAAGGCACAAAGACAATCAATGAGATCGCCCAGGAAAACGGAGTCCATCCGACCCAGGTAAGTCAATGGAAAAAGGAATTGATGGACAATGCGGGTAGTCTTTTTGAAGGTAAACGGGGTCCCAAGCCTGTCAATGCACAGAGCGATCCGGATCGGCTGTATGCCAAAATTGGGCAGTTGAATATGGAATTAGATTGGCTTAAAAAAA
>BJHG01000031.1 GCA_014191975.1 Methylococcaceae bacterium | reverse complement strand
GACTCGAATTAACTGACAATTTAAAAATTGCCGTATGTGTTCTTTTGTCGATTATTTTTTACCACTCATAACCAGCAAAAGCACCCACACAAATTATTTTGATTTAAATTTTTAAAGAGCTTTTTCGTCTCAGCTGCGTTGCCGTAGCTGAGTTTTAAAATTATAGCGACTTTTTTAAACTTGTCAAAAAATTTCTCGGTTTATTTACAACAAACTATTTATTCGCAACTTTAATCAACCAACCCTCTTGATCATAACAACCCAAAATCGCTTTTGAAAACAAATTGATACGCACAAATTTTCCGGTATATTCTGCAGGAATTTTTACGGTAACTTTATGAAAGCTACTATTACTTTCGACGGTGAACGGCACTGATTGCTCCTTCATTGTTACTTTAATTGTCTGTGGATCAGTCCAATCCGATAATTTAAATGAAAACTCTGACTCCGCCGCCACTTCAATTTTGTCTGGCTCCTCATAAGTAGCCACACTAAACTCACGAACTTGTGGCTTTTTACAGACATCCTTAACATCACCAGGATCATACGCATAACTTTTAATACTTATACTGAAGAATGCAACGACTAAAGCTGTTTGAATAAAATGATTAACTCGCATTGTTATAACTCCAAAAATTGTTAAAAACTATTTCACCACAGGTAATTCAGATACCGGAATTGAACTTTCTACAGATTTTTTTTCTTGCAACATTTTTTCTTTATTCCATGCGCCATAAAATGTCATCACTGCCATAAATAAAATTATTGAAATAGACATCACTATAATTCGACTAGGATTTTTCAAAAAAAACAATGCCCACTTAGGCTTTACCATACCAACAACAAAAAATAAACCAATGTACGAAAACAAATGGATAAAGAAATCAAAGGAAAAACTTAACATAAAAGAATACTCGAATTGTGTGTTTAAAGAATTTTGTCATATTATAAGTATGACATTATTCACTAACCAACTAATTTATGCCCTCATTTGATATTATTTCAGAATTCGATGTTCACGAAGCAAAAAATGCCATCGATCAAGCCAACAAAGAAGTGACGACACGCTTCGATTTCAAAGGCACCGATTCCAGCTTTGAACTTAATGACACTACGATTGTTATGATTTCTGAATCCACATTTCAATTACAACAAATGTTCAGTGTTCTATGTGCAAAACTCACAAAACGCGGCATTGATATCGCTTGTATGGAAGTGAAAGATGCTAAAGGCAGTGGAAAACTGATGCGACAAGAAGTTTTACTTAAACAAGGTATCGAATCCACGCTGGCTAAAAAAATCGTCAAACTGATCAAAGATAATAAACTCAAAGTTCAAGCCGCCATTCAGGGTGAAAAACTGCGCGTAAATGGAAAAAATCGTGATGATTTACAAACAACGATTCAATTTTTACGCGCAGCAAATTTAGAGCAACCGTTACAATTTGATAATTTTCGTGAATAAAATCCACAACATTGCCATTATTGGTGCAGGTGCTGCGGGTCTTATGGCTGCGGAAATTCTCTGCAAAACAAAAAACACTCAGATCACCGTATTTGATGCAATGCCTTCGGCTGGAAGAAAAATCTTAATGGCGGGAAGAGGTGGCTTAAACATTTCACATGCGGAAGATTTTGAAGTATTTCTCACACGCTATGAATCACAACAATATCTTCTTGGTCCATATTTAAAGGATTTTACGCCAACAGATTTATGCGAATGGTTCAGTGAATTAGGAATTGAAACGTTTGTCGGATCATCGAATCGAATTTTCCCAAAAGAGATGAAAGCCGCGCCATTTTTACGCGCATGGCTACATCGTTTGCGTTCAAACGGTGTTCAGTTTTCAATGTGCCATCGTTGGTTAGGTTGGAAAGAAAATACAAATCAGCTATTTTTTGATACGCAAAATGGTCAGGAAATATTTTCCACTGACGCAGTAATTTTAGCATTAGGCGGTGGAAGCTGGGCGAAATTAGGCTCGACTGGGGAATGGGTTTCAATTTTGCGTGAAAAAGGCGTGACTACAGAAACACTTAAACCATCAAATTGTGGATTTGATATAGTCTGGCGAGACTATTTCAAGCAACATTTTGCAGGTCAACCTCTAAAAAATATCGGTTTAAGCTTTGGAAATTTTCAGAAAAAAGGCGAAGCTATGTTGACAAAAAATGGCATTGAAGGTGGATTGATTTACGCGGCATCAGCAAAAATTCGTGACGAAATATTCACAAATGGCGGTGCAACTATTTATCTCGATTTATTTCCCGACACAACCACTTCAGCATTAATTACGAAATTAAATAAACCACGCGGGAAATTATCAACGGCTCAATTTTGGCGCAGACAACTAAAATTAGAAGATGCAAAAGCAGGGTTGTTGCGTGAAGTTTTAAGTGTAGAAGAATTAAATACCCCCGAATTGGTCGCTCAAACGTTGAAAGCCTTACCATTACATTTACGTTCACAACGCCCAATTGATGAAGCGATTAGTTGTGCTGGCGGAATTGTATTTGAAGAATTAAACGAGTATTTAATGATTAAAAAATTAGAAGGCGTTTTTTGTGCAGGTGAAATGCTGGATTGGGAAGCTCCAACAGGCGGTTATTTATTGACAGCCTGTTTTGCAACGGGACGAGCAGCCGGATTAGGTGCGTTGAAATGGTTAAAAATAAAAAATGATTACTCTTGCACATCAGCTAATTGACGATAATCTGCACAATAATAAAGTAAGGGCTCACCATTGCGAACCTCACACGCTTTTACTTCACCGATAACAATCCAATGTGAACCTGCTCGTACTTTTTCGACCAATTTACAATCAAGCGACATCAAGCTTTCTGTTAATAATGGTGCCCCTGTGACGGCGGTATGCCAGGGATTATTGGCAAAACGCTCTTCATTACTACATCCACCTGAAAATTGATTAGATGTCTTTTCTTGTACACGAGTCAATATATTCACGGCAAACGATTGACTGGCATCAATTCCCGTGACAGTATCCGCCGCCTCGTTAAGACAACATAAAATTAAAGCAGGTTCTGCGGACACACTCGAAAACGCACTCACTGTCATGCCTTGCAAGCCATGCTGTTCCGATTGCGTCGTAATCACGGTAACACCACTTGCCCATGATTGCATCGCTTGTTTAAATTCTGTCGTGTTAATGGTCATTTCAAATTTCTCAATAAATTAGTAAAGTTACAACGATATTGTAACAGCTAAGATTTTTCACATTTGATTTCAATCGAAAAAACGCCATTTTCAGATATAAGTTATAAAGGGCGCTTCGTTCTCAAAAAATTAAAACAAACGCAATTTAAAACTCTTCCCAATCATTATTTATAACAGGATTTACAACAGGATTTACAACAGGCGAAGTCACGACAGATTTTCTCGGCATTCTCACTGATGATGCCGATGCTTTTTTCACAGGAAAAGCACTGTTTGTTGTAGCTTTAAGTTTGAAATGTGAAACAGAAACCATCAAATTCCTTGCCTGATTTTCTAACGCTTCTGCGGCAGCCGCTGATTGCTCTACTAACGCGGCATTTTGTTGTGTTACCTCATCCATTTGACCAACTGCTTGATTCACCTGCTCGATGCCCTGACTTTGTTCGGTAGATGCGTTGGTAATTTCTGCCATCATCATCGTTACCCCACGAATCGACGTCACAATTTCTCCCATTGTTTCACCTGCATGTACCACTAATTTCGTGCCACCAACCACTTTACCCACTGAATCACTAATCAAACCTTTAATTTCACCTGCCGCAGTTGCGGCCCGCTGCGCTAAATTACGAACTTCCGTTGCGACGACCGCAAAACCTTTACCTTGATCACCCGCACGTGCAGCTTCCACCGCTGCGTTTAACGCCAAAATATTTGTTTGGAATGCAATATCATCAATCACAGAAATAATATCGCCAATTTTACGTGACGAATCGTTAATATCTTCCATTGTTCTGACGACTTGGCTGACTACTTCAACACCGCGTTCCGCAATTTTTGATGCATCAATTGCTAATTGATTCGCTTCTTTAGCATTTTCCGCATTGTGCCTAACTGTTGCAGTTAATTCGTCCATACTTGCAGCGGTTTCTTCTAAACTTGCCGCTTGCTCTTCCGTTCGATGTGATAAATCATTATTTCCTGCTGCAATTTCTTTCGACCCCGTACTAATAGAATCCGTTGCATCGTGAATTTGCTGAACAATGTCTTTTAAACTTCCAACCGTCAAATTTGCGTCGTCTTTAAGTTGTTGGAAGGTACCTTGATATTCACCGTTAATTGTTTGTGTTAAATCACCTTTTGATAAGGAATTTAATACCGTCACGATTTCATTCAACCCATTCGAGCACGTTCCAACTAAATTGTTAATACTTTGACTCAGTAACAAAATAAAATCTGATTTACCCGCTTCATCAATACGTTGCGTAAAATCACCTTTCGCCGCGGCATTCACTACTACCGATACTTCTTTTTCAATAATTACTTGTTCTGTACGGTTATACCATTCCGCAATAGTCCCTAAATGCTCACCTTTTTCGTTAATAACCGAACTGGCGACAGCCGCTAGTGTAAGACCACCAATTTCAATTTTTGCGGTAAAAGCACCTTTTAAATTAGAAAGTAGCTCTCTTTGATGTGCTGGATTTTTATGGAACAAATCAATGCTTTCACCTATCAATTTAGTAGATTTAAAATGTGGTAATTCTTTTTGAATTAAGACCTCTGAATCACGAAACAATTTTGCAGCCGCATTATTTAAATAAATAATTTTTAAATCATTATCAGCAATAACGACACTTGCGCTGACATTATCCAAACCGATTTTGATCCGTAAATTCTCGTCTGCCTCACGTTTTGCTTCGGCCTCATTGAAACTGTTTTTAACTTGACTGGTTTTAAATGCGTCTAAAACCGCGTTAATTTCTTTTGCACCACTTTTGTTTATTTGAACTAAATTTTTGTTATCACCTCGAATAATCAAATCGGCGGCAACATTCAATGGACGCACAATAGCCCGATATAAAGCGGATCCCATGAATAATGCAAGTAAAAAACTGCTTATCATTAAGCCAGCCATAAATTTAATTACAGTATGAAAATTTTCTTGTGCATCGTCATAAGCGACTTTCGTGACATCCATTTGTAAAGTGATTAAATTTGCAATTCCTTCTCCAACAGGAACATATAGCGGACGAATCACCTCTACAATGATTTTTTCAGCAAGCGCCAAATCATTGGCACGGAATGCAGCAACCACAGGTTTTAAACCTTTCGATACGTATTCCGTTCTGTCGATTGTCAATTTATCGACGAGTTCTTTTTCATGAATCGTTAAGGTTGTCGAGGTATAAGCTGCCCACAATTTTGAAATAGCCTCAAGGTTAGCTTCCACTAAAGTCGTATTTTTTGCAATCACTGCGGGTGCAGTTTCCGTTAATGATGATGTCAATAAAATGCGATTGAACATTTGTAATTTTTGAATTTCAGCCAGTTGTGACATCGGAATAGTGCGATCTTCATACACGGTTTGTAAACTGTCATTGACGTTTATAATTCCATTTACACCTAAACCACCAATACCCAGCATAATCAGTGACAGCATAATAATTACAATAGTAATACGTCTTTTAATCGATAGACCTTTCAAGAAATCAAAGCGACTAATGATTGTGGATTCAAATATGTCACCGTTTTCAATTCTTACACCGCGTTTATTACCTGTTTTAAACTGACGATAAATATTATCGGCATATTCAATTTGTTTTCTACTTGCTTGGGAGCGAACCGAAATATAACCAATGAGTTTGCCATTTTCAAAATCAGGTGTCATGTTCGCAACACTCCAATAATACCGCCCATCTTTGCACAAATTTTTAATCAAACCCGACCAAGGACGTTGTTGCGTTAAGGAATTCCACATATCCGCAAATAATTCGGACGGCATATCTGAGTGATGCACAATACTATGCGAATGCCCTATTAACTCTTGCATCGTGAAACCGTTTACACGTATAAAATCAGAATTCGCGTAAGTAATTATGCCGTTTAAATCTGTTTTGGTAACCATCGAATCAGTGTCTAAAAGTGGGTATTCGATATTTGTAGGTTGCATTGCCATAGTCGGTAAATCCTGTATTTTATTATGATTAAGTACTGCACTCGATTTCCAAAGACACATCGAAATACCACATTTAAGGGTGCAATACATTTTAAACTCAAAATGTGTTTGATGTATTTGTCAAAAAATTGGCAGAATTGATTTTAAAAAGTACAAAAATGCTCTTTTTGCAACCGTCTATTTTCAAAAAAACCTTTTTTAAAGCTATACGATGGGTTTTCCACAGAAAGACGCACTTTTAAAGTAAAATCCATTACAAATTCGACAGCACAATGAATGCCATCTTTTTACTTTGAGTTAAAAAAATCCATGTTTATTCTGCACAGCTCTAACAAAACCGAAAATTTAGTCGCGCAATTGAGCGTCGTCATTGAAACCTTGCCACTTAGTTCGCCATTGGCGAAAGAAGTTTTCTTGATTCAAAGTCAAGGAATGGAACGTTGGCTGTCACAACAACTCGCGCAAACATTTCAAGTTTGGGCAAATTACGACTTTTTATTTCCCGCTAAATTTTTCAGTAGCGTCGCGCAAAAATTAGACAGCCGTTTAAATGATGCGGTGTTTGATCGTCACAAAATAACGTGGCAGATTGAAAGCCTATTGCGTAATTTGGAAGGGGATGATTTTTTGCCACTACAACATTATTTAGAGGGTGATGCGCCCGATTTAAAACGCTATCAACTCGCACAAGAATTAGCGCAACTTTTTGATCAATATCAAATGATGCGCCCTGATTTGTTGGCGGCATGGCAAGAAAATAAAATGCTTTACGATACCACCGCAGAACGGTGGCAAAAAGCCTTGTGGCGCAATATTACCGCGCAAATCGGCACGCAGCATCGTGGCGTGTTGTGGCAAAAAGTGATTAACATATTATTGAATGCTGACGAAAATTTTTACACCCATAAATTACCAGAACGAGTGATTGTATTTGGGATTAACACGATGCCGCCGTTGTTTTTAGGTTTTTTGCACGGGTTGTCAAAACATTGTGAATTACATTTGTTTTTACTGAATCCGTCACAAGATTATTGGGCGGATATTCCGAATAAGCGTTCACGCTTGAAACAAACACCTGAAGAACAATATGATTCACACCCCTTACTTTCCTCATTAGGTCAACAAGGACGGGAGTTTCAAACGTTATTACTTGAGCAGAATTTAGCGATAGATTTAGACTTGGAATCCTTTGAATGTGCTGAAGGTGCAACGATTTTGCAACGATTGCAAAATGATTTACTGGAAAACCAAGCAAATCACTCCCAGCCGCCATTTTCAAAGGATGTAGAAAAAGCCCTCCTTGTTGAAGGGAGGTTGGAGGGATTTTATTTTGATCATTCGATTCAAGTTCACGCTTGCCATTCACGAATGCGCGAAGTGGAAGTGTTAAAAAATCAACTTATTCATGCGCTCGAAAATGACACAACCTTAGAATTGCGTGATATTGTTGTGATGTCGCCAGAAATTAAAAATTATGAACCCTTTATTTCAGCGGTTTTTCACGATATTCATCACACAATTGCCGACCGCAGTTTGCGCTTAAGTAATCATTCATTGGATATTTTTATTCGTTTTTTGCATTTGTCACAAAGCCGTTTTGGCTGGAAAAATGTATTGGATTTACTTGCAGAGCCCACGATTTACAGGCATTTCGATTTATTTGAAACGGATTTGGAATTGATTCGTCACTGGGTCAACGATACGCAAGTTCGCTGGGGAAAATCGGGTGAACATAAAGCAGAACTCGATTTACCAAACTTAGATGCGAATACCTGGCAAGCAATGTTAAATCGTTTGTTTATGGGCTATGCAGTCGGTGATGTTAGTGATTTTGTGCAAGATATTTTGCCGTATCCACACATTGAAGGCTCCACAGCTTTAGCGTTAGGCGGTTTAAATGATTTTTTACAATTGCTTTTCGGTGCCAGCGACAACTTTAAAATCGCGCAATCTTTGGATAATTGGCGAAACTGTCTTTATGGTTATGCTGAAATTTTACTCGCCAACGCCGACGCGATTGAACGCCAACAAGTCAATGAATTACTCGACGAATTACCTGATCAATTGAACCATTTGGCAGATTCAACTGTGGCGTTGCCAGTCATTATTAGTTGGCTCGAAAGTCGTGTCGAAGAACGTAAATCCTCAAACGGTTTTCTTCGCGGTCAATTAACGTTTTGTTCGATGTTACCAATGCGTTCGATTCCATTCAAAATCATTGCGTTACTTGGGATGAATGATGGAGATTTCCCTAAAATTGACCGTCAACCCACTTTTGATTTAATCGCCCAACATTTTCGTAAAGGTGATCGTTCACGTCGAAATGACGACCGCTATCAATTTTTGGAAATCATGCTATCCGCCCGCCAACAATTGATTTTGACCTATCTCGGACAATCGCTAAATCATAATGAAAAAACACCACCATCCGTTATTGTCAGCGAATTACTCGACGTTTTACGTGAATCGTATGGTAGTGAGGATTTAACGGTTTTTCATCCAATTCACGGTTTTAGTAGACGTTATTTTGACGGTTCAAATTTGAATTTACGCAATTATTCGCAACGTGATTTCGATACCGCACTTGCATTGAGCGCGAATAAATTCGCGCCTACAAAATGGTGGGAAGGCGTTTTAAATCGAACTTTTGAACCCATTATTGAATTACGTGATGTGTTTAAATTTTTTCAACATCCGCAAAAACATTTTTTGCGACACCAATTAACAGTCAAACTTAAAACGCTCGATAGCATTGTTGAAGAGCGTGAACCGTTTCTGCTTAATACACTAGAAAAATACACGGTGTATAACCGTTTTCTTGCGTCACATTTGCGTGGTGAAACGGTATCCGTTAAACGTTTAAAAGCTGAAGGTTTATGGCTTTCTGGCGTTTTAGGCGATTTAGAATTCGAAAAACAAAATGCTGAAATCTTAGACTTTGCGGAAAAAATAAACACGAAAAACATCGGTGATCGAATTGAAGATGTGATGATTGATTTGCATTTTAATGGTTTACGGCTAGTGGGTAAATTGTCGAATTGCCATACAAACGGTGGTTTGTTTTACCGTTATACGTCATTGAAAGGAAAAGATTTTATCGGCGCATTGCTACATCATTTGCTAATCAATCAAGTTTCACCACAATCGACCTATTTATTTAGTCGCAATGATAAAGAGCCACAATTAGACGAATTGGTTTTTTCATCTGAATTGGCGACCAGTGATTTATTAACCGAGTTGCTGAAAATTTATCAAAACGGCTTACAGCAACCTGACACATTTTTCACAGAGGCATTTTTTGCTTATTTAAAAGCTGAGAAAGATCGATTAAACGCAGCAACAAAAAAATTACGTTACGATTTAAGTGCAGATCATGAAGTCGAACTGCAACGTTTTCTCGATGACAAAACGATTGAAAATGTGCTGAATGAAGATTTTGAAGAAACCTGCAAAACGTTTTTTACGCTTTGGCGCGAACTGGTTAAAAAATGAAAGTCTTAATTTTTGAATACATTACCGCCAGCGGCGACATGTCAGAAAGATTGGTGCGTGAAGGTCAAATGATGTTGGATGCGCTATGTTCAAATTTTTCGAAATTGCTTGATATTGAATTGATTATTGCCGACAAACATCAATTTCACCACCAACTTAAAACCGCCGATGCCGCATGGATTATCGCGCCAGAATTCGATGGTATTTTGGAGCGTTTTTGCCGCTATGTTGAAGATGCCAATAAAATCCTGCTCACGTCCCCGTCGAAAGCGGTTGCGTTGACCGCAAATAAATTAACGACGTTTCAAATTTTAAACGCGGCAAAAATTCAAACCGTGCCAACCGAAATTTTTAATCCCGCTATTCATTATGACTCAACTAAAGAATGGATTATTAAGCCTATTGACGGTGTGGGTGCAGAAAATATATTTTTACTTACATCCCAAAAAGATTGGTCTGCTCTGCCCTCGTTTAGGAAAAATGCCCTCATTCAACCACATTTACATGGTGAAAAAACCAGTTTATCGTGCTTATTCAAAAACGGTGAAGCACGTTTATTGTGCGTGAATTTACAGATTTTTGAGGTACAAAATCAGCACTATTTTTTGAAAACTATCGACGTGAATCACAAACTCGATGACGGACGTTATCAACACCTTGTTTCACAAATCGCGCAAACTTTTCCTGATTTATTTGGATATGTCGGTGTGGATTTAATTGAAACTGAAGACGCGTGTTTTGTTCTTGAAATTAATCCGCGTTTGACGAGTTCGTTCGCTGGAATTGAAAAAGCATTAGGTTTAAATATCGCGGAATACGTGTTGCAATTATCGTCGGAATTGGACACCTCTATCTCTGAACCACGCTTTGACTTTTTGAATAGAATGCGGGGATTTCAAATAACCTAAGCGACGATCTAACCAATTACGGTTTGGATTGATTTTTTTCGACGTTAAAATCTCGACTTTTTCACCCGATTTCAAAACATAAGTTAATGGTACGATGCGTCCATTAACTTTTGCACCACGGCAACTATGACCAATTTCGGTATGCACGGCATAAGCAAAATCTAATGGTGTTGCACCTTTGGGCAAATCCAGCAATTTTCCAGCAGGTGTTAAAACATAAACTCGGTCATTAAATAAGTCATTTCGAAAATCATCACTCGTCGAAAATTCAGCATTTTTTTCTTCTAACAGTTTTCGCAATGTGGCAACACTTTTTTCCATTGTTGCCGATTTTTTGCCACCTTCTTTGTATGACCAATGTGCCGCAACCCCTAATTCAGCATAATCGTGCATTGCTTGCGTGCGAATTTGAACTTCAATCCGATTACCTTCTTCATCTAAAATCACAGTATGCAACGATTGGTAGCCATTTTCTTTAGGTGTTGCGATGTAATCATCAAATTCTTTGGAAATTGGCGGCCATAAACTATGCACAATCCCTAGTACCGTATAACAATGAAGCAAGCTATCGACAATCACCCGCACAGCGAGCAAATCATAAAGCGCATCAATCGGCAGGTTTTTGCCCTGCATTTTTTTCCAAATACTGTAAATGTGTTTCGGACGCCCGTAACATTGACACTCGATATTTTCTTTTACTAAACTACTTTTCAATAACGTAATGAAGCTGTTAATACTGACTTCACGTCCTTTACGTTTTGCTGACAATGAATGAGCGATGTGATGATAGGTTGTTGGGTCAAGATATCGAAACGCCATATCTTCTAACTCCCATTTGAACTGATGCACGCCTAAACGGTTAGCAATTGGTGCATAAATATCAAGTGTTTCATGTGCAATAAAATGGCGAATTTCCTCCGATTCTCTGGGCAAATTCCGCAGTCGTTGAATCCGATAAGCAATTTTAATTAACACTGCCCGCACATCTTGCGTCATGGATAACAACATTCGGCGCACTGTTTCTGCTTGATTTGGTTGACTTGCCATTTCTGGTGAGTAAACCCGAATGGTATTTAGCCAATTAACATCTTGAACCAAATTCGCTACCGTTCCACCGAATTCAGCGGCAATATCAATAGGTGAATTTAACGTTATCAAACGTGGGTCACTTAGAATTGCCGCTAAAACTGTTTTCAAATCAACATGAAACTCCATCAAAACAGACGCGACTTCCACACCTTTTGGACGTGCATAATCTACGTCGCCTTCAATTAAACCAACAATTTCTAAAGCACGCTCTAACTGTGCTTTGTCTTTGCCATGATAATTTTTGAAAGTTTTTTCGATGGGAATAATAACGGATTTCATAATTGGTTCAGCTAATCAATAAATCGTTTGCTCAAATCGCCAAACGCATCAATACGTCTATCACGCAAAAAAGGCCAGATTCGTCGAACCGTTTCATTTTGTTTTTTGTCAATTTCAGCTATCAACAATTTTGTTTCCGATGAATTCGCCTGCGCTAAAAATTCGCCTTGCGCTCCCGTGATAAAACTATTACCCCAAAAATCGATACCATTTTTAGAATTCGGCGCGGTTTCAAATCCAATCCGATTACAGGAAATGACAGGCAAACCATTCGCCACAGCGTGACCGCGTTGCACGGTAATCCAAGCATCAAGTTGGCGAGCGTGCTCTTCTTTTGTATCGTTTTTATCCCAACCAATCGCGGTTGGATAAATCAACATTTCCGCACCAGCTAAAGCCATTAAACGTGCAGCTTCGGGATACCATTGATCCCAACAAATCAGCACGCCCAATTTGCCAATCGACGTTTGAATCGGTGTAAAACCTAAATCACCTGGCGTAAAATAATACTTTTCATAAAACGCAGGATCGTCGGGAATGTGCATTTTGCGATATTTACCCGCAAGACTGCCGTCTTTATCGAAAACGACAGCGGTATTGTGATAAAGCCCAGCCGCTCTGCGCTCAAAAATGGTTGAAACAATCACGATTTGTAATTCCTTCGCTAACGCAGACAAAATATCTGTCGTTTTACACGGAATCGGTTGTGCCAAATCGAATACCGAATGGTCTTCAATTTGGCAAAAATACTTGCCCAAATGCAATTCGGGCAACACAACTAAATCAGCTTTTGCGGCGGAGGCTTCTCGAATTTTAGCAATCGAAAACGCCAAATTCACACCGTAATCCTCGTCGCCGCACGGTTGTTGAATCGCGCTAACAATTAACTTTTTCACCCTAAGTCAGCCTCGTATAACTTTTTCACCCTAAGTCAGCCTCGTACTTGCTCTGGAAAGTGCATCGTCATGCAATGTAAACTGCCGTATTGGTGCACCAACGGACGACAAGGAATCGGCACGATTTTATGTTCTGGGAACACTTTCGCCAAACGCTCTAATGCCACTTTGTCGTTTTCGTCACCATAAACAGGCACTAAAACCGCATGATTTATGATTAAAAAATTTGAATAATTCGCGGGTAACGGCGCACCCTCTTCATCAAAAATCGGCGTTGGTAATGGTAATGCGACTAAGTTATAAGGCTCTTCGTCATTTGTACGGAACATTTCGAGCTGCATTTTCATACGATGTAAACTTTCAAAATGCCGGTCGCGTGGATTGTCACAACTGGTATAAGCAATCGTCGTCGGCGTGCAAAAACGCGCCAATGTATCGATATGTGCGTCAGTATCGTCGCCTGCTAAATTCTCTTGTTTGAGCCACAAAACACGCTTTGCGCCTAAATGATTTTTTAATTCTTGTTCAATTTGTTCTTTATTTAACCCACTGTTTCGATTTGGATTTAACAAACAATGAGTCGTCGTTAAAACGGTGCCTTCACCATCACTTTCAACGCTGCCACCTTCCAAAATAAAATCGATGTCGTGATGTGCATTGCCTTTGAAAAATTTGGCGTTCGCCAATTTATGATTCAGTGCATTGTCGTTGGCAAAATCGTATTTTTCGCCCCAACCGTTAAATTGAAAATTGAGGTATTTCAACGCGCCTTCTTTTTCAACCGTTAAAAAAGTCGTATCGCGCACCCAAATATCATTCACAGGCACGGGAATAAATTGAATATCTTCGTGGCGTTCAACCAATTTCTCGATGTGTTTTTGATGCGCGTCATCACGGCAAACAATCAACAAGCGTTGATATTGTGTAATGGTGTCAGCAATAACACTGTAAGTTTCTTCGACGGATTCAAGGCGGTTGCTAAAATCCCCCGTTTCGTGTGGCCACGCAATTAAAACGGCGTCTTGTTTTTCCCATTCTGCTGGAAATCTAGTCATTAGTGCTTCCTTTTTAATTTTTATAATTCAACAGTTGTAAGCCACAAATCATGTTTATTACACAAACTCAAAACGTGCAATGTGCCGCTGTAATTGGGTAAGTTAAACGTTGATTGTGCAATTTTATCGATAGTTGGATTGAAAAAATGCTCATCTAAAAACTGGTAATTTTTATCAAGCAAAACGTGTTTAACAATGTAATGCTCAAAACCATTCATTTCATGAGCGGTAGTAACTTTTACGGTCGATTTTTCAATTTCTACTGCTGGCAAATGTGTTGCAATTTTTCCTGCCCATCGTCCTGGATTTTCTTTCGTGTAAAACAATCCACCCGCACCCATAGGTTGGGCTGATTTGGTTTCTGCTAATAATGGTGTAGCGTTCAAAGTCATTAAACCTGCGCCAGCTAAACCTAAGCGCATAAAATCACGTCTGTTCATTTTTTTCTCCTTGGAATAAATTATTCTTCGCCAGCAATCGACATTTGCTCAATTAAAATAGACCCCGTTCGCGTATTGCCACGCAAATCAACATCATTACCGATAGCGACGATGCCATTAAACATTTCTTTTAAATTTCCTGCAATGGTGATCTCTTCAACAGGGTATTGAATTACGCCATGCTCAACCCAAAAACCTGCCGCCCCGCGTGAATAATCACCCGTCATCATTTTCACGCCTTGCCCCATCAATTCTGTGACGAGCAACCCCGTGCCGAGTAATTGCAACATGGATTCAAAATCGCCACCTGTTGGGGTAATCGTTAAATTCCTTACGCCGCCTGCATTCCCCGTGCTTTTTAAACCCAATTTTCGTGCTGAATATGTGCTTAAAACGTAATCTTGTAAAATACCGTCGCGCACCAAATCACGGTAGCGCGTTGTAACACCTTCGCTGTCATACATTGCACTACCTAAACCGCCTATCAAATGTGGCTGTTCATGAATATGAACAAACGAAGGGAAAATTTTCGTATTTAGCGCGTCCAATAAAAATGTGGATTTGCGATATAAACTACCGCCTGAAATCGCGCCAATAAACGAACCCAACAAACTACTCGCAATTTCAGCACTAAATAAAACAGGACATTGACGCGGACTTAAACTCCGTCCGCCCAAACGGCGCAATGTGCGTTCAGCAGCAATAATACCGACTTCTTGTGGCAATTCTAAAAAGTCTGCATTTCGTGCCACGCTATACCAATAATCACGCTGCATATCATCGCCACGTTTTGCCAATACTGAACAACTCAATGAATGCCGTGAACTTAAATGCGCCTGCAAAAAGCCTAAACTGTTACCCATGACGCTTAAGCCTTTTTGCGTGCTAATGGTCGCGCCTTCAGAATTGCTAATGTCAGCGTGATAATGTCGCGCCGCATCTTCGCATTCAATCGCCATTTCAATTGCTTTTTCAGAGGACAATGCCCAAGGATGATACAAATCTAAATCAGGAAATTCAGTCGCTAATAAGTCTGCATCAGGCAAGCCAGAAAATTCATCTTCACTGGTGTAACGCGCAATGCTACACGCCGCGCTAACAGTTTCTTTTATCGAAGAAGGTGACAAATCGGTTGTACTTGCCACGCCTTTTCGTTGTCCAAAATAAACTGTTACCCCCAAACCTTGACTGCAATGGTGTTCAATCGTTTCAACTACGCCTAAACGTGCTGTCACTGACAAACCATCATCAACACTCAAACCCGCTTCTGCGGCTGTCGCACCTTGTGCTTTCGCTTCATCCAAGAGTTGTTGGACGGTGTTTTTTAATTTTGCAATACGCTCATTTTGCACAAAGAAATCCTTTTAATGTTTCGACGCGGCTGTATCAACGGCGCGAGTTTTGTTGATGAAAATATTTTTGAGACGATTCAATGCCGAATGCAACGTGGTATCCATGACGGTTTCATTGCCAATTGAAACAATGATTCGTGTCAGTTCAGGCATTTTGTTTTTGGTAGACGCAATATAAATCGGCTGTACATATAAAATCGTGTTCTCCATCGGTAAGATCACCATTCGTCCCATTTCAACTGACGAACCATTTTGATCCCACAACGTGAACTGCTCCGAAATTTCTGAATGCTGTTGCGTCAAGGCCTCGATTTGTTCTGGACCATTTATTTGCACCTCTTTACCGAATTTAAATATCGTGATATTTGGCTTGTAAGCACCACTACAATTGACCTTATCCAACGTACTTGCCATGCCAACCATACTCAAATTATTACGATTTACGGGTGTCATCGGATTAATCAACGCAAATTCTTCGGTATCGTTGCAACTTCCAAAATCCATTGTTTGATAATACGGCAATACCGGTTTTTCACGCACATTCGCGTATGCCCATGTTTCCGCTTGCTCATAAAAAAGCTCAGGGCTCGTTTGATGATACCGCGCGTATATTTGCATTTGAATCGTGTATAAATCACGCGGATAACGCAAATGTGATTTCAATTCAGCAGGCATTTTTTCTAACGGTTTAAATAGTTTTGGATAAGCACGATTGTACGCATTTGCAATCGAATCGGTGTTATCAACCAAATAATAATCCACATCACCATCAAATGCATCAATCGTTATTTTTACTGAATTACGAATGTAATTGAATGGCTGTGTGCCATTCAAATTTTCGTTCATCATAGGTTTTGAAATGGGATACTTATCAGACAAAGTGTAAGCGTCTTGAATCCAGTAAAAACGGTCTTTCGTCATTACCAAATAAGGGTCTTTGTCCAAATGTAGAAATGGCGTAAGTTTATGAACACGATCGGTAATGTTACGGTAAATTTTGAGCTTACTATCTTTAGAAATATTAGTTGAAAAAAACAGCTTTTCATCTGCTAACTTAAACGCAAACAATGCTTTTTTAAATATCGAAGTAAAGGGAATGCCGCCTTCGCCGTGATACGCTTTTTCTTCATGTGGTTCAGTACCGGCAATTCCAACAACATTTAATTCATTCGGTACAATCGCGTAATCATATTGCTCTTGGCCGTAATAAATATCGGGATGTTCAACCGTTAAATTTACGTCAGAGTGTATATTCAAATCACGCAAATACCATGTTAATGGTGCATCTGCATCTTGCGCGGCGGGCGTAATTACTGCGCCGTAACCATGTGTATAGCGCAAATGACGATTTTCCCAGTTCTGCGCTTCTTTCGGTAATTTAGCGATATTCACTTCGCGGGCAGAGATATTCACTTGACGCAAATGGTCTGAAATAAAATAACGATCTTCGTCTACGGATAAAAATTTGTAATATGGACGAATTTCTTGAAGCTGTTTATAACTAAAAAGAATTAAATCTCTATCCCAAACAGGAATATTTTCAAAATGTTTTTGAGAACTCCACGTTTCAATATCTTGCGCCGCATCGAGTTTTACGGTCATCTCAATGGTTTTGATATTTTCCAAATCATAAGCAGCCAATGTCGCATTGATATTTTGCTGCATAAAGGGTTTCTCCGTTTTGACAGGATTTGGATTTACCATAAAACGTTGTAACGCATCGGGGATAAATTGCAAATTAGGTGCTTGCCAAACGACGAAGAATATCAGCATCGAAATCCACAACGACTTAGGATTATCGTGTTTTTCTGAATGGATAAATTGAATTGCCACCAACGCAAAAATTAAAAACGTCACCATTGCCGCCCAAATTAAAGGCAGTTGATAACGTATTTCGATAAATCCAGGTCCAAAGAAAATCGGTTCGTGATTATTCACATAAAGTAGCGAAAAGCGTTCAAGCATAAAGCCCCAAAGCACCAATGCCACGACAAAACCAATTAACAGGGTTAAATGAATTTTTGCGCCTTTTGGATAGCTTTTACGCTGATCGGGAATAAAAGTGTGTTCAAGCCAATACAAAACCCCCACCGTCGTAAAAATCAACAACGCCGTAATGAGCAATTCTTGTTGAACTAATTGATACGTTGGATACGAGAGAATATAAAAACTCACGTCATTTCCATAAACCGTTTCTGACACGCCAGACGCACTACCAAAAAAATACAATAACGTCGATTCCCATTCACTGTAAAATGGCGATGCAACAATTAAAGCTAAAAGAAATGAAAGGGGTGTGTAAATTTTTACAGAACCTCTCATAAACTGATCAGCAAATTTTTGAACGCGCTTTTTTTCGCTTTCTGGCAAGCTGTTTTCTTCGATTGTAAAACCCAAATAACGTGATGCTATCCAAAAATGGGCAAAGAAAAGCACAGAAAATGCGAGCGTTACACCACCTGAAAGAAAGTATTTATAAAGTGTACGCAGCCAAAAATAGGATTCCAATTTCAGTGAATCGTACCACCACCAATCAACGAAAAAATCGATAAAGACAAAATGAAAACCGACGAATAAAATCACGGATAACGCGATAATTCCACCGAGCATCGCGGGTAAAAATCTCAAATTCCGCATGGTGTTCCTCTTATAAAAATAGAAAATAATATGTTTGCATTATTTCACTAACCGATCCAATAAATGACCTTTTATCGAATCAAGAAATTCCGCAACAAATCGTGTCCGTGTTCAGTCAAAATTGACTCTGGATGAAATTGCACGCCTTCAATATCAAGCGTTTTATGACGCACACCCATTATTTCATCGATTTCACCTTGTTCGTTTTGTGTCCACGCGGTCACTTCTAAACATTCGGGCAAACTGCTTTGTTCAATCACCAACGAATGGTAGCGCGTCGCGGTGAATGGATTACTCAAACCTTTGAAAACCCCGATATCAGCGTGATAAACGGGCGACGTTTTACCGTGCATAATTTGTTTGGCATGAATCACATTTCCACCAAACGCATAACCAATACTTTGATGTCCTAGACACACGCCTAAAAGTGGGATTTTTCCGGCAAAATGCAAAATGGTTTCAACCGAAACACCTGCTTCTTTTGGTGTACAAGGTCCTGGCGAAATAACAATTTTATCGGGATTTAATGCAGCAATATCGGCAACACAAACTTGGTCGTTTCGAACTACAATAACTTCTGCGCCCAATTCACCCAAGTATTGCACCAAGTTATAAGTGAATGAATCATAATTATCGACCATGACGACTTTCATAATTGTTCTCCTTCCAAACCGGCTTCCGCCATTGCAACCGCGCGAAACACAGCACGCCCTTTATTCATTGTTTCATCCCATTCACTTTGCGGCACAGAATCGTAGACAATTCCCGCACCCGCTTGAATATGTAATTTGCCATCTTTAATGACTGCGGTTCTAATCGCAATCGCGGTATCTAACACGCCTGTCCAGCCGATATAACCGACGGCACCTGAATACACGCCGCGCTTCACAGGTTCGAGTTCGTCAATAATTTCCATTGCTCGAATTTTTGGCGCACCGCTCACTGTTCCTGCTGGAAAAGTTGCCGCCAAAACATCAAAGGCATTTTTACCTTTTTGCAGCGTTCCTGTGACGTTTGAAACGATATGCATAACGTGCGAATAACGTTCAACAATCATTTTATCGGTTAATTGAACCGTGCCGATTTCAGCGACACGCCCCGTATCGTTGCGCCCTAAATCAATCAACATCAAATGTTCCGCGAGTTCTTTCGGGTCGGCGAGCAATTCTTTTTCGAGTTCTAAATCATGTTCCGGCGTTGTGCCTCGTCGGCGAGTTCCCGCAATCGGACGAACTGTCACCGTTTCATCTTCTAAACGTACTAAAATTTCAGGCGACGAACCGACAATATGAAAATCATCCAAATTCAAATAAAACATATACGGAGACGGATTCAAACAACGCAACGCACGATATAAATTCAGTGGCGCGGCAGTAAACGGAATGGATAATCGTTGCGACAAAACAACCTGCATAATATCGCCATCCGTAATGTATTCTTTGGCTTTTTCAACCGCTTTTTTAAAACCTTCTTCTGTGAATCCCGACACAAAATCGCTTTCGTGAATGGATTTAGGATTCGGATGATATTGTGGCTTTCCTTTTGATTCGCGTAATTTTCTTGCCAATTCGGCTAACCGCTTTTGTGCGTTTTCATACGCATTCGATTCTTCAGGATTTGCGTGTGTCAGCAGCATCATTTTGCCCGATAAATTATCGAAAACGAGTAATTCTTCCGACACCATTAATACAATATCAGGTGCGCCGATTTCATCAGGTTTCTTTATTCTGCAAGCTTTCGGTTCAATGTAGGCAATCGTTTCATAACCAAAATAACCAACTAATCCACCCTTAAAACGCGGCAAACCTTCAATACTCGGCACACGATAACGGGCTTTAAAAGCTTCAATCCATTCAAGTGGATTTCCATGTGTTAAATTTTCAATAATGCCATTTTCAAAAGAAACCGTAATTTCTTTACCAAACACCTTCACAATGGTTTTACAGGGCGAACCAATAATTGAATAACGTCCCCATTGTTCGCCACCATGAACAGATTCAAATAAATACGAATATGCACCGTCAGCCAACTTCAAATACGCACTCAAAGGTGTATCTAAATCAGCAAGAATTTCACGACTAATAGGAATTCGGTTGTAACCTTTTTTTGCGTAATGGGTAAATTGTTCGTAAGTCATACTGTTTCTAATCGTTTAAAGGCAAATAATAAGCGAAAATATAGCATATTAAAGCGTCATTGGCAGTATGACTGTATTTTGATTTTTAGTAAAAAAATGCGATTTTATCTTTTATTACAGCGTGAGTAATGTTAAAAAAGACAGATTCAAGATAAATTATTTCCTCTCTAAAAATGTGTGTGTAGCAATGACAAACGATCAATACCCGATTCCAAATTCAAAAAAACTGACCGTACATTGGTCTGGATTTAGTGGTTGTACCGACGCATTGGCATTGGCAACCGCAATTCAAACGCACCAACGCTTGTTTGTGATTATTACACCTGATACTCACAGCGCCCTACGTTTGGAAAATGAACTCACATTTTTTCTAAATAACTCACATCCAATTTTACATTTTCCTGATTGGGAAACATTACCGTATGACGTATTTTCGCCATTACCAGAAATTATTTCAGAGCGCTTAAAAACCTTAAATACTTTACCTAAAATGAATAGTGGTGCGTTAATCGTGGCGGTAAATACGCTTATGCATCGTCTAACACCGCCTGATTTTTTAGCGTCGCAATCTATGATTTTAAAAATTGGCGATTCACTTTCTGATATTTCTGAACAGTTGAAAAAACGCGGTTATGAATCTATTTCGCAGGTTTTTACGCACAGCGAATTTGCGTTGCATGGCACGATTTTAGATATTTTTGCGATGGGAAATCGTGTGCCATTCCGTTTGGTAATTGAAAATGGTGTTTTAAAATCGATTCGTGCATTTGATGTTGAAAGCCAACGGGCTTTTTCAACAGATGAAATAGTGCAATCATTGACAATTTTGCCCGCTCATGAATTTCCGTTTGATGAACATGAAAAAGCGACATTATTTGACTATTTACCCAAAAATTCCCTTTTTGTCAGTTTGCCCAATTTAGAAAATGCGATTTTAGATTTTGACACCATCATCAAAAATCGTTTTGACTTACGAAAAAAAGACGCACTTGCGCCTGAAAAACTATTTTTATCACCGCAAGATTTGGCCATTAAATTTAATAAATGCGAACAAATTATCTTAGACCCTTGCACCACGCTTCCTGACATTAGTTTTAAAACCCATTTCAAACAACCCGCTCACGCTTTAACTGAATTGATGACAAATTTTGAAGGTAGTATTTTATTTGTCGCTGAATCGGCTGGGCACCGTGAAGCGTTATTACAGACGTTAAAACGTGAATCAATTTATCCAAAAATTGTTACTGATTGGCAGGTATTTTTAAGTTCTGGTCATAGACACTGCATTACGGTTGCGCCACTTGACGTGGGTTTGATTCTTGAAAACCCAGCCATCGCGTTAATTACTGAAAGCCAATTATCCGGTGAAAAAGCCCCTCAGCGTCGCCGTCGAAAATCCTCTGCTCGACAATTAGAAACGTTAGTTGCAAACTTAAATGAATTAACTATTGGCGCACCTGTTGTACATTTAGAACATGGCGTCGGGCGTTATTTAGGCTTGCAAACCCTTACAATTGGCGGAATAGAAAGTGAATTTTTAGCCCTTATTTATGCAAACGATGACAAGCTTTATGTTCCCGTTGCATCGTTACACCTTATTTCACGTTACACCGGAATGAGTGAAGAAAACGCGCCATTGCATAAATTAGGTAGCGAACACTGGCGAAAAGCCAAACAAAAAGCGATTGCCAGAATTCATGATGTTGCGACTGAATTACTTGAAATTCATGCTAAACGTGCGGCATATGAACATTCTGCGGTGCCGTTATTTGAACGTATAGATGCGAATGAATATTTTAGTTTTGCACAAGGCTTTCGTTTTGAAGAAACGCCCGACCAAGCCCGTGCTATTCAAGATATCATCGGCGATTTTAACCACACAAAACCAATGGACAGAGTCATTTGCGGTGACGTAGGGTTTGGTAAAACAGAAGTTGCCATGCGAGCGGCATTTTTAGCCGTTCAAACGGGCAAACAAGTTGGTGTTCTAGTGCCGACCACGTTACTCGCACAACAACATCACGTTAATTTTCTCAATCGATTTGCTGATTTACCGATTCAAATTGAATTGCTCTCACGTTTTGTTACACCAAAAGAACAAAAAAAAATCGCTGAACAACTTGAAAAAGGCACGGTTGATATTGTCATCGGCACGCATAAATTATTGAGTGAAGGATTGAAATACAAAAATTTAGGTCTGGTCATTATCGATGAAGAACACCGTTTTGGGGTTCGTCAAAAAGAACAATTCAAAAAATTACGCGCTGAAATTGATTTTCTCACACTTACAGCCACACCGATTCCTCGCACGTTAAATATGGCAATGAGTGGTTTGCGTGACATTTCAATTATCGCCAGTCCTCCACCAAATCGGCATCCAATTAAAACCTTTATTAACGAATGGGAAGATGAGCAAATCCGTGAGGCCTGCCAACGTGAAATCAAACGAGGTGGGCAAGTTTTTTTCCTCCACAATGACATTAAAAGTATGGAAAAAATGGGGGCAGATTTAAATCGCTTAATTCCTGAAGCACAGATTGAAATCGCACACGGACAAATGCAAGGCAACGAACTCGAACGTATCATGCTCGATTTTTATCATCAGCGTTTTAACATTTTGCTCAGTACCACGATTATTGAAAGTGGCATTGACATTCCCAGCGCGAATACAATTATTATCAATCGCGCCGATAAATTAGGATTAGCAGCACTGCATCAATTACGTGGTCGAGTTGGACGTTCGCATCATCGTGCTTATGCGTATTTAATTGTGCCACCAAAACCGTTAATGACAACTGATGCCGTTAAGCGATTAGATGCAATCGAAGCCGCAGGTGAATTAGGTGCTGGCTTTATGCTTTCGACACACGACATGGAAATTCGTGGTGCGGGTGAATTACTTGGTGATGGTCAAAGTGGACAAATTCAAGAAATCGGTTTTACGCTTTATACAGAGCTTTTAGCACGTGCCGTTTCAGCACTAAAATCGGGGAAAAATCCTGAGCTTGATCTCCCCGCGAATAATGGTGCAGAGATTGAATTACAAGCCACAGCGTTAATCCCCGAAGATTATTTAGGCGATGTTCATGAGAGATTGGTTTTATACAAACGCATTGCGAATGCTAAAACACCGGAAGATTTGCGTGATTTACAAATTGAAATGATTGATCGTTTTGGCTTGTTGCCCGAGCCGACAAAAACGCTGTTTAGTATTTCTGAACTCAAGCAACAAGCAACGGCAATGGGAATTAAAAAAATTGATGTACATTTAGAAGGAGGACGGATTGTATTTTTACCCGAGCCAAATATTGATTTAAATGCATTAATTGCGTTGATTCAAACTCAGCCATCTTGTTACAAACTCGATGGTCAAGATAAATGTCGGTTTGTGCAGAAGTTTGAAAATATTGAACAGAAAATTTTATTTCTGGTGATATTATTGAAAACGTTAGCTATTAAATAAAAAAACGTTTGAAATGGGAATTAAAGAGAGTAAGTGATTCTTAGATATGTTGATTATCAACAATAACGAATCAGTTTTTTAACGTAATAAAGATTTTTTACAATGCAGAACTAATTAGCTCTGCATCGAGTAATGACCTAACTAATTTAACAGCTTATTTAATATGGTCTTCTTTAACAGCCCCAGCTTTAATAAGATCAACAGCGGCCTGCGCGTGCACAGTTGCTGTATTTGCGTGACCTAAATTTCCCTGATCAATAGCTTGTCTAAGCGCATCAGAGGCCTCATTTAAATTATTTTTTGAAGCGCCTTTAGCCGATAAAGAAGCCGGTAACACATGATCTATTGCCGCTTCTGCGTGCTTAACCACCTCATGTGCGTTGCCAGCAGAACCTGCTGCTACAGCCATGCTTGCGTGATCGAACGCTAAAGCTGTATGGGACTTTTCCGCAAAAACAGAATAACTTGAAACGAATAATAAACTAGCCAAAACAACTGTTAATTTTTTCATAAATTACCTTACCTTGTGTTTAGTTATAGCGATTTTTAAGAATTGTTATTTTTACAAGCTTTCGCCGCATAGATTAAATAACAAAACTAAAAAATTATCAACATTATTTATTTTCTGTTTTTTAAAAATTCAAAGCTAAATTTTATAGTCAATAATTTCTAAAGAAAGCGACAAACAATTCCTAAATATATGGAGGCTCTTGCAAAACTAATGTGTTTTAATAGTGTGTGTTGGGATTAACCCATGCTAAACCATAATTTTTTAAAAATGTTGTTCATTCACAGGAGAATTGTCGCGAATAACTTGGTTTTTCTCAAAT
>BJHG01000030.1 GCA_014191975.1 Methylococcaceae bacterium | reverse complement strand
CAATTCGTTGACCTAAATCCCGATACGACTAACGTACACCAAAAATTAAACCTTAAGGAGGAAATTCAGCATAAAATGGCTGCCTAGAATTTTACGTCGAGGCGACAACTAGCCTGAAATCTTCCGGTACGCACAAAGCGTTTGCTCATAATGCTTGCAAACGTAGAGATAAAGGGTTATCAATTGGTTATGCCAGTTCATTTTAAAATCCATAGTGCGAGAGGAGTGAGAGGAGTGAGATCTATCTCCCTATTTTACTGGTTTGAACTGCCTTTTTATTTAGCTCTTAATTCACATTTTACAGTCAAGCTAATTTTTTATGAGAAAGCCGTGCCCTAATCACCGACATTGAATATCCTATCTAAACCTGCAACATTGATGTTTTGCCGACCATTACATCAAGTGTTTTTTTCAATCTTATGAAAACCGATTCTTGAATGTACGGAATGTTGTGTTTTTCACAAAGTGCCTTTACTAGTGGCTGGGCTTTTTGATATTGACTCGCGGTCATTTCAGGCCACAAATGATGTTCAATTTGATAATTTAACCAACCGTGTAAAAAATCTAACATATTTGTTCCGTTTGGATAGTTAACGGATCCGACGATTTGACGTAAATAAAATTCACCTTTACCTTTGGCTTTTGTGTCGAACATCATGACATCTTCACCTGTATGATTCGGGCCAATCACTAAAAACGAATGAAAGTTCGTAATCACTTCCGCCATTAATAAATTCAAAAACACATTCGTCGCGGCAATTGCGCCAAACGGTAAAAAAACTAACGGTGTGAGAACAAAAGTGAAAATGCTGTAAGGCAGCATACAACTTAACCACAAATCTTTACCTTCCGGTTTTAGCGGATTCCACATGTCCAAACGTGAAACTTGATTTCGCGTGCTACCTAATTTTTTCGCTTCAATCGCACGGTATTCCGTCAGTGTTGAAGAAGCGTAATAAATAATTTTCCAACTTGCTGCCATGACCGACAACAACGCATAACGTCCCCACGTTGGAATGTTCGAATTACGCAATGATTCCATATTGAATTGTACTTGATCGGGATCAACTTCTTCGCCCAAGTGATAATGATGAATGTCATTATGTTCTGCGTCCCACGCGGCGGGATACATCCAATCGAGCCAATCTAAATAACGTCGCCAGCCTTTTGCAAAGCCTTTACTTGTGTAATGTTTTGGAATACCGTCAATTTTATCATAACCACGATGCAGGACGTGATGTGCGACCGTTGTCCAGCGCGTGAAGTTGCCTTGGCTAATTAGATAGGCAGAAAGTGGGTTCGGAATAATCCAAGCGGTGGCGTAGCCTAAAACGGTGCAAGTGCGCCCCCAATTTTCGATTTTGCGCAAATGGTCAAAATCGCTCATACTTGTGTTGCTTAAAAGCTCGCGTTGGATGGCATCAATGTCTTTAGCAAGTAGCTCTCTGTCAACGGCGTGATATTTTTCTATAGTCAAAATCATTCTCTCTTTAATTTTTATTTAGGATGAAAATAAGGGTTTCCTTGCTCTTCGTGCTTTCCCTTCAAAAATGGTCAGCTGCAAGTTGGGATTTTACGTTAATATGTCCATTTAAGCTTCATTAAGTGCCAACTTTTTATAAGCATTAATCAACGCATTCGTTGAGCAATCATGACTAATAATTTCATCATCATTATTTAATTCTGGCAAAATCACAGTAGCTAATACTTTGCCCAACTGCACGCCCATTTGATCAAACGAATTGATATTCCAAATTACACCTTGAACGAAAATTTTATGTTCATAAAGTGTAATCAAAGAGCCTAGGGTTTTTGGTGTTAATTTTTTGAACAAAAAGGAGTTTGAGGGTTTATTGCCATCAAATACTTTTGATGCAACAAAAACGCTGTCTTCACATTCTTTCGCATTTAAATCACTTTTCACTTCATCAATATTTTTCCCGTGCATTAACGCTTTAGGTTGCGCGAGAAAATTTGAAATTAAGATTTTATGATGTTCGGGTAAATTATAATGACTTATTGCGGGTGCAAGAAAATCACAGGGAATCAATTTTGTACCTTGATGAATCAATTGATAAAAAGCATGCTGACCGTTTGTGCCAGGATGCCCCCAAATAATAGGACCTGTGCTGTAATCTACTTTTTGACCTGTAATGGTCACACTTTTACCATTACTCTCCATGTCACCTTGTTGGAAATAATCGGCAAAATAACGCATCGATTGATCATAAGCCAGCATCGCATGCGTTTCAGCACCAAAAAAGTTATTATACCAAATGCCGAGTAATCCCATGATTACAGGGATATTTTGTTCTAGTGGTGTATTTTGAAAATGCTTGTCGGTTTCGTGAGCGCCTTGCAATAAGTCTTCAAAATTTTCCATACCAACATAGAGCGCAATAGACAATCCAATCGCCGACCAAAGCGAATAACGTCCACCAACCCAATCCCAAAATTCAAACATATTGTCCGTATCAATGCCAAAAGCTGAGACTTCTTTGGCATTTGTCGATAATGCCACAAAATGTTTTGCAACCGCAGACTTATCCGATGTGGTTTTGAGCAACCAAGCACGAGCAGAATTGGCATTTGTAATCGTTTCGTGCGTGGTGAATGTTTTTGATCCGATTAAAAAAAGCGTGGTTTCAGGTGAAATATTGGCTAATGTTTCAATCAAATCGGTTTGATCAACGTTTGAAACGAAATGAACGTGTAAATTGGGTTTTGAATAAGGATGCAAAGCAGCTGTGACCATTTTAGGGCCTAAATCTGAGCCGCCAATCCCGATGTTAACAATGTCTGTAATCGCTTTGCCTGTATAACCTTTCCATTCACCCGAACGAATGCGCTCACAAAAGCCTCGCATTTTTTCAAGAGACGCATTAATTTGCGGCATTACATCTTTGCCATCAAGAAAAATAGGTGTGTTAGAGCGATTTCGTAACGCAGTGTGTAAAACAGCTCGGTGTTCGGTCACATTTATTTTTTCACCCGAAAACATGGCGTGAATTTTCGCCTCTAAACCTGCTTGTTTTGCTAGGTTAATCAATAGTGGCAGTGTGTCATTGTTGATTCTATTTTTAGAGTAGTCGAACAAAATCTCATTAAATGTCAGTGAAAATTTTTCGTGACGAAGTGGGTCATTTTTGAAGCTTTCAACTAAGTTTTGATTGTGAATTTTGTCATAATGCTCCTGTAAATTCGCCCAAGCGGGCGTAGCGGTCAACGATGCCATGCGGTAGAACTCCAAATATATTCAATAAAAGAAAAATTGCCGCAAGTCTACGAAAATTAAGGGCAGATAGCAATAATGCACGGTACAGTTCATTCGTTTCTAATTTTAATACGCTTGTGGTTTTGTATAGCTTTATTTGCTTAAATTGGCGTGTTACAGTTAGTACTTGCTATAAATCTGATTAATCAGCATCACATAGCATTACAAAGAATAATAATTATTTAAACAGGCAGAGATGATTTTATGAACATGAAACAATTTCTTAAAAAAATAACCTTGGGCTTAACGGCATTACTTTTTTCAACAGCACTTTGGGCTCACGGTGGCGCTGCAGGTACTGATACAGATCAATGTAAATTTGAATTAGAAAAAGACCATTGGCTTCACTACACTGCATATCAACCTAAAGCTTTTCCAGCAGAAGATTTTTGCGGAAACATTCCTGCTACAGATTCGTTAATTCAATTAGTTTTCGATTATCAAGATATGAAGTACCGCAATAGATCGATTGAATTTGAAGTGACTAAAGAACCTGAAGGAACACGCGTATTTTTCCAAGAAGCGGCAAAACACAAATCAGGTACAGTTTTACTCGCGTTACCTGAAGGCGTGGCTGAAAGTGGTAAGTATTTGATCCACATTACACTATTGCCTGAAGAAGGTGCCTCTGAACAACGTTTAGATGCTCACATGAGTTTCAAAGCGGGTAAAGGGCAATCAATGAGCCGCAATGGAATGTTGTTATACGGCTTTTTTGCCTTCGCTGGTTTGTACGTTTTCTACTTAGCAAATGGTGGTTTTAAACGTGCAGTTGATAGCGCATTAGGTAAATTGAAAGACTAAATCGGCATTTTAAACAGGGATGTTTTTTTTATTACGAGGCAATAAAATGAAATTAGTATCGGTAATTGTATTGGGTTCATTGATTTCGTTACCCACATTTTCTCAAGAGTTTCAAGATCATGACGGAATGCTCATGAATCATGGTGATGGGCATTTGATGGATATGGCAGGTGGCATGGTGATGGGGAATAATCCTGACACACTTCCAGGTGGCTGTGAAAAAGTGGCTGAAACCAAAGAAATCACTGTGCACGCGGGCCATAAATATTCGGAAAAATTTCCAGGTAAAATGTTTACGTTTGATACACAAGAATTTCAATTCAAGCCTTGTACAAAATTAACAGTACATTTCATTAATGATGACAGTATTCGTCATCAATGGATGATGCACGGTTTACCCAAGTATTTATATCCCAAAGGCATGTTTCATTTAGAAGTATCTGGTCCTGCAAAAATTTCAGGAACGTTGATTTTACCGCCTGGTGATAAAACGTATTTAGTACATTGCGACATCGCGCAACACATGGAAAAGGGCATGAAAGCCCAGCTCAAAGTCGGTAAAGGTGATGGCGATTTACCCAGTATTCCGAATGTGACTGCCAATATCGTGCAAGACGATTATAAAATCACGTTACCCGAATTATTGGAAAAAGCACACAAAGAAGCGGATTTGCCCGAACCTGTTGTTGCAGTGGTACCCGTCAATGTGCCTGTGGTAATTAAAGAAGAAAGTGCTTTTTCAGGTGTGACGGTAATCGGTTTGGCATTAGGTCTTTTTGTTACGCCAATGTTAGTGCGTAAATTTAAAGGTATGACAACAATGCAAATTGTATCGTATTTATTTGATTTGCTAAATTCAATGATTGAATCTGCAATAAAGAAAATAAAACAATAAAAGTTCTATAATCCTCGAAAAACCACCTAATTTAAATTTTACCAGGTGGTTTTTTCGTTATAATTACGAATATCAAATTTAATTTCAGCGACCCTCTCTATTTTCATGATCTATTTTTCAGTCACCGTTTTATTTTGCGTTAACGAATGAAAAAAAAATCGCGTATCGTTTCTCGTCTTTTATTGACTTACACCGTTATTGGTTCAATCGCGGTGACAGGTATTGCCTTTAAATTGGTTAAAGACGAAGTTCAATTGTCACGTTATCAAGCCCGATATTTATCTGAAATCAGTAAACAGATCAGCTTTAAACTCGAAAATAAAGCCAGTAATTCAATTCGTTATCCTAATCATGGTCCTTACGATAGGCGTTTAGGTTATACCTTGCTTTCAGATCAAATTGATCGTCTGGAAAAAGAAGGTTTTGGTATTTCAGCACAAGCCACCGCATCGCCAATGATGACGCAATTGATGGACGAGTACGGGCTATTTCCCCTATATCACGAAAAAAATCAAGCGGGTTTGCGTTTAGTGGATAACTCGGATAAGCCTTTATTTGCTGCAGCTTATCCGACTTATGGCTATCCGAATTTTGACGTAATTCCACCTGTGATTTTGAATACACTGTTGTATATTGAAAACCGTGAACTGCTTAATGAAAATCGCAAGAATGTAAATCCCGCTGTCGAATGGGATCGTTTAGGTTTTGCCGTGTTACAAATGATGGCGAAAAAATTGGGGGTTGATCGTAATGTTCCTGGTGGAAGTACGCTGGCAACCCAAATTGAAAAATATCGTCATTCGCCTAATGGTTACACCGAATCCGTTTACGAAAAAATTCGTCAAATGGCGAGTGCGTCTATTCGTGCTTACTTGTTAGGGGTTGATACACGAGAAATGCGTCGTCAAATCGCGCTCGCTTATTTGAATACAATGCCGCTTGCTGCTTCTGAAAAATCAGGCGAAGTTCATGGGTTAGGCGACGGTTTATTTTCGTGGTTTGGTGCGGATTTCAAAGAGGTCAATAATTTACTCGCGTCACAACGTTTGAAAGATATTGAAACCATCAATCCTGAACAAGCGAAAGCATATCGCCAAGTTTTGAGCATTTTATTGTCGCAACGTCGCCCAACCTATTTGCTTGGCGCAGGATTCGAGTCGCTTCAAACATTGACCGACAGTTATTTACGTTTACTTGCAACACAGGGCGTTATTTCAAATGCGTTGCGTGATGCCGCATTGGCGATAAACGTGGAACGCGTTCCAAAAAGTAGTTCACATTATTTGTTTGTCACTGAACAAAAAACGCAAAACGTACTTCGCGCTCGCTTAGCGCAAATGCTGGATATCAAAACCAATTACGATTTAGATCGCCTTGATTTAACAGTTAAAAGCACGATTAATTCTGATATACAGAAACAAATCACGACGGCATTGAAAAAATTGAGTGACCCAATAAATGCGAGATCGGCAGGTTTAATTGGTGAGAGGATGCTGAGTCCTAGTAACGATTTGAGTTCCATTATTTACAGTTTGGTATTATTCGAGCGGAGTAACAAAGGGAATTTGTTACGTGTTCAAACCGATAATTACGACCAGCCACTTGATATTAATGAAGGTATTCGGCTCGACTTGGGTTCAACCGCAAAATTACGGACATTGGTGCATTATCTTGAATTGATTGGTGAAATTTATGAAACGTATCAAGGTCAATCGCCACAGCTATTAGCAATAGTTCAATTACATCCGCGTGATTTTTTGTCTACATGGGTTGTTGATGAGTTAAAAGCACGTCCCAAAATAACGTTGTCAGAAATTTTGGAACAAGCTTTAGAGCGTAAGTATTCTGCCAGTCCTGATGAGTATTTTTACACTGGCGGCGGCGTTCACCATTTCAATAATTTTAGCGAAGACGATGATATAAGAATTTTGTCAGTGCGAAATGCACTGCGAAATTCGGTGAATTTGGTGTTTATTCGCATGATGCGTGATTTGACATATCATCATTTGTACAAACCAGAAGGCATTGCACGTTGGTTGGAAAATCCCGATGATTTAAAGCGTGCGGAATATCTTTCTCGCTTTGCAGATCGTGAAGGACTTGTTTATTTACGGCGTTTTTATGCCCGTTATAAAGGTAAAAGTACGGATGATAATTTGGAAGTGTTGACGCAAAAGGTGTATCCAAAACCCTCTCGCTTAACAATGCTTTATGAAGCGATTTATCCCGAACGTGACCGTGCAGCACTTGAAAAATATCTCAAAGAACATATTCCAATACAAGTTTTGGTAAGTGAAAATATTGATAATTTGTTTTATAAATACACATCGGATAATTTTGATTTGCAAGATCAGGGTTATATCACCAAAGTTCATCCACTCGAATTGTGGGTGGTCAAGTATTTATCACAGCATCCGGATGCAACACGCGAAGAAGTTATCGAAGCGAGTGCGGAAGAGCGGCAAAATGTATATCAATGGCTATTTAAGCATTCACACAGTTTTGCACAGCAACGCCGAATTATGACTTTACTCGAAGATGATGCATTTAAACAAATTCATGGGGCGTGGGAACGCGTAGGTTATCCATTTGCATCGTTGACACCGTCTTATGCTACGTCAATTGGTGCATCAGGCGATAGACCTGCCGCATTAGCCGATTTAATTGGCATTATCAGCAATAACGGCGTGAAATTACCCTCCGTGCGCTTTGCAAATTTTCATTACGCGAAAGCGACACCTTATGAAACCATTTTGGATAAGACTATTGAAAATGGACAGCAAATTTTATCACCTGAAGTTGCTCGTGCTGCACGAAGTGCGTTAATTGGCGTGGTGGCAAGTGGTACCGCTGTAGCGATGAATGGCATTTATAAAGATGCAAATGGTAAATGGCTCGAAGTCGGTGGTAAAACAGGAACAGGCGACCATCGTAAAGAGAAACATGGTACAAATGGACAATTACTTGAATCGAAATTTATCAGTCGTGCTGCGACCTTTACATTCTTTTTGGGTGATAAATTCTTTGGTGTGATTACCGCTTACGTCGTTGGTGATAATGCAGGAAGTTATCATTTTACGAGTTCGTTACCCGTGCATATTTTGCGATTTTTAGAGCCGACACTTTCACCTATGTTAAATCAAGTGAGTGCAGAACCTATTAAATCGGTTGTTACGCCTACTTTTGAACCTTGACAGAAAAGCATCGAGTAATTTTTATGTTATGCTACGCGCCTAATTTTTCTTTTCCTTAACCTGCGAATTCAATGAGAACACGTCTTAAAATTTGTGGTTTTACTGATGTTGAATCTGCTGTTTATGCGGCGAATTTAGGCATTGATGCGATTGGGCTAGTTTTTTTTGAAAAAAGTCCTCGTCACGTTACGATTGACAAAGCGATTGAAATTACGAATGCGTTGCCGCCATTTACAGCGGTTGTTGGTTTATTTGTTAACGCCGAAGAAAACCAAATTCGTAATGTACTGGCACACGTACCGCTTGATTATTTACAATTTCACGGTGACGAACCCGCCGGCGATTGTCGAATTTATGGCAAGCGTTATATTAAAGCTATAAGTGTAAAAAAAGGGTTGGATTTTGAAAAATTATATGCCGAATATCATGACGCAAAAGGCTTACTTTTAGATGCTTATCATCCCGATGCAAAAGGTGGCACGGGAATACAATTTGATTGGGATTTATTGCCTACAAAACGCCCGATTCCGATTATTTTAGCGGGTGGTTTAACAGTTCAAAACATTAAAAGAGCGATTCAAATTGCCCATCCTTACGCAGTTGATGTTAGTAGTGGTGTCGAATTAGAAAAAGGCAAAAAAGACACCGTTAAAATGACTGTATTTACACAACAAGTTCAAGAAGGTGACAGAGAAACTTTATGACAGAAAAATATAACAAGCCCGATGCACGAGGACATTTTGGTGTTTACGGCGGCATTTTTGTCGCGGAAACTTTAATGCCCGCAATTCAAGAATTAAACACCGCTTATCAGCATTATATGGAAGACGTTGAATTTATCGCGGAATTGGATAAGGATTTACAGTATTACGTCGGTCGTCCGTCGCCGCTTTATCATGCAGAACGTTGGAGCAACCAACTTGGTGGCGCACAAATTTATTTGAAACGTGAAGATTTAAATCACACCGGTTCGCACAAAATCAATAACACGGTTGGTCAAGCATTGCTCGCCAAACGTATGGGAAAAACCCGTATTATTGCTGAAACGGGCGCAGGTCAACACGGCGTAGCAACCGCAACTGTTGCCGCACGATTAGGATTGGAATGCGTCGTTTATATGGGCGCAGTCGATGTGGCGCGTCAATCGTTGAACGTTTATCGCATGAAATTATTGGGTGCGAAAGTGGTTGCCGTTGAATCAGGTTCAAAAACTTTGAAAGACGCATTGAACGAAGCGTTACGCGATTGGGTTACGAATATCGACGACACGTTTTACATTATCGGAACCGTTGCTGGCCCTCATCCGTATCCTGCAATGGTGCGTGATTTCCAAGCGGTTTTAGGACGTGAAGCCAAAGCGCAATGTTTAGCGCAAGCTGGTAAATTGCCGGATACGTTGGTGGCTTGTGTCGGTGGCGGTTCAAATGCAATGGGACTTTTCTATCCCTTTATTGACGATGCTGATGTGAAAATGATTGGCGTGGAAGCGGCTGGCGATGGTGTTGAAACAGGTCGGCATTCTGCGCCACTTTGTGCAGGTCGTCCAGGTGTATTACACGGAAATCGTACTTATTTAATGTCTGATGATGATGGCGAAATTATTGAAACGCATTCGATTTCGGCAGGTTTGGATTATCCGGGCGTAGGTCCTGAACACGCTTGGCTGAAAGATTCGGGACGCGCTCAATATGTAAATATCACCGACGACGAAGCACTGGGTGGTTTTTACGCATTAACTCGAATGGAAGGCATTATTCCCGCGTTAGAATCCAGTCACGCGATGGCTTACGTTACGAAACTTGCGCCTACGATGAAATCAGACGAAATTATCATC
This sequence comes from Methylococcaceae bacterium, assembly GCA_014191975.1. Lineage (GTDB taxonomy): Bacteria > Pseudomonadota > Gammaproteobacteria > Methylococcales > Methylomonadaceae > UBA10906. The sequence goes on along the minus strand of BJHG01000030.1, from coordinate 15,397 downwards.
GTGAATTTATCGGGTCGTGGCGATAAAGATATGCAAACAATGGCAAAACGAGAAGGAATAGAATTATGAGCCGATTAGCTGCAACGTTCGCCGAATTGGCAGAAAAAAATCGCAAAGCGTTAATTCCATTTGTCACCGCTGGCGATCCAAATCCAGAATTTACAGTGCCACTTATGCACGCAATGGTTGGCGCGGGCGTTGATATTATTGAATTGGGTGTGCCGTTTTCTGACCCAATGGCAGATGGTCCAGTGATTCAGCGTGCGAGTGAACGCGCTTTGGCACATCACCAAAGTTTGCGGACGACGTTGGCGATTGCCAAAGAATTCCGCAAAACTAACGGTCACACGCCGATTGTCATTATGGGTTATTTAAATCCTGTTGAAGTCATGGGTTATGAAAAGTTCGCCGATGCCGTTCAAGCCGCTGGTGTTGATGGCGTTTTAACCGTCGATTTACCGCCCGAAGAAGCCGAAGAATGTACCGCCTTATTAAAAGCGCGTGGCGTGGATCCGATTTTTTTACTCGCGCCAAATAGTTCAGCTGAACGTGTCCAAAAAATGGACGTAATCGGCGCAGGTTATTTATATTACGTTTCGCTAAAAGGCGTGACGGGTGCGGGACATTTAAACGCGGCTGACGTTGAAGCGAAATTAGCTGAAATTCGCGTGAATACAAAATTACCGATTGCGGTAGGTTTTGGTGTGAAAGACGCTGAAACCGCAAAAGTTATTGGCAATTTAGGAGATGGTGTGGTGGTTGGCAGCGCGTTAATCAGTCAAATTGAAGCCAATTTGTACAGTCCAGCGCAAGCAAAAATGGCTATTATTGAACTCTTAACCGCAATGCGCCACGCAATGGATAATTAAAAATGAGTTGGTTTGAAAAATTACGTCCGTCAATTATTAGAACTGAATCGTCAGGTAAAAAAACCACTGTTCCTGAAGGTTTGTGGGCAAAATGTCCCAGTTGTAACGCGATTTTGTACAACTCGGAATTAGAAAAAAACGGCAGTGTTTGTCCAAAATGTGACCATCACATGAGAATTTCAGCACGGATGCGTTTAAATTTATTTTTGGATGAAAATGGACGTGAAGAAATTGGCAAAAATGTTAAGCCTGTGGATCCGCTCAAATTCAAAGACAGTAAAAAATACAAAGACCGCGTGACGCAAGCCCAAAAACAAACCAAAGAAAATGACGCACTTATCGTTATGAAAGGTGAATTGATTGGTCAGCCAATTGTTGCGGCGGCATTCGATTTTAATTTTATGGGTGGTTCGATGGGTTCTGTCGTGGGCGAAAAATTTGTTCGTGGCGTGAACAAAAGTTTAGAATTTGGAGTGCCGTTTATTGTTTTCACGGCAAGCGGTGGTGCGCGAATGCAAGAGTCGTTGTTTTCGTTATTCCAAATGGCAAAAACTAGCGCGGCATTAACGAAACTTTCAGAGCGTGGTATTCCGTATATTTCGTTTATGACCGACCCGACAATGGGCGGAGTGTCTGCAAGTTTAGCCATGTTGGGCGATATTAACGTCGCTGAACCGAATGCGTTAATCGGTTTTGCAGGTCCAAGAGTCATTGAGCAAACCGTGCGTGAAAAATTGCCAGAAGGCTTCCAACGTAGCGAATTTTTACAGGAGCACGGCGCGATTGATATGATTATTCATCGTCGTGATATTCGTACAAAGCTTGCCAGTATTTTAGATATGTTGATGACGAATCGTGGTGTTTATATGCCCGACACACTGAATGAAGAACCAGTATCGCCCGAAGTTGAAGACGCTGGTTGAATTCAATGAACCAGTTTGTATCTTTAACAGAGTGGCTAGCGTGGCAAGAAAGCTTGCATCCTTTGCCTATTGACTTGGGTTTGGAGCGTGTGAAATGCGTTTTTGAGGCGTTACTGCCGAATTATAAAAAGCAAAAACCGTTGACGATTACCGTTGCTGGAACAAATGGCAAGGGTTCAACCGTTGCATATTTGGAGCAGTTTTATTTTGCATCAGGTCATAAAGTCGGCGCGTATACATCACCACATATTTTACGATACAACGAACGTATTAAAATCAATGGGGAATCGGTTTCAGATGAATTGATTTGTGCTGCATTTGAACAAATTGATTTAGTGCGTGGTGAAACGTCATTGAGTTATTTTGAATTTAGTACATTGGCTGCATTGCTTATTTTTTCACAGCAAAATGTGGTGTTACAGGTTTTAGAAGTGGGTCTGGGAGGTCGTTTAGATGCAGTAAATATCGTCGATACCGATATGGCAATTGTGACTAGTATTGCAATTGATCATGTTGAATATTTGGGAGAAACACGTGATGAAATTGGACTAGAAAAAGCGGGGATTTTCCGTCGAAATACGCCTGCAATTGTGAGTGATTTAAGACCACCCACGTCATTACTGAATTATGCTTATAAAAATAATGTGCTTTTGTTGAGGCTTGGTGAAACATTTTTTTATGAAAAACACCGGGAAACCTGGACTTGGCAAGGAATGTCACAAACCATTTCGGATTTACCAAATCCAGCGTTGAAAGGCAATCATCAATTCCGCAATGCGTCAGCGGCGATTTTTGCGACACAATGTTTAGCGGATATTTTGCCTGTTAGCGAAACATCGTTAAAAATGGGCTTAAAAAATGTAAAACTAGCAGGGCGTTTTCAATTGATAGAAGGAGACGTTCCTATACTTCTCGATGTCGGTCATAATCCTCAAGCAGTCGAAACATTGGTTAATTATCTTGATGAGAATTTCCCAAATAGCCGCATCCATGCCATTTTTTCAATCATGAAAGATAAAGACATTGCTAGCGTTTTGACGTTGATGAAACCTGTGGTTTTCGATTGGTTTTTTGTACCATTGCCAAAAAATCCGCGTGCTGTAACCGAGTCGACAATACTAAAGTTTTTTGAACAGTGTCATATTTCAGCGGTAAATACGGATTTTAAAAATTTCCCCCAAGCCTTTGCTGCTGCAAAAAATCGCGCCCAACATGGTGATTTGATTTTGGTATTTGGGTCGTTTTTTCTAGTATCAGATTGTTGTGCAAATTTAAAAATAGGTGAATAAAAATGGATCATGAATTAAAACAGCGTCTTATTGGCGCATTAGTTGTCACGATATTGTCAGCGATTTTCATTCCTATGTTGTTTGATGATCCACTTCAAGAAGAGGGTCAAGCGGTAACAACATTGGCGTTACCTTCTGAAAATCAATTTGCAGAAGAGCCGACCCTCAAAGCACCTGAAGCTTCTGAGGAAGTTTTGGAAATTCCAAAACAACCGCAGATTGAAGTAGCTGCCCTAGCACCATCAACAATTCCAGTTATACAAAGCAGTTTACGGCCACCTGTCACAAAAAATAGTTTGCGCCCAGACGAAATGGATGAAGTTCCTATAACCAAATTACAATCAAAACCCATTGAAAAACTGCCTGTTATAAAACCACACGTTGAAAAGACAGGTTATTCTGAAACTACAAATTATGGCGTAAATGCTGATGAAATAGATGATGAGCCGCCAATGAAACCGAAGTTAGACGTTAAAAAACCGGGCGGAAAACCTGAAGAAGAATTGTTAAAACAAATGCGAGCAGCGAAATTAGTCGCAGAGCCTGCGTCGGCTAAAGCAAATGCAACAACGGATGTAAATGTAGCGGAGGTTAAAAAAATATTGACACCTGTAGAGCCTAAAAAAGCCTCACGTTGGTTTATTCAATTAGCAAGTTTGACGAATAAAACCAAAGCGGATGCATTGCTTGAAGGTTTGAAAATGCAAGGTTTGCCCGCAACATTAACGCCGATTCAAAACGAAAAAGGTACTTTCTACCGTTTACGTGTAGGACCTGAATTGGATGGTAAACGTGCAGCTGACATGAAGAAAAAAATGGACGATCAGCACATTACATCTATTTTAGTTTCTGAATAAAGTCGTGTTCCCTACAGTATTAAAACCGTTTATTTGGATTGATTACGGTATTTTTGCGTTAATTAGCGTGACTTTACTCATCGGTACAATGCGCGGTTTTAGTCGGGAAATCGTTTCATTATTATGTTGGGTTATTGGAATTTGGACGAGTTTGTATTTTTCTATTTCGATTTCAAGTTTATTGCAAATTTTTATCCCTGTGCCAAACAAACGCTTTGCCGTTACTTTTATTGGCTTATTAGTACTAACCCTTTTAGCCGGCAGTTTGTTGCAGCAATTTTTCACCATCCGTTTCAAGCAAACCTACAAGCACACCGCTTTTATGGAGCGATTAGGTGGTTGCTTTGCAGGTATTATGCAAGGTGTCGTCATCACAATCATTATCGTTTTTCTCGCTGGATTAACTACCGTACCAAATCAAAGTTGGTGGCAGGAATCCAGTTTATTACCCACTTTTCAAATTCTTGCCATTTGGTTAAATGATCACATCGTGGCACAAATGGCCCATGCTCTAATTTATCGTTAAAACTTCCAACTTAGGTGAAAAATAATGTGTGGTATTGTTGCTATCGTCTCCCATCAAGCCGTAAATCAAGATTTATATGACGCACTTACGGTGCTTCAACATCGTGGACAAGACGCTGCAGGCATCGTGACGTGTGAAAATGGACGCTTGCATTTACGTAAAGATAATGGGCTGACTCGTGATGTTTTTACAAATGATCAAATGTTACGTTTGCGTGGAAATATGGGAATCGCTCACGTTCGTTATCCGACAGCCGGTTGCACCAGTTCTGCCGAAGCACAACCGTTCTATGTCAATTCACCCTTCGGTTTGACACTCGCGCACAATGGAAATTTAACCAATACCGCTGAGTTAAAAAAAGCATTATTTGACGAAGATCAACGGCATATCAATACAGATTCTGATTCAGAAGTTTTGCTCAATGTTTTTGCACACGAATTACATAGTTTGCACAAATCAGATTTAAGTGTTGCAGATGTTTTTGAAGCGGTAAAAGGTGTGCATCGACGCTGCCGTGGCGCTTATGCAGTGGTAATTATGATTGCAGGTGTGGGAATTTTAGGTTTTCGTGATCCAAATGGAATTCGTCCCGCAATTTTTGGTGAACGTAAAACTGAGCAGGGCAACGAATTCATGATTGCTTCTGAAAGCGTCGCGTTAGACGTTTTAGGATTCGATATTATTCGTGACATCGAAGCCGGCGAAGCTATTTTTATTGAACAATCGGGCAAATTACATACCCAACAATGCGCTGAAAAAGTGGATTTGTGTCCGTGTATTTTTGAGTATGTTTATTTTGCACGTCCTGATTCAATTATCGACAATATTTCAGTTTATAAAGCGCGTTTGCGAATGGGTGAAAAATTAGCGGCAAAAGTTGAACGCGAATGGGCTGATCACGATATTGATGTCGTGATTCCAATTCCTGATACCAGCCGAACTGCTGCGTTGCAAATGGCGAATAAATTAGGTGTGAAATTTAGCGAAGGCTTTATTAAAAATCGTTACATTGGACGCACGTTTATTATGCCCGGACAAAAATTGCGTGAGAAATCGGTACGCCAAAAACTTAATGCGATTACTTTAGAATTTAACGGTAAAAATGTTTTACTTGTCGATGATTCGATTGTACGCGGCACAACATCCGCACAAATCATTCAAATGGCGCGTGACGCGGGTGCAAAAAAAGTGTATTTCGCTTCCGCCGCACCTCCTGTTCGTTATCCCAATGTTTATGGTATTGATATGCCTGCCGCGCATGAATTGATAGCTCACAACCGCACAGAACAAGAAGTTTGTGATGAAATTGGTGCTGATAAATTAATTTATCAAGATTTAGACGACTTAATTGCGGCAGTGCAAAAAGGAAATCCAGACATCCTGCATTTTGACACATCTTGTTTCAGTCATGAATATATTACTGGCGATATTGATGATGCGTATTTAGAACGGATTGAAGCCTTACGAAATGACGGAGCACAAGAGCTGTCGAATTCAGAAAACTTCATTATTGAAATGCAAAATTGTACTTAATCAAATTTAAAGCTTAAGCGTGAATCCCTATATTGCATAACATTTGAAAATAACGGCACGTAATTTGCTTTTAATTATTAGGTGATATACTTTTTATTACATTTTCACTATTTTTTACTAAATAAGCAGGTCGCATAAAAGGAACAACAGGTCAGGAAAAAGTTCTTGATGAGCGGGAAATAAAGCATGTGCTAAGAGTTGTTGAAATCGTCAGTCATTCTAAAAGGAACATAGCGATTGTTATCTTGAGTCATTATCTGGGATTACGCAGTAAAGAACTGGCGTCTCTCAAGATAGGTGATGTTTATGAGAGTGGAGCAGTAAAAAAAGTTCTTCGGTTGGTTGCTGCTTACACTAAAGGTTCAAAGCACCGTGATGTCTCACTTTGAGAACAAAGTCGTCATTAAAACTATTTTAGATTTTATCTGTGAACGCATAGAAAAAGACAAATCTACCTTCAATTTTGAGTCTCCGCTGTTCAGAAGTCAGAAAGCAAAATCGGCTATTGCTCATTACATTGTCAATTTTTACAACAGTAAACGATTGCATTCAACACTGGGTTATCTGTCACCCGTTAACTTTGAATCACAAATGACAGCGAATCAACCTTAGATGGTGTTTAAAAAAACTTGACCATGACAACTGCATCCCTTATTCCCTCTGAAACCCTATTTGCTTATTTGGAAACTAACTTCATAGTTTTTGATGAGCAAATGTTCATATTACGTATAGGCCAGTATTGCCCTACATTGAGCCATTTATACAAAATCCATAAAACCAAGACTTGTCTATTTATTACTGCTTATAATCCTTACGGCCAAATATTAAATGAGTCCGTTAATTTAAAGAGGAATATAGACTTGGCTACTGAGCTTGAAGATAAAGCCCTGAAATATTGTCCTGCCGAAGGCAAACATCCTTCCGGTGATTGGCCTAGTGAATCTAGTTATTTGGTTTTAAGCTTATCACTTGAGGAATCTTGTGAGCTGGGTAAAAAGTATGAACAAAATGCCATAGTTTGGTGTGATTCAGATTGTGTGCCTCAGTTGATCTTATTACGGTAATGCAACTATTTCCGAAATGGTGTTCCGCGACAACTAGCCTGAAATTTTCCGGCATCTCTATTTAATAAAGCCTTATATTCATTGGTGAGCATCTGTTTATAGACAGATTCGTTAAACCGAGATGATCCAAATTGTAGCTGTTGTATGAGGTTTCCATACTCAAATGCGAATTAAGAGCTCAACTAAATCGTGATGACCTCTTCATCTGTAAAACTTAAATCTGCGTGATTACTCATGCGTTGACTGTACGCAAAAAGCGTTTGTTCATAATGCTTGCAAACGTAAAAATAAAGCGTTATCAATTAACTATGCCAGTTCATTTTAAAATCTGTAGTGCGAGAGGAGTGAGATCTATCTCCCTATTTTACTGATTTGAACTGGCTTTTTATTTAGCCCTTAATTCACATTTTAATGTGAATTAAGGGCTAATCTATTTTTTTCCGATTAAGTGTATTTTGTAACAGCTTAATCTGTTGAACCTCAAAGACCAATTCATTCAACGGTGGTAAATTAAAATCACGTTCTAATAGCGTTGGAAATACGCCAATTTTTTGATAAACATGACGTAATAATTCCCAAACGGGCTCAATAATTTGTGCCCCATGTGTGTCAATTAAAAAATCCTCTGCTTCTTTAAAATGCCCTGCAATATGTGCGTAAGTAATGCGCTCGATAGGCATCAAATTCAAAAAATCCAACGCATCATAACCGTGATTTACGCTATTGACGTAAATGTTATTCACGTCGAGTAAAACATCACAATCCGCTTCATTTACTACGGCATTAAAAAAATCGATTTCACGCATTTCTGCACCAGAAAATGTGTAATACGATACGTTTTCGATAGCAATTTTGCGTTCTAAAATATCCTGAACACGCTTAATTCGTTCCGCAACGTGTTTCACTGCTTCGGCAGTAAAGGGAATTGGCATTAAATCGTACAAATGTCCATTGTGACTGCAATAACTCAAATGCTCGCTGTAATGTTCAATGCCGTGCGTTGCCATAAACACTTTAATTTGACGTACCAACGTTTCATCAAGCGCATCAGAACTTCCAATCGACAGTGATAAACCATGACAAACAAATTTATATTGTTCTGTCATAGCCCTAAATTGCTTACCAAATTTCCCACCCATCGTTATCCAATTTTCGGGAGCGATTTCAAAAAAATCTACCTCAGGCAACGGATTTTGCAAAAATTCATTTAAAAATGGGCGGCGCAAACCCAGACCTGCGCCTTGTAAAGAGTGATTAATTTTTGAATTCATTTTGAGCATGTAGCGAATTTGGTTTTAGTTATCGACTTCTACTGCCAGACCCTTGTGTTTTTGGACGCGAGCTAGGTGCTTGATTTCGCGCGACATAACTTTTCTTTTCAGCAGGTTTTGAATGACGAAAATCTTTTCTAGCAGGTTCTTTTGGTACTGGCTTTTGAGCGGGTTTCTTCTTCGGTGCGGCTGCCATTGTGTTTAATGAAACATTGGGATAGCCCGTATCTTCAACTTGTGGCAACTTACGTTTCAATAATTTTTCAATGTCACCAAGCAAGTGTGCTTCTTCTTCTGAAACCAATGAAAGTGCAGCACCAGATGCACCAGCACGTCCCGTTCTGCCGATTCGATGAATATAATCTTCAGGGACTTGCGGTAAATCGTAATTCACAACGTGTGGCAGCGTATCAATATCTAAACCGCGTGCCGCAATATCGGTTGCAACTAAAACAGAGACTTTGCCATTTTTAAAATAATCTAACGCTTTCGTACGTGCGCCTTGCGTTTTATCACCATGCAATGCTGCTGAACGAATGCCATCCATAATTAATTGTTTTTCTAAACGATCTGCGCCATGTTTTGTACGAACAAAAACTAACACTTGTTTCCAGTTATTACTGCCAATTAAATACGAAAGTAAAGCGCGTTTATTTTCTTTTTGGATTGGATAAACCAATTCTGACACATTTTCAGACGTGATATTCGGTTTCGCCACTTCAACCGCAATCGGATTATTTAATAATTGCGCGGCAAGTGCTTTAATCGGCGCAGAATAGGTTGCTGAAAAAAGTAATGTTTGACGTTCTTTTGGCAAATTGCCGCAAATACGTTTGATGTCAGGCAAAAATCCCATGTCGAGCATTCTGTCAGCTTCGTCGAGAACTAGAATTTCAACGTTTTTCAAATTTGCATGACGTTCGTTAATGTGGTCGCACAAGCGTCCTGTTGTTGCGACAACAATATCGCAACCACGTTGTAATTGACGAATTTGCATATTGATACTTGCGCCACCAATAACGACTTCGGTCGTCAATGGCAAATGTGCGCCGTAAGTTTTAATACTTTCATAAACTTGTGCTGCAAGTTCACGAGTTGGCACTAAAACCAATGCACGAATACGACGTGGTTTTTGATGTGGATCGTGATTTTCCATTAAACGCTGTAATAATGGTAATGTGAAACCTGCTGTTTTGCCTGTTCCTGTTTGTGCGCCAGCTAAAACATCTTTGCCAGATAAAATATGTGGGATTGCTTGTTTTTGAACAGGTGTTGGCGTTGTGTAACCTTGATTAGCGACGGCTTGTAATAATTCGTCGTTTAAGCCTAGGGCTTTAAAACTCATGTAAAATCTCTTTTAAAAATAATGAAAATGTAAACTGCTAATATAACACACGCTCTAAAAGCAATTACGGTTAAAAATCCACGTCACACTCGTTTTTCAAATGCCACTACGTTAGAATCGAGCACATTATTTCTACCCTTTTTACTTTTTAAAGAAAATCCAAAAAATGACTATAAATACAGAATGGGAAACCGTGATTGGCTTAGAAATCCACACGCAATTATCAACAAAAACGAAAATATTTTCGGGTGCATCGACAACTTACGGCGCAGAACCCAACACACAGGCCTGTATTATTTCACTTGGAATGCCAGGTGTTTTACCGGTTTTGAACGAAGATGCTGTGCGTAAAGCAGTTATTTTCGGCATGGCGATTGAAGCAGAAATCGCAGCCCATTCTGTTTTTGCTCGCAAAAATTATTTTTATCCCGATTTACCAAAAGGCTATCAAATCAGTCAATTTGAATTGCCAATTGTCGGCAAAGGATTTTTAGATATTGAAGTTGATGGCGAAATAAAGCGAATCGGCGTAACGCGAGCGCATTTAGAAGAAGATGCTGGCAAATCGCTACACGAAAATTTTCATGGTGCGACAGGCATTGATTTAAATCGTGCAGGAACACCATTACTTGAAATCGTATCTGAGCCCGATATGCGCTCTGCAAAAGAAGCTGTTGCCTATATGCGGAAATTGCATGAACTTGTGCGTTATTTGGGAATTTGCGACGGCAATATGCAAGAAGGTTCATTTCGTTGCGATGCAAATGTTTCCGTGCGTCCAAAAGGACAAGAAGAATTTGGCACTCGTGCTGAAATCAAAAACATTAACTCGTTTAAATTTGTTGAAAAAGCGATTAACCACGAAGTCGAACGCCAAATTGAATTGATTGAAAACGGTGGGCGTGTCGTTCAAGAAACCCGTTTATACGATTCGGTTAAAGACGAAACCCGCTCAATGCGAAGTAAGGAAGAAGCGAACGATTACCGTTATTTCCCTGACCCTGATTTATTACCTGTATTTGTCAGTGAAGAATTAAAAGCCGAAATCAAAGCCGCCTTGCCAGAATTACCCGAAGCGAAAAAATTACGGTTCAAAACCGATTACAAATTAAACGACGAAAGCGCGACAATTTTAACCAGTTCACGTGATTTGGCAGATTATTTTGAAAGTGTGGTAAAAATTTCGGGTTGTGAAAGCGCGATTTGTGCGAATTGGATTACAGGCGAATTATCAGCGGCATTAAATCGCGCTGATTTAGAAATCGCTACGTCGCCAATTAACGCCGAACGTTTTGCGGGTTTAGTAGCGCGAATTGCCGATGATACAATTTCAGGCAAAATTGGCAAACAAGTGTTTGAGTTTTTATGGGACGGCTCAGAATCTGCCGACGAAATTATTGAAAAACAAGGTTTGAAACAAATTACTGATACGGGTGCAATTGAAGCAATTATTGACACGATTTTGGCAGCAAATGAAAAGCAAGCTGAACAATATCGTGGGGGTAATGAAAAAATGTTTGGTTTCTTCGTTGGACAAGTCATGAAAGCCATGCAAGGCAAAGGAAATCCTGCTGAAATAAACAAAATTTTGAAAGCAAAATTAGCCTAAATGAATCACGTTTCTATCGGTTGGGATATTGGCGGCGCACACGTCAAAGTTGCCGTTGTTGAAAATCACGAAATCATTGCGGTTTATCAAGAACCTTGTCCGTTGTGGCAAGGTTTAGATAAATTGGAATATGCCGTTAAAACACTGCTCGAAAAAATTCCGAATTTGAACACAAAACACGCGCTCACTATGACGGGCGAATTAGTCGATTTATTTGCGAATCGTCATGATGGCGTAAAACAAATTATTCAAACAATGACGCAATTATTAGCCGATTTTGACGTTCAAATTTTTTGCGGCAAATCCGGATTGTTGCCCGCTTCAAAAATTAACGAAACCTATTTTGAGGCGATTGCCTCAGCTAATTGGTTGGCGAGCGCTTCATTTGCCGCGAAACAGTTTGAGCATTGCTTATTTGTCGATATTGGCAGCACAACAACCGATATTTTATGGTGTGAAAATGGTGAGGTTCTCGCACTAGGTTTTAGCGATTACGAACGATTGATTTCACACGAGTTGATTTATACAGGCATTGTCAGAACTGCAGTGATGTCAGTGGTGCAAACGGTTTTAGATAACGAAAAATACGTTGGTGTGATGGCTGAACATTTTGCAACAATGGCAGATGTGTATCGTTTAACAGGTGAGCTATCTGAAAATCATGACCAAACGCCAACCGCAGACGGCGCAGAAAAAACAATTGAAGCGAGTGCACGACGTTTATCACGAATGTTGGGTGACGATTTTAAAATTGAAGAATTAGATCGATGGAAAAGGGTGGCGAGTGATATTCGCCAACAACACAAGCAACGAATTCAAAAAAGTTGTGCGTTGCATTTAACGCGCTCAGAAACAAAATCAACATTGATTGGTGCGGGAATTGGACGGTTTTTAGTTCAAGAAATTGCACTCTTGTTAGAGTGTGAGTACGTTGACTTTTCGGCGCTTTTTCAAAAAAAACATCATGGTTTAATATTCAATTCAGCGGATTGTGCGCCTGCTGTCGCAGTAGCTTTTTTAATCTAAACTAGGTTCTGTTGAGGTTTCAGCGAAGCCAAATGAGGGCAGACACAAAACGCAGAAAGCCCATGTAATTTTTAGCTTTTTTCTCAAATCGAGAAAAGATACGTCGGTAATGTTTAATTTTGCCGAAAAAGCATTCAATCAAATGGCGTTCTTTGTACAACACAAAATCACATGTCTGGGGATTAACGCGATTGGACTTTGGCGGAATCACTGGAATCATTTTTCGCTTTTTAACGAATTCAATAACTTCGTTGCAATCATAGGCTTTATCCGCCATAAAGGCTTGCGCCACTTCGGGCACAAGCTCCAATAAGGGCAATGCCTGATTCACGTCACTGGCTTGTCCTTCGGTTAAAATAAAATCGATTGGATTACCTGGTGCATCAGCAACCGCATGAATTTTGGTTGTGTATCCTGCGACAGAAAGCCCTAATGCCTTCGGCTTGACTCGTGCTGCCTGCGGCTCCTGCTGAAAAAGCGTGAGCTTTGATGACAGTACTATCGATAAAAACATAGTCCAAATCCAAATCGTTTTTGCATTTTTCATGTAAATACGTCCACACGTCTTTTTTACACCAATCATCAAAACGTTTAAATACGCTATTCCATTTTCCGTGGTCGCTCGACAACAAAAGCCATTGCGCTCCACTACGCATCATCCAAAGCACTGCATTTACAAATTTACGGCTAGCAACCCCGCTACCAACATAAATTCGAGCATTGGTTTTTAAAATAGCGTGGATCTTGTTGCATTCGGTATCGCTTAGTTTTTCTCTACCCATTTTTTGTTCAAAAACCGATAGCTTATCCTTTTTCCTATTTTCAAATCTCAACAGAACCTATGATAAACAAAGTTATCAGGTCGAAGCTGATTCGATTGGTAAGCGGCAGTATTGCAAACCAGAATTTAGAATAAAATAAAGGCATTTCAAATTGTTAATCATGACACAATAATATCAATACAATTTCTCCTGTAATACGCATCTTTTAGATTACAACTTTGTTAAGGTAAAAATTTATGACTAAAGCACCAATTACTCAACAAATCGACAGTATTTTACAAAAACGCCAGCCTACTGTGGCAAAGATTACGCAAAGCCAACAATCGGTTCAAAGTTTGCTAGACAGTTTTGCTGAAATGGAAACGCTAAAAGAAATCTTTGTAAAAAATCAAACTGATGCGGGTGAAAATAGCGAAATTTGGAAATCGCTTAATTTTAGTTATATTTCAAAAAAGTTGGTGACGGCTCAAGCTGATTTAGAACGTCTAAAAGAACGCTTTAATCCGAAAACACTCCGCATTGGTGTTGCAGGTCAGGCACGTCAAGGTAAAAGTCAGTTGTTACAAAGTTTAACTGGGTTAACAGCGCAAGAAATTCCGACCAGTTCTGGGGGGGTTCACAACAGGCGCACGCAGTTTAATCTACCATCATGACAGTTCAGAAACTTATGCAAAAGTTCACTTCTACAGCGAACAGGAATTTTTACACGAAATCATCGCGCCCTATTACACCAAGTTGAAAGAAACCACACCTTTAATGCTTGGTGAAGTTCCCACTTCCGTTGAACAATTCAGTAAAGTAGTTTTACCAACAATGGAAAATGAAACAACGGGTGGATTAACGGTTGCTTTATTAAATCAATTACGCGAATTTCAAAAGCATTTGGCAGATTATCGTGCCTTGCTCAGTAGCAATGAAAAACAAATCGAACGTGAAGAAATTTTACGTTACGTTTCACAACATAATCCTGATGGTGATGAAAAATACCAAAATTATCGCGCTGTGCGTTTAGTCGAAATTTACACTCGTTTCCCACTTGCGGAAGTTAGTAGCATTGCATTGGCTGATTTACCTGGACTTGATGAAATAAAAGAAGGAGAAGCACAGCGTTTAATCAAATCATTGGCGCAAGATGTTGATATGGTTTTATTTGTTAAATTACCCGCTGAAACAGGTGGTGCATGGATTCAACAAGATATGAATTTGTACACGTTGGCAAAAGAAGTACTTTTATCAATTGATTTGGCAAAATGTTCTTTCATGGTTTTAAACCGTCACAGTAATGGCAATAACACCAAGTTGTGTCACGAGATGCAAAAAGGAGCTAAACAACATGGAATTCATACTCAAGATGTTGTTGTGGCGAATTGCTTTGACCCAATAGAAGCACAAGAAAAAATTCTTTTGCCTGTTTTGGACTATATGGCAAACCATATTCAAGCCATTGATGACGAGTATTTGAATGCAAAGCGTGAAGAATTAAATGCACTTCGTAATGAAGCCGAGCAAGCGTTGCAACAAGTCGGTGATGTATTAAAATCAGCGTGTATTGGCAAAGGTCCAGAAAAAACATTTTCGGAAATTTTCAAGAATTTTGAGGCAAGTGAAAAGGCATTAGGCAATTACGTCAATGAATTAAAACAACGTCGGAATGAAGCAGATGACGAATTAAAAGATGCACTGAACATAGCGTTAAAAAATGCACAAGAAAGCAATTGCGGTATTCCGAGCGTTGAACAACTCAAAGAGGAAAGTATTCAGGAACAAGCATGGGGGATTGTATTTGGTCATAAAATGCATTTCATGAGAAACAAATTAACAGAGCATTTTCAAACGCTTGACGATAGTTTGCGCGAATCAGTTGATGATATGAAACACGAAATTGTGATGATTTTACGCAATGGAGGTTTAGCGCGGTTCGCTCCTGAATGCGAAGATAGTCAATTTTTAAAAATTATATTTGAGCAGTTAGACAAAGACGAGTTCCCAGAATTACACCAAGGTTTTCATTACTAAGGATACAGTCAAAAATAATATCCCGATTTAATGAGTTGAAATGAGATAATAAGCCCCTAAATTTTTCTCATGGCAAATTATCAAATGATCAGTTATGAAAAGCACATCGAAGTAAAAATGCAACGTCTCTTTGTCACGTTATCGGAAAAGGATAAACGCCGATATGCCGCCATTGAAGCGGAGAAATTAAATCATGGAGGGACTGATTATATTTCAAGGCTCTTTGATATTGATCCAAAAACGATACGCAAAGGGATGGCTGAATTAGAACAAGTATCGGATGAGAC